>NZ_JBEYZX010000012.1:0-155293 GCF_040646255.1 Streptomyces sp. NPDC046203 | reverse complement strand
GCCCCCCCGCCCCCCCCGGGGCGCCCCCCCCCCCCCCCGCGGCCCGGCCCGCGGGCCTCCGGCAGCGCCGCGCCGCGCTGGACCGCGCCATGGGCGTCGTACGGGACCCGGCGCGCGCCACCGCCGGACGGGGCTCCGGATTGCTCCTCGGCCCCACCCGCCCCGGCGGCTGCCACCGGCTGCTCGGCAACGCCTTCCACGGCATGGCGGCGACGCTGTACTGGCGGGTGCCCGGCTACGCCGCGTGGCTGGAGACGGCGGACACGACCGAGGCGTACGCCTTCCACCGGGCCCAGATCCAGGCGGTCACCTGGCGGATCGCGGCCCCCCGGCTGGTGCTGCGCGACTCCTTCCACGCCCGCTATCTGAAGCAGCTGCTCCGCGTCTATCCCGACGCCAAGGTGATCCAGGTGCACCGCGACCCGGCGGACACCGTCGCCGCGTGCGCCGGGATCGCCACGGCCCTGCGCGCGCGCACGGCCCACCGGGTGCGGCCGGCCGGGCCGGAGTGGGCGGACCGGGTCGAGCGCCATGTCGTGGCGGCCGAGCGGGCCCGGACCGACGTCCCCCGGGGCCGGCTGCTCGACGTCCGCTTCGCCGACCTGCTCGCGGACCCGGCCGGACAGGTGCGGACCGTCCTGGCCTTCGCGGGGGTCACCGCGACACCGATGTTCGACCGCGTCGTGTCGACCTTCGTCGACGGGACGGCCCGCGAGGCACGCCGCGCACGGCTCTTCCAGCCGTCCGAATTCGGCCTGTCGCGGCGGGAGTTGACCACCCGATTCGCCCTCTACCGGGCGAGATACGGGGTGTGAGTACGACCGGGTGCCCCGAGACATGAGCCCTCGGGGCACCCGGATCTCTTCGTACGGAAAACGGCAAGCAGAGACACCAGCAGAGACGCAAGTAGAGCCACCAGCAGAGACCCAGGCAACGAACGAGACAGAGGCGAACCACACGTACTCGGAAAGCGAGTGACACCGGTGACCGTGCACATCGACGAGACGACAGGGCCGCCCGGGCGGCCACCCGCACCACCCGCGCCATCCGGCGGGAGCGAGCCGCCCGCCCCACCCGAATTCCGGCTGCCGGCATGGCGGTTGACACTAACCGTGGGCGTCGTCGTCCTCGGCGGGCTGCTCTTCGGCTTCGACACGGGCGTCGTCTCCGGCGCCCTGCTGTTCCTCAAGGACGACTTCCAGCTGACCTCCTTCCAAGAGGGCGCGGTGATCTCCTCGTTGCTCCTCGGCGCGGCGGCCGGCGCGCTGTGGAGCGGGAGGCTCGCCGACCGGTGGGGGAGGCGGCGGACGCTGATCGCCGTCGCCGTCACCTTCACCCTCGGGCTGCTGCTCGCCACGGTGTCGGCCGGCTTCTGGACCCTGGTGGCCGCGCGAGTGGTCCTCGGGCTCGCCGTGGGCTCGGCGTCCTCGCTCGTCCCGCTCTACCTGGCCGAGGTGGCCCCGGCGCGGCTGCGCGGGCGGCTCATCACCGTGAACCAGATCATGCTCACCGCGGGCATCCTGGTCTCGTACCTGATCAACCTCTGGTTCGCCGGGGACGCCGACTGGCGCGCGATGTTCGGCGCGGGCCTGGTCCCGTCCGTCGTGATGCTGATCGGCCTCTTCTTCGTACCCGAGAGCCCGGTGTGGGAGGCCCGGCGGCAGCGCGAGCGGGCGGACGGGAGCGGGAGCGGGAACGGGAACGGGGCGCCAGGGCGCGAGGCGGCCGGCGAGCCGGTCCGGTCCGCTCCGCGCGGGATGCTCTCCGAACCCGTCGTACGACGCGCCCTGTTGATCGGCCTGACGATCGGCGCGGTGCAGCAGTTCGCCGGGATCAACACGATCATCTACTACGCCCCCAGCATCATGAGCCGGGCGGGCCTGCCGGCCACCAACTCGATCATGTATTCCGTCGCCATCGGCGTGGCCAACCTGCTGATGACCGTCGCCGCGATCCCGCTGGTGGACCGGGCGGGCCGCAAGCCGCTGCTGGTGGGCTCGCTGGTGGGCATGGCGGTGGCGCTCGTCCCGCTCGGTTTCGCCCTGAACGGGGTGTTCGGCGGGGCCTCGCACCTGGTCAGCCTGGTCTCCATGGGGCTGTACGTGTCCGCGTTCGCGGTCGGCATCGGCCCGGTGTTCTGGATCCTGTCGGCGGAGGTCTTCCCGCCCGCCGTACGGGCCCGGGGGGCCGCGCTGTGCGCGCTCGTCAACTGGGCGGCCAACTTCGTCGTCGGACAGCTCTTCCTGCCCGCGGCCGATGTGCTCGGCGAGGCAGCCGTCTTCTGGTTCTTCGCGGCGGTCTGCGTCGCGGCCCTGGTGTTCGTGCTGCGCGTGGTCCCCGAGACGAAGAACCGCTCGTTCGACGCGATCCAGCGGGACCTGGAGGCGGGAACGGCGGCGGCCCGCAGGAAACGCCGCGCCGCGTCCGTACCGGCGCCGACACCGGCACCCGTACCCGCGTCCGTACCGGCGCCTACACCGGCACCCGTACCCGTACCCGTACCCGCGCCCGTACCGGCGCCCGCGCCGACACCGGCACCCGTACCCGCGCCCGGCCCTCTCCCCGTGGCGCACGACTGACTCTTGCATCGGGATGCAAGTAGAGGCGGTGAGTCGCCGCCGAGATCCCCACCTTCCCCCACCACCACCCGCTCACGTACGGGCGCACCCCTCACTCACCGACCCGACCCGACCCACCGGAGGTCCCCATGGCGGCGAACGTCGCCCCACCCCGCACCGAACTCCACGCCCCCACGCCCAGACCCGAGGGCTTCACCCGCCTCCCCTCGCTGACCGGACTGCGTTTCATCGCCGCGGTCATGGTCTTCCTCTTCCACGCGTCCCTGACGACAGAGCCGCCTCTCAACCCCTTCAGCGGCGGCGTCTCGGACTTCTTCCACGCCGCCGCGAGCAAGACGGGGTGGATGGGCGTCACCTTCTTCTTCCTGCTCAGCGGCTTCGTACTGACGTACTCGGCGCGCCCGAACGACACCCCCCGCCGGTTCTGGCGCCGCCGTCTCGTCAAGCTCTACCCGAGCCACGTGGCCGGCTGGATCGGCGCGATGGTGCTGTTCGCGGCGGCCACCGCGACCTGGCAGCAGTGGCTGCCCAACCTGCTCCTGCTGCAGACGTGGATCCCGAAGTACCACACGTACCTGAGCATCAACCCGCCCAGCTGGTCGCTGTCCTGCGAGGTCTTCTTCTACCTCTGCTTCCCGCTGCTGCACCGCTGGATCGCGCGGATACGGCCCGAGCGGCTGTGGGCCTGGGCCGCCGGGCTCGCCGTCGTGATCACCGCGATCCCGGCCCTCGGCTACCTCCTGCTGCCGAACGGCACCATGTCCAACGGCTTCCCGGTCTCCGAGATCCAGTACTGGGCCGTCTACATGCTGCCGCCGGTGCGCACCCTCGACTTCGTCCTGGGCATCGTGATGGCCCGCATCCTGATGACCGGCCGCTGGATCAACCTGGGGATGCTGCCCGCGTGCGGCCTGGTCGTCGTCGGGTACGCGATCGCCAACACCACCCCCTGGCTCTTCGGGCTCAACGCGGCGGCGCTCGTCCCGTTCGCGCTGCTCATCCCGGCCGTCGCGAGCAACGACCTGCGCGGGGAGCGCTCGCCGTTCCGGGGCCGGGTGATGGTGTGGCTCGGTGAGGTGTCGTTCGCCTTCTACATCGTGCACAACGTGCTGCTGGTGTACGTGCGTTCACTGATCGGCGAGACCCGCCACTTCGGCTTCGCCGGCGGACTCGGCGTCATGGCCCTGTACTTCGCGGTGTGCCTGGGGGCCGCGTGGCTGCTGCACAAGGGCGTCGAGATGCCGATGATGCGGCACTTCGCCAAGCCCCGGTCCGAGCGGCGGCCCGCCGCGGCCAAGGGAGCCAAGGGAGCCAAGGGAGTCGACGGGGCCAAGGGAGCCAAGGGGGCCAAGCGGCCCGTGACGGCGGGCAACGGCTGATCCCCGGGCCGGGGCCGGACCCCGGACCGGACCGACCGGGCCCGAGAACGAGCCGGCGCATCCGTACCGAGGGTGCACCGGCTCTTCTCCGGCCGTCACACTCTGTTCATGGGACACGTGCTGACCTATGCTTGCAAAGGCAAGTATTCACTGCTGTGCCGGTACGGAAGGGCGAGGCGTGGGGCCGCCTCGGCGAGGCCGATGTCCGGGCGCAGGTGAGGACAGGACGGTGAAGACGGCATGGCGACGGCCGCGCGCGGGCGACTCAGTGGCGAACTCGAACTGTGGAGGCAGCTCCTGCTCCTGGTGAACGGGGTCAGCATGAAGCTCGACAAGAAGCTCCAGCGCCAACACGGCGTCACGGCCTCCGAGTTCACCGCCCTGTCCGTCCTCGGGCGCGGAGCGCTGCGGATGCAGGAGCTCGCCGACTCGGTGGGGTCGAGCCAGTCCACGATGAGCCGGCTGGTCGGCCGTCTGGAGAACGAGGGCCTGGTCGCCCGTACGGTCGGCGAGGAGGACCGCCGGGTGATGTTCGCGCACCTCACCGCGGACGGCCGCAAGCTGGTCGCGCAGGCGCAGGACACCTTCGCCCGTGAACTCGCGCTCGCGCTCGACCTGGCCGCCTTCGAACCGGAGACGGCGTCGCTGGTCAACCGGCTGCGGCACGTCCCCGCGACCCCGGCACGCTGAGCGGCCGCTCCCTCCAAGCGCCTCCTCGTCGAAGCGCCCCCTTCCGTACCCGGCCACGCGAAAGCCCCGCCGGGGGCGGCCTGCGCCACCCCCGCCGGGGCCTCGTACGGATGGTCGCGCCCGGCCCATGCCGTACGTACGGCATACGTACGGCATACGTACGGCATACGTACGGCATACGTACGGCATACGTACGGCATACGTACGGCATGACGTACGCCCGGCCCGGCGCGCCCCGTCCCGACCCGACGCGTCAGGCCGCGTCGCCCTCCAGGAACTCCTCGAGCAGCTCGGCCAGTTCGGCCGGCTTCTCGAAGACCGCGAAGTGACCCGCGTCCAGCTCGGCGTACCGGCTGCCCTTGATCGCCGCGTGCAGCTCACGGGAGTGCGCGACCGGGATCATCCGGTCGTGCGTGGCGCCGATCACCAGGGTGGGCACGGTGATCCGGGGCAGGTGGTCGGTGAGGTCGAGCTCCAGGTTGAGCGCGATCTGCCGGCCGATGCCCGACGGGATGCCGCCCGAGACCATCTCCTCGACGCCCGCGACACCGAGGGCGTTCACCTGGGTGGTGGTCCAGCCGTTCAGCTGGAGGAAGCGGCCGAAGGTCTCATGGTCGAGCTTGTCGAGCCGGTCCCACAGGTCGAAGAACAGCTCCTGGCGGGCGTCGTTCTTGATCCAGCCGGCGAGCAGCACCAGACGGCGCACCTTCTCCGGGTGCTTGGCGGCGAAGGCGGCGACGGCGAGCGCGCCCTGCGACCAGCCGAGCAGGTCGACCGGGCCCTCGGCGCTGCTGTCCTCGATCGCGGCACCGATCTGCTCGATGAGCAGGTCCAGGGTCAGCGGGCCGCCCTCGTCCTCGGTGGCGCCGCTGCCCGAGTAGTTGGGGACGACGACGGTACGGCGGTCACTGAAGGTGTCGCGCAGGTGGTCGTAGGTACCGGCGTCGCCGCCCGTGCCGTGGACCAGGACGAGACCGGGGCCGGTGCCGGTCTCGAAGTACTCCACCTTGGAGCCGTTCGTGGAAGCGAAAGGCATGGCTCTCTCCTAGCTTGCTGTCGTGCAGGTGGGGGATGCCGCGCCGGGGGAGACCGGTGCGGCGCCGCGGCCCGCCGGACGGGCCGCGGAAGTCAGGGGGCCCGGCGGACCGCGAAGGATCGCGGGTCCGCCGGGGCGGGGACGTCACGGGCCCCGGCGGGCCTCGGGCGTCAGGAGGTCCGGAGGGTGGCCGGTTCGACGGACTGGGCGTGGCGCAGGATGCCGCGCGGGTCCCAGGCGGACTTCACCCGCTGCAGACGCGGGTAGTTGTCCTTGTAGTAGAGCGCGTACCAGGGCGTCGTCGAGGTGTTGAGCGCCGGGTCGCCGAGGTCGACGTCCGCGTAGTTGACGAAGCAGCCGTCGTTGACACGGCTCGGCGCGGGCACGCCGCCGGTCGCGGCGTAGACGTCCCGGTAGAACTCCCGTACCCAGCCGAGGTGTCGGGCGTCCTCGGCGGGGTCCTGCCAGAACGCGAGGTACTGGAGCTTCAGCACCGAGTCGCGCTGGGCCACGGCGGTCGCGCTCGGCGCGACGGCGTTGATCCGGCCGCCGTAGCCGGCGATGAGCAGCAGTGCGCCGGAGTTGGAGTAGTCGGTGCGGGTCAGGTGGTGGTACGCCGCGGTCAGCTGGTCGTCGGGGAAACTCGCCCGCATATAGGCGGACTTGTCCTCGAACCGCAGCGTCGGATCGCCGCCCGCGAAGCCCGGCCACTTGGTGGCGTGCAGGAACGGGAGCCGCTGGGTGACACCCTGCGGGGTGACGGGCACACCCGCGCCGACCGCCGCGATGAACGCGTCGAGGTCGGCCTGGGCACCGGGCCGGGTGGCGTCGATCTGGGTGACCATGGTGATCACGCCGGCCGACTTGTGGGAGACCTTGAGCTGGCTGAACAGGTCGAGGCAGGAGGCGTCCGGCCCGCCGTGGGCGACGAACCAGTCGCCGTAGTTCTGCACCAGCCGCTTGAAGCCGGCCTGCGTCAGGCCGTCCCAGGACCAGGTGACGGTGCTGGTGAGCAGCTCCGACGGCGGCCGGGGGAGCAGCGTCGACGGGTCGGTGCCGGTCGCGCCGGGCGTACGCAGCAGGTACTTGGTGACGATGCCGAAGTTGCCGCCGCCCCCGCCGGTGTGCGCCCACCACAGGTCGCGCAGGCTCGCGTCGGCGGAGTCCCGGGTGGCGACGACCTTGCGGACGGTGCCGTCCTGGGCGACGGTCACGACCTCGACGCCGTGCAGATGGTCGACGGTGAGCCCGAACATCCGCGACAGCGCGCCGTATCCGCCGCCGACGATGTGACCGCCGGCCGCGACCGACGGGCAGGAACCGCCGGGCAAGGTGACGCCCCAGCGCTTGAACAGGATGCTGTAGACGTTGGACAGCCAGGCGCCGGGCTCCACCACGAAGACCCGCTGGTCGGCGTCGTAGCTCACGTCCGTCAGCTGCGACAGGTCGATGAGGACCTTGACGTCGGAGTTGGTGGTGAAGTCCTCGTAGCAGTGGCCGCCGCTGCGCACCGCGACCCGCTTGCCGGCGGCGACGGCCTCCCGTACCGCCTCGACGACCTGGTCGGCGGAGGAGACGAGCCGGACGTAGTCGGGGGTGCCGACCCAGCGCTGGTTGGTGCCGCGTATCAGCTCCGGGTAGCGGGCGTCGGCGGGTCTTATGGTGACCGCCGGGAGATCGGGGGCTCCGTTGGGCATGGTGGGCCGGGGGCGGGCGGGCGCGGCCTGGGCGAGGCCCATGGCCGGGACCGAGGCGCCGAGGGCCAGACCGCCCGCCACGGCGGAACGCCGCAGGACCTTGCGCCGGGTGAGCTCACTCATCGTGCTACTCCTTCAGTGGGTCGTCAGTCGTGGGAGACGTCGGCCGCGGCGGGAACGGCCGTGGCGGGGACGGGAGTCGGAGTGGTGGTGGATACGCCGGCCGGGGCGGACACACCGGCGCCGGCGCCGGCGGTGGCGGTGGCGAGGGCGGTACGGGCGGCGCGCCGGTCCTTGCGCAGCTCACTGGCCGCGACGGTCATCGCGAGCCAGGACAGGACCGCGGAGGCGGCGATGACCGTCCGCAACCCGAAGTCCAGACCGAGGAGTTGACCGCCGAACCAGGCGCCGAAGGCGATGCCGATGTTGAAGGCGCCGATGTTGATGGCGACGGCGAGCGTGGGGGCTCCGTCGCCGGCCGCCGTGAGGATCCGCGCCTGGAGGCCCGGCATCACGGCGAAGTACGCGGCGCCGAAGGCGACGAGGAGGACGACGAGCAGCCAGCCGATCCGGCCGCCGATCGCCATCAGGGCGAGGACGCCGCCGAGCACCGCGAGGACACCGACGAGGGACGGCATCAGCGCCCGGTCGGCCAGCCGGCCGCCGACGAGGTTGCCGACGAGCGAGCCGCAGCCGACGAGCAGCAGCAGCCAGCTGACGGCCTTGGGGTCGAAGCCGCCGATGTCGGTGAGGATCGGGTTCACGAAGGTGTACGCGGTGAAGACGCCCGCCATCGCCAACGCGGTGATGACGATGGCGAGTTGCACCCGGCGGTTGCGCAGCACGCGCAGCTCGTCGGCGGCTCCGGCGTCGCTCGGCACGGGGACGGCGGGCTGCAGCCAGGCCACCAGGGCGAGCGCGATCAGGCTCAGGGCGGCGATGCTCCAGAACGCCGACCGCCACCCGAAGTGCTCCTCCAGGAGGACGCCGAGCGGCACACCGAGCACGGTGGCGAGGTTGAGGCCGACGGCGACCCGGGAGACCGCGGACGCCTCCTTGCCCTTCGGCGCCAGCGAGCCGGCCACGACGATGCAGACCGCGAACAGGGTGCAGTGGGTGATCGCCGACAGGACGCGGGCGGTCATCAGGACCCCGTAGTTCGGGGCCACCGCGGCGAGCACGTTGCTCGCCGTGAACAGGCCCATCAGGCCGAGCAGCAGCGGCTTGCGGGGAGTCCGGCTGCTGAGGAGGGTGACGATCGGGCCGAGGACCACGACGCCGAGCGCGTACGCCGTGACGAGCAGACCCGCGTCGGACAGGGAGACGTCCAGGTCGCCGGCGATGGCGGGCAGGACACCGGCCACGACCAGTTCCGCGCTGCCGACGCTGAAGACGCAGAGCATCAAGGGGAAGAGGGCAAACGGCATGGCTGTTTCCAAGTCACGGGTCGGGTCACGCGCCGCGTCGCGGAGGGGGTGCGGCGAGGCGCGTCACGAGTCGGGGCGTGGGGCGGAGCGTGGGGCTTCCGGAGCGGTCGGGCGGGACCCGGTCGTCCCGGAGCGGCCGGTTCGCGATCACCGCGCGGCGGTGGGGCGGGGCGCGGTGATCACGAGGCCGATCAGGGCCGGTCACCCTCGGCCGACCGAGGCCGGTCAGGACCGGCCGGGTCGGGCCCGGGGACCGGTCAGGCCCAGGGGTCGATCAGCAGCTTTCCGCGCGCGCCGCCCGCCGCGAGCCGCCGGTGCGCCTCGCCGGCCTCGGCCAGCGGGAACGTCTCGGCGACGCGCAGGGTGAGCACGCCCTTGTCGACCAGGCCGGACAGCTCTTCGAGACGCCGCCCGTCCTGCTCGACGTACGACATGCGCACCTCGATGCCGCGCTCCGCCACGGGCGGGGCCGTCGGCACGATCGAGACGGCGCGCCCGCCGTCGCGCACCCCGGCGATCGCCGCGGGCATGCCGGCGGTCTCCAGGAGCGAGGCGGCGGCCCCCGCCGGGACGGGGTGCTCGCTGGAGTACACCTCGTGGGCGCCCAGCGCGCGCAGCCGCTCGGCGTCGCCGGGACGGCCGTAGGCGAGCACGCGCAGGCCCCGGTGGACGGCCAGCTGGACGGCGAACCCGCCCACCGAGCCGGTCGCGCCGGTGACGAGCAGCGGGCCGTCGGCCGGCGGGTCGAGGACCTCCAGCGCCTGGTGGGCGGTGAGCCCGCCGAGCGGCAGTGCCGCCGCGTGGGCGAGTTCGGCCTCCCGGGGGGCCGGCGCGGCCAGGGCGGCGTCGAGGGCGACGTACTGCGCGTACGTCCCGACACCGGTGGCCATCTGGGCGGACATGGCGACGACCCGGTCCCCGGCGGCGAAGCGGTCGACCCCGGGGCCGCACTCCTCCACGGTGCCGGAGAGGTCCCAGCCGAGGGTCATCGGGAAGTCGAGGCGGATGTGATCGGCCTTGGAGCCCGAACGGACCTGGAGGTCGACCGGGTTCACGGCCGCCGCGGCCACCTTGACCAGGATCTGTCCGGGGCCGGCGGCGGGGCGGGGGAGTTCGGCCACGGTGAGCTCTTCGGGGCCCCCGTACCGGGGAAGAGTGCTGGCGCGCACGCAGGTGCCTCCTACAGATATGTGATTACGGGCAGAACGTAGCAGCCGTTCGGTTCTCGCCTCCTGCCTGTGCATACAAGGGAGTTCTACTTCGCCAAGTCCAGAAAATGGTCCATCGAGGCTTGCTGTTGATTGCTTGAGAATGCATAGATTAAGACCGCTCTCCGCACCCGAGAGGCTCTCTCCGAACCAGTTGAGGTGATCTGTGTCCGGGAACAATTCGGCACTTCTGGGCCGACCCAGCGAGCGCACCCAGACCGTCGCGGCACAGCCCGGCGCGGGTCTGTACGCCTACAGCGAGCGCATCGACGCCTGGGTGGTCCGTACCGCCAAGCCCGTCAGCTATGAAGTACGCGTCGCCGACGGCCTGTTCGACTTCGGCCGCACGGACCTGCTGGAGCCGGCCGCGGCTCCCGGCACCCGGCTGCGCCGGTTCGTGGTGATCGACTCGGACGTGGACCTGCTGCACGGCAGCCGGATCCGCGCCTACTTCGACTACCACGACGTGGACTACACCCTGTGCGTCGTCCCCGCCGACGAGACGGTCAAGAGCTTCGAGACCGCCGCCCGGATCGTCGAGGACCTCGACGCGTTCGGCGTCGACCGGCGCCGGGAGCCCCTCATCGTCATCGGCGGCGGCGTCCTGATGGACATCGTCGGCCTGGCGAGCAGCCTCTACCGCCGGGGCACCCCCTTCATCCGCGTCCCCACGACCCTGATCGGCCTGGTCGACGCGGGTGTGGGCGCCAAGACCGGGGTCAACTTCAACGGGCACAAGAACCGGCTCGGCACCTACTTCCCGGCCGATCTCACCCTCCTGGACCGCAGCTTCCTCGCCACGGTCGGCCGCCGCCACATCGGCAACGGCATGGCCGAGATCCTGAAGATCGCCCTGATCAAGGACGCGCGGCTGTTCGATCTCCTGGAGAGCCACGGACCGCTGCTCCTCGACGAGAAGTTCCAGGGTGAGACCGACGGCGGCGAGGAAGCCGCGCGCGAGGTCGTCCGCCGCGCCATCCAGGGCATGCTGGAGGAACTCCAGCCCAACCTCTGGGAGGCCAAGCTGGAGCGCTCGGTCGACTACGGGCACACCTTCAGCCCGACCGTCGAGATGAGCGCGTTGCCGGCCCTGCTGCACGGCGAGGCGGTCTGTGTCGACATGGCGCTGACCACGGCCATCGCCCGGCGCCGCGGGCTGATCGACGACGTCGACGCCCAGCGGGTGTACGACGTGATGCGCTCGCTCGAACTGCCCGCCTGGGACGACCTGCTCGACCAGCCGGAACTCCTCACGGCGGCGCTGCGCGACACCGTCCGCCACCGCGACGGCATGCAGCGCCTCCCGCTCCCGGTCGGCATCGGCGACGTCACCTTCGTCAACGACCTCGGCGAGCAGGAACTGCTCGACGCCGTCTCCGAGTTGAAGGTCGTCGGACAGCGTGCCGGGAGCCCCGAGCATGTCTGAGACGGCCTACGCCCCCGCCCCGGCGCGGGCATCGGAGTCGGCGCCGGAGTCGGCACCGGAGTCCATGGGTGCGGCCATGGACCCGATGGCCCCGATGGACTCGGTGGACCCGATGGCCTCGGTGCCGGCGTACGGCGCCGAAGTGATCGTCGGTGACGTCAGCGGCCCCGCCCACATCCACGGGGTGCACGGCACCACCGGGCTCACCCGCTGGAAGGCCCTCGCGTCCGGCGCGGATCTGCGCGGGGGCTGGGAGGCCGTCGAGTGGGCGAGCGTCCCGCCGGGCGGGGTCAGCGGGGAGCACCTGCACACCCGGACCGAGGAGGTCTACTTCATCCTCTCCGGCACCGGCGAGATCTATCTGAACGGCGAGGGCCACCCGGTCGCGCCCGGCACGCTGATCCTCACCGGGCTCGGCACCGTGCACGGTCTGCGCAACACCGGCGACACCGATCTGGACTGGCTCGTCATCGAGATGCGCTCGCCCCGCTTCGACCGGGCGCTCGCCGCCCGCGTCCCCGCCGGTGTCCCCACCCCGGCCCATGCTTCCGCCCCCGCTTCCGCCCCCGCCCCCGTCCCCGTCCCCGCCACGGAGGAGCCCCCGGTGTCATCCGCGCGCCTGCACGATCTGCGAGCCGAGCGTTCCGTCTCCCCGTCCGGGGTCTTCACCGGCCCGCTGCGCTCGATCGCGCTGCGGACGGTCGACGCCGCGGGCACCGCCGAGCTGGCGGCCGAGGGGTGCGAGCACATGGTGTTCGTGCTCTCCGGCACGGGCTGGGTCGAGGGCGGCAGCGGTACGGCGGAGCTCCACCCGGGCACGGCCGTGACGCTGCCCCTGGGCACCCGGGCCCGGATCGGCGCGGACCGCGAGCAGGGTCTGGAGTTCTTCCACGCCGAGGTCGCGGTCGCGGTCGCACCGGCGCCCGCGACCGCGCTGCCGGAACCGGAGCCGGTCCGGTGATCGTCAGCGAACCCGCTTCCCCCTCCCTCCGACTGCGGTCGGGCACCTTGGACGCCGGCACCCCCGGCACCCAGGGTGCCCCCGGAGGCACCTGGCGGTGCCTCTCCCGCCGCGGCATGCTGCACAGCGAGTGCGAGTCCTTCGAACAGATCCGGCTGGGTCCCGGCGCCACCTGGGCGCACGCCCCGTCGCACGGCACCGAGGCGGCCCTGTACGCCGTCTCCGGGTCGGCGTCGGTGCACACGGGAGCCTTCGCCGATGGTGACGGCCCCGGCGACACGGGTGACGCGGACGGCGACGGCGCAGGTGTACGGGCGCTCGGCGCCGGTGGCGCGCTGCTCGTCGCGGCCCGCGCCGCCGTCCGCCTCACCGCCGGATCCGAAGGACTCGACCTGCTCGCGGTGCGGCTCCTGCCGGCCGACGTCATCTCCCAACTGCCTTCGCGCGTACCGGAGTTGCCGTCGCACCTGCAGGCCCCGATTTTCCGCCCGGCGACCTCGGCGGGCGCCGATTGAGGAGGGGATATTTTGGCTGAACACCACGAAAAGGTGCTCCCGCCCACGGACGACCTGCTGTGCGGCCGCTGGCCGAACGGGTCCATGAGCGCCGCGGCGATCCTGGACAAGGGCAAGGTCGGCCAGGTGGAGCTGGAGATACCGGGACCCGAGCTGGGGTACGTCCTGGTGGCTCCCACCACGGTCGGCATCTGCGGCACCGACCTCGAACTCCTGCACGGGACGGCCAGTTACGTGCAGGACGGGCGGGCCACGCTGCCCCATGTGTTCGGCCACGAGTGGGTCGGACGCGTGGTGGCGATCGCCGGAAACTGCCAGTACTCCCGGCAGTTGAAGATCGGCGACCGTGTCGTCGGACAGACCATGCTCTCCTGCGGGGGCTGCCGCGCGTGTCAGCGGGGTCACCGCAACGAGTGCTCCGAGCTCAAGGAGGTCGGTCTCTACGGTCAGCAGGGCGCGGCGGCGGAGTTCATCCGGCTGCCGGCCCAGTCCCTGACCAAGGTTCCGCCGGGCGTCGACGATTTCGCGGCGGCTCTCGCGGAACCCGCGGTCACGGTGCTCGCGGCGATGGACAAGGTCGGGGTCTTCCCCGGCGAACGCGTCCTCGTCTTCGGTACCGGCACCATGGGTCTGCTGGCCGTGCAGATGGCCCGCCGGGTGGCGGGCACGGTCGACGTCGTGGGGATCGACGACGCCGGCATCGGGGCCGCGCTGCGCATGGGGGCGGAACACGCCTTCCTGCCCGGCGAGGCGCCCGACGGAGACTACGACGTCGTCATCGAGGCGTCCGGGGCGGTTCCGGCTCTGCTGGAGGCGCTGCGGGTCGCCGACATCGGCGGACGGATCGCGGCGGTCGGTGTGCCGAGCGATCCGCTGCCGGCCGTCGACGCCTCCGAACTGGTCCTGCGCGGGGTCACCATGACCGGCGTACGGCACGGGCTCGACTACTACGAGCGCGCGCTGCGGCTGTTCTCGGACGGCGTCCTGACGGCGAAGGGCATGATCGCCGACGTCTTCGAGCCGTCGGACGTCGACAAGGCGTTCGAACTGCTGGAGAGAGGACGCCGGGCCGCCCCCAAGGTGGCCCTGTCGCTGACCCCCCGTTCCTGAAGGGGGTCGGACGTCGCGGGCCGACGCCCCTGACGCCTTGCCCCGGGCGTCAGGGGCACCCGCGGGGCCCGTCCGGGGTCCGCCCCCCCGTACGGACACCGCCCCGCACCATCCCCCACACCGCACCATCCCCCGGTACCGAACAACCCCCGAACCAAGCAACCCCCCACCCCCACCCCCACCCCCCCACCCCCCCACTTCACGAACTTCACGAACGTCCCGGTCCTTCCCGGCACTTCCTCGGTTCCTCTCGCTTCTCCCCGGTCCTTCCGGCCGTCCCGGCCTCCCCGGTCCCCATCAGAAAGGGCACACCCATGAATCGCCCCATCGCCGTTGTCACCGGCGCCAGTTCGGGCATCGGCGTGGCCGTGGCCGAGGCGCTCGCCGCGGCCGGCTTCGACCTCGTCGTGGGTTACGGGCGGCAGGCCGCCGCCGCGAAGGAGGTCGCGGACAAGATCGCCGCGCGCCACGGCGTACGGGCCGAGACCCTCGGGCTCGACCTGACCGACCCGGCGGGCGCCGGCGAGGCCCTGCGCACCTGTATCGACGCGTTCGGCGGCATCGACGTCCTGGTCAACAACGCGGGCCTGAACCGGCGCGCGAGCGTCGTCGAGGAGACCCTGGAGGACTGGCAGCGCATCCTCGACGTCAACCTGACCAGCCCGTTCCGGCTGAGCCAGATCGCCGTCGCGCGCATGCTGGAGCAGGGCCGGGGCGGCCGGATCGTCAACATCACCAGCATCCACGAGCACATCCCGATCGGGGAGGGCAGCACCTACTGCGCCGCCAAGGGCGGCCTGGGCGCGCTGACCAAGGCGATGGCGCTCGACCTCGCCCCGCACGGCATCACGGTGAACGCCGTGGCCCCCGGCGAGACCGCCACCCCGATGAACAACGTCCCCGTGGGCGTGGACGCCGCCGAGATCGCCCGCCCGGCCATCCCCGCGGGCCGCCCCGGCCGCCCGGACGAGGTCGCCGCCCTCGTCGCGTACCTGGCCTCGCCCGCCGCCGCGTACACCACCGGCACCTCGATCCTGATCGACGGCGGCATGGCGCTGAGCGCGGCCGTCGCCAACGCCGCGCGGGCCGGCACCGTCTGAGGCCACCCGGCCCCCGGCGCGGCCCGGGGGCCGACCCCTCCCGTACGACGAGGGGAACCGCCGGCACCGCCCGCCCGCCCCGTCCCGGCCGTCCGCGTCCGGCAGCCCGCTTCCGCACCCGCGTGCCCCGACCTTGGAGCTGAGCATGTCCCGCACCACCGCGACCGGCACGGCCGTCGCCATCCCCACCGCCCGCAACGTCGACCACTACGCCTACACCGTCGCGGACCTGGAGACGGCGGTGGACTTCTGCACCACGGTGCTCGGCGCCGAGGTCCTCTACCGGCTCGGCCCCGTCGAGGAGCCGGGCAGCGACTGGATGACCCGCCAGCTCGGCGTCCACCCGCGCGCCAGCGCGCAGATCGCGATGCTGCGCTTCGGACCGGACGCCAACCTGGAGCTGTTCCAGTACACCGCGCCCGAACAGAACACCCAGGCGCCGGAGTTCACCGACGTCGGCGGCCACCTCATCGGCGTCCACGTGTGCGACCTGGACGAGGCGCTCGACGCGGCCCGCCGCTCCGGCCGTGTCCGCGTGCTCGGCGAGCCCCGCACGGACGAGGACGGCCCGACGAAGGGCAACCGCTGGATCCACCTCCTCACCGACTGGGGCATGCGCGTCGAACTGCGCCAGCTCGCCGCGTGGCTGCCGTACGAGGGAGACACGGACGCGCGGGTCTACCGGCCCGTCGGCGACTGGAAGGGCGGCCTGCCCGGCGCCCTCGGCATCGGCCACGTCGGCTACACCGTCGCCGACCTGGACGAGGCCGTCGCCTTCTTCACCGGCCCGATGGGCGGCGAACTCGTCTACCGCGTCGGCGAGTCGGTGGACGAGGAGACGGCCCGCGTCCAGTACGCGGCCTCCGGCGCCTTCCACAAGGACACCGCGGCGATCCGGCTCGGCCCCGTCACCACCGTCGAGCTCAGCGCCATCGCGATCGAGGGCGGTCGCGTGGAGCGCCCCCGCAACAGCGACGTGGGCGGCCACCACTTCGCGTTCTTCGTCGAGGACGTCGAGCGCGCCGCCGCCTGGCTCGCGGGCATCGAGGGTGCCGAAGTCCTCGGCGAGCCCCAGCTGATCGTGGACGGCGGACCGATCCACGGCGACCGCTGGGTCTACTTCCGCGGCGTCGGCGGCTTCCAGCTGGAGGTGCTGAACATGCCGCCCGGCATGCCGTACGAGGCCCACACCGCCTCCCGCCGGTTCGGCCCGAGCCCGGAGTGGACCAACCGCTAGACACCTCCCCCGTGTTGGGCGCGCGCCGACCGGACCCGGAAGCACCGGACGCGCCGGCGCGCGGACAGGAACGGGACCTAGGACCAGGATCAGGATCAGGAAGGGGAGCGCGCGTGCGCTGGGACGAGATCTACGTGGAGAGCGCGGCCGCCGAGTTCGGGGAGTCGCAGACCGGTGAAGAGGCCGTGACGGAAGGGCTGTTGCCGGTCGAGGAATGGGAGAAGAGCCGACAGCGCTCCGTGTCGGTGAGCACCACGCGCGCCGCGCCCGAACTCGCCGTCGCCGCGGGGCGCACGGCCCTCGCCCGCAGCGGGCGGGACCCCAGGGACGTCGGACTGCTGATCCACGCCGACTGCTGGTACCAGGGGCTGGAGTTCTGGAACACGGCCGCGTATCTCCAGGACCGGATCCTCGGTCACGACGACTGCGTGTCGTACGAGCTGCGCCAGATGTCCAACGGCGGCATGAGCGCCCTGGAGAACGCGGCGGCCCGGCTCGCCGCGATTCCCTCCACCAAGGCGGCCCTGGTCACCACCGGCGACCGGTTCGCCTCCCCGGCCTTCCCCCGCTGGAGCACCGACCGGGGCCTCGCGTTCGGCGACGCGGGAACGGCCGTCGTGCTGTCCCGCACCCCGGGCCCGCTGCGGCTGATCGCCACCGCGGCCTACTCGCAGCCGATGCTGGAGGGGCTGCACCGGGGCGACGAACCGTTCCTGGCGAGCGGATCCGAGTCCGGGGTGCTCGACCTCGTGGCGCGCAAGAAGGGCTTCATGCGCGGGTATTCCTCGGAGGAGGTCACCACGCGCAACGAGGAAGGCATGATGTCGGCGGTCAGGAGCTGTCTCGCGGAGGCCGGCAGCGACATCCAGGAGATGGCCGTCGTGATCGTGCCCTTCTTCGGGGCCCGGCTCTCCCAGTTCCAGTGCCTCGGCCCGCTCGGCATAAAGCCCGAGGTCACCCTCCAGGAATTCGGCCTGACCGTCGGCCACTTGGGCGCCGGAGACCAGGCGGCGGGCGTCGCCAAGCTCCTGGAGGACGACACCCTGAAGAGCGGCGACCGGGTGCTCCTCGTGGGCGTCGGCGCGGGCTTCAGCTGGACGTGCGCGGTCCTGGAGAGGAGCTGACCGATGGCGCCGACACGAGGCGTAACGGCGAAAGAGGCGGACCGGATGAGCCAGGCATGGCGGCTCCTGGAACGCGAGGGCGTCGACGTGTGGATCGACGTCACGGCCCTCGGCGGGGGAGCGGCGCACGAGGTGCGCCGCGCGCTCGCGCAGGGCGAGGTGGCGGGCGCGCGCATGGGCGCGCCGCGCGGCCGGTCCGCCGACGCGATCCGGCAGGCCTGTGACAGCCTGCTCCCGCTGTACCGGCGCAGCGGAGGCAGCCAGGGCCTGGTCTCGGTACAGCCGGCCGAGGTGACGGCGAAGGGCGGGGACGCGGCGAAGACCTCGGAGCCGTCCGAATCCGGTGCCGAGGGCGCGCCCGGTGCGGAGGGGACGTCCGGTGCCGAGGGCGCGTCCGGCGCCGCGCCGGGGGCCGGGCCCGGGAGCTGGGTCGCGCGGGCCCGTGCCCTGCGCGAGGAGATCGGGCGGCCCAACCTGGTCGTACGCATCCCCGTCCAGGCGGCCGACCCGGCGACCCTGCGGGCCCTGTTCGCCCTGGGGATCCCGGTGGAGGTGTGCCGGGTGCGTTCGCCGCGCCAGTACGGGCAGGCGGCCACCGCCCTCGTGGCGGCCCTGGACCGGCCCCGTCCCGTCCCCGGCGCCCCGTCCGGCACCCCGGTCGCGCCGGTCACCCTGGTCTCGTTCATCTCCTTCGACCTCACCGGTCTCGACCAGCGGGTCGACGCCCGGCTCGATCTCATCGGCTCCGACGAGGCCAAGGCGCTGCGCGGCCGGGCCGGACTCGCGGCCGCCCGGCTCGCGCACCGGGTGCACGAGATGACGTTCTCCTCCGCGCGCTGGGGAGCGCTCGCGGCGGCCGGCACCCCCGAGCCGAAGCAGCTCTGGGTGGCCGACGCCCCGACCCCGCGCCGCTCCGCGCACTACGTACAGGAACTCGTCACCGAGGGCACGGCCACGGCCATGACCCCGGCGGCGGCGCACGCGCTCGCGGACGCCGGCGTGGTGGCCGGCGACCGGGTGTGGCGGCAGTACGCCGACGCGGAGCGGACGCTGAAGTTCCTCGACTGGTTCGACATCTCGGTCGAGGCCGTGGCCGCGGAAGGAGCGACGGCGCGCGGTGGCACGGTGCTCCCGTCCCCGCGGGCCGCCTGGCCGGCGCCTCCGGGCACCCTCGCGGTCCCGGCCTCCGCCGCGGCCCCCGCGATGGTGCCGTAGCCGGTCCGCCGTCCCGCCCTCGTACGGCCCCCGCACCGCCTTCCGTCCCCGGACCGCCCTCGTCGCGGTCCGGGGACGCGGTCGTTTCCGGCGCGGGCGGGGGAGCGGTCCGTACACCGCGTACGGAGGCGGGCGGAAGGGCAGTGCACGGGGGGACCGTTCGCTGTGCGCCTCGGGGCCACCCTGGAATCCGGGCCGTCCATAGCGTGGCGGAGCCGAGGGCGAGGAGTCGCCGGAAGGAACGCGATCCGTGAGGTGAATCGTGCGGGCCGCCAGGGAGCGGCCGAGCCGATGCCCGTCGCGTATCGCGTTCCTTCCGGTCTCCCGTTCCTCGCGAACTCCCGGGAAGGGCCCGGCCTTCGCGTCGCCCTTCCCGGGACACCACCGCTGTTCGCCCCGCCATCGCGCGGCCGCGTTCGTCCCCGTTTCCGGAAAGGCACCACCATGGTCAACATCTCCGAGGTCACCGCGTCCCCGAGCCCCGACCTGCTCACCCCGGACAACTGCGCGGTGCTCTTCGTCGACCACCAGCCGCAGATGTTCTTCGGCACCGGCAGCGGCGACCGCACCGCGATCATCAACGCGACGGTCGGCCTGGCGAAGTCGGCCAAGGCGTTCGGCGTCCCGACCGTGCTCAGCACCGTCGCCGCCGAGTCGTTCTCCGGCCCGATCATGCCGCAGCTCGCCGAGGTCTTCCCCGGCCAGGAGATCGTCGACCGTACGACGATGAACGCCTGGGAGGACGAGGCATTCGTCGAGGCCGTCAAGGCCACCGGCCGCAAGAAGCTGGTCATCGCCGGTCTGTGGACCGAGGTCTGCGTCGTCCTGCCCGCGCTCTCCGCGCTCGCCCAGGACTACGAGGTCTACGTCGTCACCGACGCGTCCGGTGGCGTCAGCCCGCAGGCCCACGAGCACGCCATCCAGCGCATGGTCCAGGCCGGCGTCGTCCCCGTCACCTGGGTGCAGGTGCTCCTGGAGCTCCAGCGCGACTGGGCCCGCGGCGAGACCTACATGTCGGTCATGGACGTCGTGAAGGAGCACGCCGGCGCCTACGGCCTCGGCGTGGTCTACGCGCAGGCTGTCATCGGCGCGCACGCCGCCGGCTGACCCGCTCCCGCTCGACAGCGGTGCGCACGCGGTCCGTTCGCGGACCGTGTGCGCACCGGTCGAGGGCCGCGCGCGGACTGAGTGAGGGCAGGACGGTTCGCGCGGGGGCGGGACGGTTCGCGGTTCGCGTATCTCGGGTAGCGGGGCAGCGGGGTAGCGGGGTAGCGGATCGCGGACGACGGACAACGGACAGACGAGTCGGGAACAGGCGGGCAATCGGATGATGGACGCGGGACTGCTGGTCCTCCGCGCGGTGGTGGGACTTCTCGTCGCCGGGCACGGGGTCCAGAAGGTGAGTTTCCGCCTCGGGGGCCACGGACTGGCGGGCGGGACCGAGGAGTTCCGCCACGACGGCTTCCTCGGCGGGCGGCTGACCGCGGTCGTCGCCGGCACCAGCCAGATCGGTGCCGGCCTGTTCCTGGCCGCCGGCCTGCTCACCCCCCTCGCGGCGATGGCCGCGATGGGTGTGATGACGGTCGCGGCCACCGTGAAGTGGCGCAAGGGCCTGTGGGTGCAGAACGACGGGTACGAGTACCCGCTGGTCCTCGTCGTCGTCTCCGCCGCGCTCGCGCTCACCGGGCCCGGCCGGTGGTCGGTCGACCAGCAACTGGGCCTTGGAACCTGGCCGTTGTGGGTGGTGCTGCCCGCGATCGTGGCCGGGCCGGTGAGCGGACTGCTCACCCGGGCCGTACTCCACCGCTCTCCGGCCGCCAGTGCGGCGGACGGCTCGGAATCGGCGGACGGCTCGGAGACGGCGAGCAGCCCGGGGGCGGCGGGCGGTGTCGCCGGGCAGCCGGAAGGGGCGCGGGATGCACGGGCCGCTGAGTGACCTGCGACGCACCCTCGTACCGCCGCCGGGGGACCGCCACGGCCCGCTGCCTCCCCTCCTGTTGACGCTGACGGTGGTCACCGGCCTGGTCGACGCGGTGAGTTATCTGGCACTTGGACAGGTCTTCGTCGCCAACATGACGGGCAACGTGGTGTTCCTCGGCTTCGCCCTGGCCCACGCGCCGGGCCTGTCCCTCCTCGCCTCCGTCGTCGCGCTCGCCGCCTTCCTGGCCGGCGCGTTCGGCGGGGGCCGCCTGGCGTCCGCCCGGTTCGCGGCGCACCGGGGCCGACTCCTCGCCAGGTCCACCGCCGTGCAGTCGGCACTGGTCGCCGTCGCGGTGACGGCCGCCGCGGTCTTTGGCGACAGCGGAGGCGCCGGAGACACCGGCGGGCGTGTCACCCCGGTGGTCCGCTACACCCTCGTCGTCGCCCTCGGACTCGCGATGGGCCTCCAGAACGCGGTCGCCCGCCGCCTCGCCGTCCCCGACCTCACCACGACCGTGCTCACCCTGACGCTGACCGGCCTCGCCGCCGACTCCGCCCCGGCGGGCGGATCGGCGGGCGGTCAGGCAGGCGGCCCGTCACCGAGCCCCGGCCGCCGTCTGCTCTCGGTGACGGCGATGCTCCTCGGGGCGTACGGGGGAGCCCAGTTGGTGCTGCGCGGCCATCTCGTCCTCACGCTGAGCCTGGTCCTGGCCCTGCTCGCCGCCACCTCCCTGATCACCCACCGCCTCTCGGCCGGCGACCCGGCCTGGACCCGTACCCCGGCCTGAACATGCACCTGCGCTCCAAGACGCCCAAGATGCCCAAGACGCTGACGATGCCCGCCTCCCCCTCCGCCTGGGCCCCGCTCGCGGCGCGCGTCTTCCGCGCGCTGTGGATCGCGCAACTCGCCTCCAACGTCGGCAGTTGGATGCAGACCGTGGGCGCGCAGTGGCTGCTCGTCGGCGAGAGCGCCACGCTGGTCACCCTCGTCCAGACGGCGTCCAGCCTCCCCGTGATGCTCCTCGCCCTCCCCTCCGGCGTCCTGGCGGACCGCTTCGACCGCCGAGGGGTGCTGCTGGCCGCCCAGTTCGCGATGCTCGGGGTGTCCACCGCGCTGACCGTCCTCGCGTTCACCGGCCGGCTGACGCCCGGACTGCTGCTCGGCCTCACCTTCCTCATGGGCTGCGGCACCGCCCTGATGGGCCCGGCGTGGCAGGCGATCCAGCCGGAGCTGGTGGAACGCGGCCAGCTCGGGCAGGCCGCCGCGCTCGGCGCGGTCAACATGAACCTGGCCCGGGCGGCCGGCCCGGCCCTCGGCGGCGTGGTGGTCGCGGCGGCGGGCGTCGGCTGGGTCTTCGCCTTCAACGCCGTGTCCTACCTCGGCATCGCGGCCGTCCTCATCCTGTGGAAGCGCCCCGAAGTCCCCGTGGACGGCGGCGAGAAGCTGCTGACGGCGCTGCGCACCGGCCGCCGTTACGTCCGGCACGCGCCCGGGGTCCGCCGGGTCCTGCTGCGCACGATGCTGTTCATCCCCGGCGGCGCGGCCCTGTGGGCGCTGCTCCCGCTGGTCGCGAGCCGCTCCCTGCACCTGGGCCCGGGCGGGTACGGCCTGCTGCTCGGCGCGGTCGGCGTCGGTGCCGTCGCCGGCGCCTTCGTCCTGCCCGCCGTGCGGCGCACGCTCGGTGCCAACGGCACCCTCGCCGCGGGCGGTGTCCTCTACGCGGGCGTCCTCGCGGTCCTGGCGACGGCCCCCGCCCCCTGGCTCGCGGTGCTCGTGCTGCTGCCCGCCGGACTGGCCTGGGTCGGCGTCCTGTCGACCCTCAACGCCACCCTTCAGACCCGGCTGCCCGGCTGGGTGCGGGCCCGCGGGCTCGCCGTGTACCTGCTGTTCTTCCAGGGCGGGCAGGCCCTCGCGGCCCCCGTGTGGGGCGCGCTGGCCTCGCACTGGGGGCCGGCCGTCTCGCTCCTGGCAGCGGGCGGGCTGCTCGTGGCCGGCGCGGTGAGTGTGCGCTGGTGGCCGCTGTACGACGGGGACGCCATCGATCCGAGGCCGTCCGGCCACTGGCCCGAGCCACCGCTGGTGTTCGAGCCGGGCCCGGCCGACGGACCCGTGCGGATCTCCGTGTCCTACCGGGTCGCGCCGGAGCACCGCGCCGCGTTCACCGGGCACATGGCGCACGTGGCCCGGTCCCGGCGGCGCACCGGAGCCCTCGACTGGGGACTCTTCCAGGACGGCAACGACCCGGCGGAGTTCGTCGAGACCTATCTGGTCGGCTCGTGGGCGGAACACCTCGCCCAGCACCACCGCAGGCTCACCGTCACCGACCGGGTCCACGAGGAACGCGCCCGTGGCCTGCTGATACCCGGCACCGCACCGACCGTCACGCACTCCTTCGACGTGACGGCCGGTCCGGTGGTGGGGGTACGGGACGGCGCCGGGCCGAGCGGACCGGACCCGGCCTGAGGGGGCCAGGCCCGGCCTAAGCGCGGCCTCGCGGGGCCGGCACCCGTCGGCTGGCCGCCTCGGTTGCGCCGGTTGTTCTGGTCGCCCCGGTCGCCCCGGTCGCCCCGGTCGTTCCGGCCGCCCGTACGGACAGCGCCGCCGCCTCCTCGCCCGTACGCCACTGCCTCGGGGACATCCCGTACGCCGTCCGGAACACCCGGCTGAAGTGCGCGGCGCTCGCGAAGCCCCAGCGGTGCGCCACCGCGCCGATCGTGACGTGCGGATAGCGCGCCAGGTCGCGCCGGGACCGTTCGAGCCGGCGCCGCTGGATCCACCGGCTGACGGTGGCGTCCTCGCCCTCGAAGAGCTTGTGCAGGTAGCGCAGGGATATGTGATGGGCCCGGGCGATGGACTGCGGGGTCAGATCGGCGTCGGTGAGATGACGGTCGATGTACGCCTGGATCCGCGCGCGCAGCGCCCGGTTGCCGGCGGACGGGTCCACGGGCGTGTCCACGGCCGTGCCGGTCGCGAGGGAAGTCGCGAGGTCAGGCGCGGTGTTGGGCGGGGGCGCGGGTGCGGGCTCCTTGGCGGCGGCCGCCCGGTCGGCCCGGTCGGAACGGTCGGCGCGCGCGAGGTCGTAGACGACGACGTCCCCCGGCCCGAGAAGGACCTCCCGGTCGTCGTGTTCCAGCTGGGCGATGCCCTGTTCCAGCATGGTGAAGACGACGTACCGGGGCTGCCCGTCCGGCCGGATGAGGCGGCGGGCGCGCGGGGCGTGCGGGAAGTCGCCGGGCAGGGTGACGGCCTGGGTCGCGGACACGAGCGGGCCGAGCAGGTCGCGCGGGGGCGTGCCGTCCGGGCCCGGGCCCGAGTTCGGGACCGTGGTGCGGGACGCCCGCGCGGGGACCGGGAAGCGTACGGCACCGCAGGTCTGGGGCAGGATCGCGCGCCGGAACGCCCGCTCGGCCGGGCCGCGCGGCGCGTCGGTGACGTCGACGGGGGCGGGGGCGACGCGCTCCGGAATGTCCGAGGCCATGCTCGTGCCTTTCGACTCGGGTGCCTTCCGCACCCCACCGTGCCAGCCGGACCGGGCCGGCACATCGCGTGAACCCGCTAGATCGGCGGATTGTTCCGGAGCGCCGCCCGCCTGCCGGAGGGCTTGCCCGGGCCCGCGCGCGGGCCTCAGTCGAGGGCGCCGCCGGTCGCTCCGGAGGTGACGCGGCGCTGGGCGAGGACGAGCAGCAGGGCGGCCGGCAGGGACGCGAGGACGGCGGTCGCCATGACGGCGTTCCATTGACTGGTGTGGGCGCCGAGGTACTCGTACACGCCCAGGGTGATCGGCCGGACGGTGTCCGTCGTGGTCAGGGCGAGCGCGAAGAGGAAGTCGCCCCAGGTGAGGAGGAAGGTGAAGACCGCCGCGGTGACCAGCGCGTTGACGTTCAGGGGGAGCACCACGGACCACAGGACGCGCAGCCTGCCGGCGCCGTCCAGCCGGGCCGCCTCGACGATCTCCCGGGGGATGGTCCGCATGGACGTGTGCAGGACGACGAGCGCGAAGGGCACCCCGGCGGTGGCGTCGGCGAGGACGAGTCCGAGATACGAGTTCAGCAGCCCCAGTTCGGCATATGCCCCGTAGAGCGCGTTCGCGAGGACGATGCCCGGCACCATCTGGGTGACCAGGACCCCGAGCAGAATGGGCCGGGTGCCGCGCAGACCGAGCAGCGCCAGTCCGTACGCGGCGGGCGCGGCGAGTCCGAGGCTGAGCACCACGCTGCCCAGGCATATGACAAGGCTGGTGAGGAGATTGCGCCCCTGGTCGCGCAGCGCGGTCGCGTACCCGCCGAGATCAGGGGAGGAGGGGAACCAGTCGCCGCGCACGATGCCGCCGGCGGGCTGGAGCGAGGCGTTCACCATCCAGTACACGGGGAACAGCAGCACGGCGAGCAGGACGATCCCGACGACCGTGGACAACGGCCCCCGGCTCCGGCTCCGGCCCCGGCCCCGGCCCCGGCGCCTGCCGTGTCGTTGCTGTACGCCCGTCACGCCGGCACCTCCCGTACGCGTATGGGCTCCGTGTGCCGTACGGGCTCCGCTCGCCGCCGCCCCGCCCGCAGATGGAGGAGGGCGAACACGGTCGAGACGGCGACGAGGACGTTGCCGAGCACCGCGCCGCGCCCGAACTCGTACTGCTGGAAGGACAGCTCGTACGCGCGCGTGGCGAGCGTCTGTGTGGCGCCCGCCGGGCCTCCGCCCGTCAGGACGAGGATCAGGTCCACCGACTTGAGGGTGTAGACGACGCTCAGCAGCAGGACGACGCCCGCCACCGGCCGCAGCAGGGGCCAGGTGAGATGGCGGAACGTCCGCACGGCACCGGCGCCGTCGAGCCGCGCCGCCTCGTACAGACACGGCGGGATGTCCTGGAGTCCGCCGTACAGGACGGCGGTGGTGAAGGGGACCCCCACCCAGATGTTGACGAGCACGACGGACACCAGCGCGTGGGTGGTGCCGGTGAGCCAGGGGACGCCGGACGACGTGAGGTGGAGGGCGCGCAGCACCGCGTCGACCGGTCCCGTGTCGGGGTCGAGCATCCACCGCCAGACCGTTCCGGAGACGACGAGCGGCAGCAGCCAGGGCAGCAGCAGGAGGGAGCGCAGCAGCCCGCCGAGGGGGAAGCGGCGCTGGAAGAACACGGCGAGGGCGAGCCCGATCGCGAACTGTCCGAGGACCGATCCGGTGGTGAACAGGACCGTGTTCACCACCGCCTCCCGGAACATGCCGGAGCCGAGGACCTTCGTGTGGTTGCGCAGGCCGGTGAACGGTGCGTCGCCCGTGAAGAACGTCGCGGCCGTGTACCGGCGCAGGCTCATCGAGACGTTCGCGGCGAGCGGGTAGCCGAAGAAGAGCAGCAGATACGCGGCGGCGGGCAGCACGAACAGCCACCCGGTCAGCCGCTGCCCGGAGCCCCGGGGGCCCGCCTTCCGGACCCCGGCGGGCTCGGCGGGGTCCGGAAAGCGCGCGACCTCGGGCCCCGTCATTCGTCGGTCGCGATCCGCTGTGCGTCCTCCAGGGCTTCCTCTGGCGTCTGCCGCCCCGCCAGGGCCGACTGGATCGCGGTGTAGATCCCCGTGGCCGCCTTGGGCCAGCGGACGCCGAGCCGCGCGGTCCGTACGCGCGCGTCCCCGACGCTGTCGACGAACACGCTCATCGACGGATTCCGCTCCGCGTACCGCGCGGCGACCGCCGTGCGTGAGGGAACCGTGTGGTGCTGGGTGGCGAGGGCGAGGGAGTGCGAGGAATCGTTCAGGCAGCCCAGTACCTCGGCGGCCTTCCGCTGCCGGGCCGGGGAATCGCTCCGGGGCACGGTCCACACCTCGCCGCCGAGCGGGGTGACCGGCCGCTGCCCGGCCCGGGGTACGGGGACGGGGGCCACGCCCCACTTCAACTTCCCGTCCTTCCCGTCCTTCCGGTCCTTCCCGTCCTTGTCGAACTCGTCGAGCTCGTCGAGCGCCGGGATACGCCAGGGGCCGTTGAGCATCATGGCCGTCCGGCCGGCGGCGAACTGGTCGTGGACATCACCCTGGTCCCAGGTGAGCACCGACTTCGACATGGACCCGCTCCGCACGAGGTCGGTCCACAGCCGCAGCGCCCCGGCCGCCTCGGGGGTGTCGAGCTTCGTCTCGTCCCCGCCGTTCGACCACAGGAAGGGCAGGAACTGCCAGGTGCCCTCGAAGGTCGGGTTCGCGTCGACGGCCATGCCGTAACGCCCGGGCCGGGTCAGCCGGGCCGCCGCCGTCCGCAGCTCGTCCCACGTCCTCGGCACGGCCACCCCGGCCTCGGCGAGCATGTCCTTGTTGTAGAAGAGGGCGACGGTGCTGACGTACGGGGCGAGCCCGTACACCTTCCCGTCGTACGTGCCCGCCGACAGGATGCCCTCGGTGACGCCCCGGGTGTCGACGCCGAACTCGTCCAGCGGGGCCAGCGCCCCGGTCGAGGCGATCTGCTGGAGGTCGGGGTTGTCCAGCATCAGCAGGTCGGGGAGGGTCCGCGACGACGCCTGCCGCAGGACCCGGGGGACGAGCGACGCGGGCGGCACGCTGGTGTGCTCGATCCCGACGCCCGCCGCCTTGCCACAGGAGGTGAGGACCTCCTCCCACTGCTGGTGCTCGGGAGTGTCGGTGTAGTAGTCGAGGACGGTGAGGGAGGAGACGGCGGCCTTGTCGCCGGTGCTGGTGCCGGGTCCGGAGCCGGTACCGGTGCCCGCGCCCGTACCGCCGGCGCATCCGGTGACGGTGGCCAGGACCAGGGCCAGAGTCATGGACAGGGTGGCGGTCGCGGTCGAGCGGGCGGCGGCGCGCCGCGCCGGTCTGCGGGCCGGTGCATTCATGGTGGTGCCTTTGTCGAGGGAGAGGGACGGAGTACGGGGGGTGGCGGCCCGGGGCCGGACGCATCTTAGGCACGGCCGCCGGGCCACCCCGGGGACGAGTGCCCGGGGGTGAGCCGACGTCGACGGTGGTGCTGCCTCAGCCGTCGGGCAGGGCCGCGACCAGATTGGCCAGCTGTACCCGGGAGTTGATCGACAGCTTGCGGAACGCCGAGGTCAGATGAGTGTTGACGGTGTGCGGGGAGAGGACGAGCAGCTCGGCGGCCGATCGGTTGGTGTGCCCCTGGGCGATCAGCCGCGCGATCTTCTTCTCCGAGGCCGTGAGCGCCTCCCAGCCCTGGACGGGGCGCTGGACGACCTGGACGACGGCTCGGACGGCCGGGTGGACGGCCGTCGCCGTCGCCGTCCCGCGCCCGCCGCCCGGCCCGGCGGCCCCGCGCCCCGCACCGTCCAGGGCGCGCTGGGCCCGGGCCGCGGCGGCATGGGCCCCGGCCTCGGCGAACGCGTCGCGAGCCCAGGCCAGTTCCTCCACCGCCCGCCGTTCCTCTCGCGAGCCCGAGCCCGAGCCCGAGGCCAGCAGCGTCTCGCCCAGATCGGTCCGCGCGGCGGCCCCGAGCAGCGGGCGCGGGCCCGCGCCGAGCAGCTCCACGGCGCGTTCGAGGAGAGCGGGATCGTTCCGTACGAGCCCGAGGGCCTGCGCGGCGAGCCCGGTGGCGGTCGGTACGGCCGGGTTGCGGTCCGCGTACGCCGCGGCCTGTGCGGCCAGGCCCTCGGCGAGCGCCCGATCCCCGCCGCGCAGGGCCGTCGCCACGGCGGCGGCCACGCTGTCGCGCAGCAGCCGCCAGCGCATGAACGCCCCGTCCTGCTCCGCCTGTTGGATTCGCTCGACGGCACGGTCGAGGTCCCCGTCGGCCTCGGCGTGGACCGCTTCCAGATGGCGTACGGCGGCAGTGTTGCCCGGGTTCGGCTTGGCCGCGAGCCGGGTGCGCGCCACGTCCAGGTGCTCCCCCGCCGCGTCCCGGTCGCCGCGCAGCAGTGCGATCCGGGAGCGCAGTACGCGCGCGTTCAACTGCTGGACGGATACCCGTACTTCATTCTCCAGGCGTTCCATGGTCGCGAGGACGGCGTCGGCGTCGTCGAGTCGGCCCAGCCCGAGGTCGTGCTGGCTCTGGGCCCACAGGAGCATCGCCTGACGGGTCGCCGTCGCGTCGTCGGCGTCCATCGCGCGCCGCAGCAGCCGGGCGCCGGAGGCGAAGTCGTCCAGGTGCAGATGCGCGACGACCGCCTCGGGGAGGAAGGCGGCGTCGAGGGTGCTCAGGGCGGTGAAACGGCAGAGCGCCACGGTGCTTTCGCCCGCGTTCTGCGCGATCTCGCCGAGTCCGGACAGCGCGCGGACGTGGGCCTCCCGGTCGCCGGTGGCGACGGCGGCGGCGAGCGCGCTCTCGCCCGTCTCGCGCGCGAGGACCAGGTCCTGTTCCCGGGACAGGGCGAGCGCGCGCAGGGCGGTCAGCCGCGCGGCGATCTCGGGTGCCGCGCTGCCCGTGGCGAGGGCGGCCTCGGTCCGGCGGCACAGTTCGCCGGCGAGGTCCATGCTCCACAGGGTCTCGCCGAGGGCCGACTGGAGCCGGCCGAAGGTCGCGAGCGGCGGCCGTGCGGCGAGCAGCCGGTCGCCGGTGGCCAGGGCCTCCTGGTTCCGGCCCGCCCGGGTCAGACAGAGGATCGCCTGCTCGCCCACCGCGAACCACAACGGGCGTGCCGGCGGGACGAGTTCCAGGGCACGGGCCGCCAGATCGGCGGCGACGTCCGGGGTGACCGGCAGGACGTCGGCGGCGGCGCTCCGCAGCAGCGCCACGGCCTCCTCGTCGCCGGGCAGCGCGCCCCGCAACAGGTGCGGGGTGGCGTCGATCGGCGGGTGTCCGGCGGCGACCAGGCTCCGGGCGGCCTCCCGGTGCAGGGCCTTGCGGGCCGACGGCGGGATGTCGGCGTAGACCGCCTGGCGCAGCAGATCGTGCCGGAAGGCCAGCCGGTCGCCGTCGTCGTCCAGCAGACCGGTGCGTACGGCCTCGTCGAGCGCCCCGATCAGCTCTGCGGCCGGCCGGCCGCAGAGCGCGGCGGCCTCGTGGAAGCCGAACCGGCGGCCCAGCACCGCTCCCATCTGGAGGAGGCGCAGGGTGTCGGGACGCAGGGGGCGGAGCCTGGCGCGTACGCCCGCGACGAGCCCGGGGGACACCGCTTCGTGGCCCGTCTGGCCCGTGCTGGCCGACCCCGCACCGCTCGCCGATCCGCCGGAAGCCGCGCCGCCGCCCGACGTGCCGGTGTCCGCGCGGGCGAAGCCGTCCGAGGCGCCGGCGGTCCGTAGGCCCGTAAGCAACTCGACGGCCAAGAAAGGATTTCCGCCCGCTCCGTCGAGCAGTTGCCGTACGCGCGCGTCGACTTCGTCGCCGTGGATGTCCTCGCCGTAGACGTCTCGGGCGAGTTGGCCGACGGCCGCGCCGGGGAGGGGGCCCAGGGGGAGGGTGACCGTCGGAAGGTGGTCCTCCGCCGCGGCGGCGATCTCCGCCGCCGGGCCCGCGGGTTCCCGCCGGCTGGTCAGGATCCACAGCACCGGGGAGGTGCCCAGGCGGGTGGGAAGCTGCTGGAGGACGAACCGGCTCAACGGGTCGGCCCACTGGACGTCGTCCAGACCGAACAGCACCGGCCGGTCGCCGGTCCGGCTCTCGACCGCCTCCGCCAGCCGTTCGACCAGCCCGATGCCCTGGTCGTGCACCCGGGCAGGCTCCGCGATCGCGGGGAGGGACATCAGCGGCCGGGAACCCGCGCCCGCGCCGGAGCCCGTACCTGTGCCCGCACCCGTACCCGTACCTGCACTCGCCCCCGGGCCGTCACCGCGCAGGACGCAGGATCCCAGCGAGGAGAGCGGTACCAGGTGGTGCAGTTCGTCGGCCCGGCCGGAGCAGACGGCGAACCCCGCCGCGCCCGCCCTGGCGGCCGTTTCCGCGAGGAGGGTGGTCTTGCCGATGCCCGGTTCGCCCTGGATCAGGGCGAGCGCGCCGCTTCCGGTACGGGCGACGGTGGCGATCAGTTCGTCGAGCGCGCGGAGTTCGGCTTTCCGGCCGCGCAGACCCCTACGGGACAGGGCACCGTCCGTTCCCGCCATGCCCGTTCCGATCCGTTCCGTTCTGTTTCGCCCTGCTCCGCCGAAGCCGGGGCCTGAGGGGGTGGGGCCGGTCCGGACTTGTCTGTCCGTGCACTCTAACTGTTCCCTCCGTGCACTCGGCAGGTGGTCGCCGCCCAGGTCAGGGCATACGCGGGCGGGCTCGCGAGCCCGCTTTCGCGCTGCCAGGCAAGAAGCGTGCGCGTGCGAGCAACCCGGGGTGGACCAACGGCCCTAGCGTGAGCCACCGGTGCCGTCCGTGCCGTAAATGCCGCGATTGCCCGGACCCCGACCGCCGGCGAGCCCGCCCCGTTCCCACGGTGCCCGGCCCGCCGGACCGGAACGCCGCCCCGCGTACGTACGCGCACCTCTCACCGAACCACCGAACCGCCGAACCGCCGAACCACCGCACCACGAAACGAACGAAGGAAGAGACCATGCCGTACATCACCGTGGGCCAGGAGAACACCACCTCCATCGACCTCTATTACGAGGACCACGGCGCCGGCCAGCCGGTCGTCCTCATCCACGGCTTCCCGCTCGACGGCCACTCCTGGGAGCGCCAGACCGCCGCGCTGCTCGACGCCGGCTACCGCGTGATCACCTACGACCGCCGCGGCTTCGGCCAGTCGAGCCAGCCGACGACCGGCTACGACTACGACACCTTCGCGGCCGACCTCGACACCGTGATGGAGACCCTCGACCTGAACGACGCCGTTCTGGTCGGCTTCTCCATGGGCACCGGCGAGGTCGCCCGTTACGTGTCCACGTACGGCTCCGCCCGCGTCGCCAAGGTCGCCTTCCTGGCCTCCCTGGAGCCGTACCTGCTCCAGACCGACGACAACCCCGAGGGTGTCGCGCCGAAGGAGTTCTTCGACGGCGTCGTCGCGGCCGTCAAGGCCGACCGCTACGCCTACTACACCGCCTTCTACCAGGACTTCTACAACCTGGACGAGACCCTCGGCTCCCGCATCAGCGAGGAGGCCGTGCGCAACAGCTGGAACGTCGCCGCGGGCGGCGGCTTCTTCGCCGCGGCCGCCGCGCCGACCACCTGGTACACCGACTTCCGGGCCGACATCCCGGCCGTCGACGTGCCCGCGCTGATCCTGCACGGCACGGCCGACCGCATCCTGCCGGTCGAGGGCACCGCGCGCCCCTTCCACAAGGCGCTGCCGTCCGCCGACTACGTCGAGATCGAGGGCGCCCCGCACGGTCTGCTGTGGACGCACGCGGCCGAGGTGAACGAGGCGCTGCTCGCCTTCCTGGCGAAGTGACCCCGCTCGCGGGCCCGTTGGGGAAGCTCCGCCCCGACGGGCCCGCGGGGCGTTCCGGCCCGGCCCGACCGGCCCCGACCTGGCATGATCGGGTGCGCCCGCAGGTGCGACGGTGACGACGGGGGAGCGCGATGAAGGACGAGAACCGGAAGTGGATCCCGCTGGGCGCCGTGCTCGGCATCGCCGCGGGCGGGGTTCTCCTGGCGGCGCTCCCGCCCTCGTTCGCGCACCGCGAGGTGCGCCCTCCGCAGGTGATCTGCTTCGGCGCCCTGACCACGAAGACGGCGGCCCTCCTCGGCGACCCCAGTGGCGGGGGCGGGGCGGGAAGCGGCATGGTCACCGCGGGGCAGTGGGAGCGCAGGGGGAAGGGCGACTACGCCTTCTTCCAGTCGTGCCAGATCGAGCGGGCCGCGTCGGCCGGTGCGCCCCGCGTGGTGTCCGGGCTGATGGTCCAGGACACCAAGGCCGCCGCGATCCGTACGAAGGACACCGTGCCGGTCGGGGGCGGGATCACCGGCTGGATCCGCCCGGACCAGGCCGAGGCCGCGCTGCCGGATGGGTGTGTGGCGGCGATGGGGTCGACGGCGCCGTACATCGTGGTGAGCGTCAGCGCCCGCTCCCAGGAGAAGAAGGAAAAACTGGTGGAGCCGGAGATCGCGATCCGCAACAACCGGGCCGCGCTGCGCGAGGCCGTGACGCGGCTCGCCGAGCTGTACGGCTGCAAGGCGTAGGACAGGCCCTGGACTCTTGAGGTCCCGGGCGCCGCCCTCCCTCCCCTGCGAAGTGAGGGCTGGGGCGCCCGCCCCTCACCCGTGTGGGATAGATCTCCAAATCTCCTTATTCCACGTGGGGTTCAGTCGGATTCGGGGCTCCACACCCCGGCGCGGGCCGCTTCGGCGACGCTCCGGGCCGCCGCTCGCGCGTCCCGGTCGTCCGGTGTGCGGCCGGTGTTGAGCAGGGCGTAGTAGAGCGGCGCGGAGACGGCGGCGATGGCGGCGTGCGGGTCGGTGCCGGCCGGGATCTCGCCTCGTGCGATCGCGTCGGTGACGCAGCCGGACCACTCGGCGATGCGTACCTCGTAGAACCGGTGGAGGGCCGTCGCCGCCTGCTCGTCGCAGAGGGAAGCGGCGATCAGGGAGGTGAACAGGGGCCCCTGGCGCGGGTCGGTGAGGGTCTTGACGACGAGCCGGGCGTTCGCGAGGAGGTCGCCGTCGAGGGTGCCGGTGTCGGCGCGCGGCAGGGAGGTCTCCGCCATCTCGGTGAGGAGGTCGGCGGCGAGCGCGCCGGGGGTGCCCCAGCGGCGGTAGACGGTGGTCTTGCCGACGTCGGCGCGGCGCGCGATCTCGGCGAGGTCGAGGGCGGCGAAGCCCTCGGCGGCGAGGGTGTCGCCCGCCGCCTTGAGTACGGCTTCGCGGACGCGGGCGGTCCGGCCGCCGGGCCGCACGGTGCCGGCGGGGGGCGTGGCGCCTGTGGTGGCGGTGGTGCGCTCGTCGGCCGGCGGGGGAGTGGAGGGCGTGGGCACGAGGAACTCCTGGGGTCGGCTGAGACGGATCGAGCGAATCGGGCGGCTCGGGTGGAGCGTTGCGACCAGCTTATCGGAACTGGGGTTCCCATTGCATTCGACGGGTGCTACTTTCGTGGTCGTAACGGAACGCCAGGCCCGTTAGCGAGGTTCCGGGTCCCGGCGACCTCCGCTCCGCCGCGACGCCGCACGCCCGCTGTCGTACTCCTCGCCGTCCTCACCGTTCTCGCCGTTCTCCCGCTTACCGCCCCGGCCTGCTGGTGGGCGGCGGGAAGGAAAGGTCTCCCCGTCATGGCCATGTCCCGCACCAAGCCCGCCCCTGCTCCCACCCCCACCCCCGCTCCCGCCCTCGCTGCCGAGAAGCGGCAGCCCTCCTCGCGACCCGCACCCCGCCCCGGACCTCTCATCTCGACGGATCAACCCCCGCTCCTCACCGGCCGGTTGAAACTGATCCTCGCGGTCCTGCTGGTCACCCAGTTCATGCTGGCCGTCGACTTCTCGATCCTGAACGTCGCGCTCCCCGCGATCGGCGACGGCCTCGGCTTCTCGCTCTCCAACCTCCAGTGGATCGCGACCACGTTCGCGCTCTCGGCGGCCGGCTTCACCCTCTTCTTCGGGCGGATCGGCGACCTGATCGGCCGCAAGAAGATCTTCATCGGCAGCCTGGCGCTGCTCGGTCTCGCGTCCCTCGCCGGCGGCCTCGCGTCCCTCGCCGGCGGCCTCGCCACCTCGCCCGAGGTCTTGCTGATCGCCCGTGTCGCCCAGGGCCTCGCCACGGCCGCCGCCACCCCGGCCGGCCTCGCGCTCCTCACCACCTCCTTCCCCGAGGGCCCGCTCCGCCAGAAGGCGCTCGGCATCAACGGGGCGTTGATGTCAGCCGGGTTCACCGCCGGAGCGATCCTCGGCGGCGTCCTGACCGATGTGCTCTCGTGGCGCTGGGCGTTCTTCATCAACGTGCCCGTCGCGCTCGCCGTCGTCCTCATCGCGCCCGCCGTCATCAAGGAGTCCCGCCCCGCCGCCCGGCCGAAGCTGGACCTGCCCGGCGCCCTCACCGTCACCCTCGGTCTGCTCGGCCTCGTCTACGGCCTCACCCGGGCCGGCGAGCACGGCTGGTCCGACGCCCACGCCCTGGCCGGTCTGATCGGCGGCGCCGTCCTGTTCGCCGCGTTCTTCCTCGTCGAGCGCAAGGTGGACGAGCCGCTCGTCCCGCTGAAGACCCTCGGCCGCCGCAACGTCGCCTGGGGCAACCTGCTCGGCATGCTCGCGTTCGTCACCGAGACCTCGCTCGTCTACCTCCTCACCCTCTACCTCCAGAAGACCCTCGGCTTCTCGCCGCTGAGCGCCGGCATCTCCTTCGGTGTCCTCGGCATCGGCACCGTCGTCGGCGGACTCGTCGCCCCCAGGGTCATCGCCCGCACCTCCACCCTCACCGCGCTGATCGCGGGCGGTGTCATCCAGGCCGTGTTCACCGGGGTGCTGCTCTTCCTCGGTACGACGACCGGCGCGGCCATGGGCCTGCTGCTGCCCGCCACCTTCCTCGGCGGCATCGGCAACATGCTGGTGATCGTCGGCTTCATGGTCACCGCCACCAGCGGCCTGCCGGACAAGGAACAGGGCCTGGCCACCGGGCTCGCGTCGATGGCGCAGCAGGTCGGCATCACTCTCGGTACGCCGATCATGTCGACCGTCGTCACCGCCACCACCGCCGGAGTGGCCACCGCCTCCGCCATCCACCATGGCGTCACGGTCGCCATCGCGGTCAACACGGCCCTCGTGCTCGTCGGAGTCGTCATCGCGGCGGTCTTCCTGCGGACGCGGAAGACCGAGGCCGCGCCGCGCTAGGCGTACGGCCAACCAGCGGGACCCGCACCAGAGTTCACCGGTCGACGGGCCCCGCCCCCTTCTCCCCCTGAGGAGTTCCGATGGACGCCGCGAACCCCACCTGGCACGACCTGACCCTCCCGGCCCCCACCCCCGTCCGCGCTCGCCTCCACACCCCTGCGTCTGATGCGAACGGCCTTGTCATCAGAGGCGGTTGGCTGGTCTGGGCGCACGGTGGAAGCTGGCAGTACGGCTCGGCCGCCGACTGGCACCCGGTCACCCAGCGGCTGGCCGGCCTGTCCGGCTGGCGGGTGCTGAGCGTCGACTACCGACTCGCCCCGGCCCACCGGCACCCCGCCGTCCTGGAGGACGTCCTCACCGCAGTCGACTGGGCCCGCGCGAGGGCGGGGGAGGATGGTCTGCCGCTGGCGGTGGGCGGCGACAGCGCCGGCGCCACCCTCGCGGCGTCGGCGGCGCTCGCCGACCGGGATCGGGACCGGGACCGGCCGGCGGGGGCGCGGACCCCTCTGGCCGCGCAGGTGCTCGCCTACCCGCCGCTCGACCCGTCCTGCTCTGCGGCCGGGTACCACCGGGACCCCGACGTCTTCCCCCGCCCCGCCGAGTTACGTCGCGCCTGGCGCGCCCTGCGCTGTAGCGCCCCGCCCCCGACGGAGCCGGTCGGGACGGAGGCGCCCGGCACGGGCCCGGTCCGCTACCTCACCCCGCTCGACGCCCCGGACCTGCGCCACGTACCGCCCGCCGTCCTCGCCGTCGGCGGTCTGGACCCGGTGGCGGACGACGTCCTCGCCTACGCGGACCGGCTGCGCGCCGCGGACGTCCCCGTGGACCTGATCCACCCGCCGGGCGTCGCCCACGCCGACCTTCTGCGGCCCGACAGCCACCTCTTGCCCCGGCTCGCCGAGCACCTGCGCGCCCTGGGACCCGTACCGCACCGAACGGAATCCGCCTCATGACGCACCACACCCCGGCCCCCGATACCTCAGCCCCCGAGGCCCCCGCCCCGCTCGCCGCGCTCGTCCGCCACTTCACCGATCTGCGCGAGGGCACGCACGCGGGGCATGCCGAACGCCCGGACAAAGACCGGGCGTTCGCCACGGCGGCCGGTCTGCTCGACGGTCCGGCCCGCCGGGTCCTGGCCGAGTTCGACACCCATCTGCTCCTGGGAACCGGGACCGTGCAGGCCACCGGACCGCGCCCGGACGGAACGGGCGGGCAGTTCGCGGCCTGGACCCTGAGCTGGCCCGAACAGCGCCGTGCGGGCCTTCCCGTGCTCGCCCTGCACGCCCACTACGGCGTCGGTTTCCACCATCCGCATCTGCGCGGGGCGACCGTGGCCGAGTGGCCGTTGAACGTCTTCACACCCGCCCAGGCCGAGGAACTCGTCCCCACCTTCCGCGCGATCGTCGCCGCCGACCTGCACAACCTGGTCTTCGAGCGCGACTGGCGCATCGTCCCGGCCCTCCGCCCGGCAGGCGCCTGACCCGGCGCCGGAGCCCGCTCGGCCACTCAGCCGCGCAGCACGAGGGCCATCTCCACTTCCTTCTGGGCCTCGTCGAGCGGATACGGCTCCTCGTGACCGGTCGGGACGAAGCCGCTGCGGCGGTAGAAGGAGATGGCGCGGTGGTTGTCCTCGTGGACGAGCAGGGTCAGCCGCTCCGCCTCTGTCTCCTCGCGGGCCCAGCGCACGATCTCGTCCAGCATGAGCGCGGCGGGCCCGGGCCCGCCGGCGCCACCGGCGCGCGCCGCGCCCGGCCCCCGGTGATCCGGACGCAGCCAGACGCCGACGAGCTTGGCGGTGTCCGGCGCGGGCAGGAAGCCGTTCATGACGCCGATCCAGGTGCCGTCGGCGGCGACGGCCGCGACCCCGACATTGCCGGGGCTCGCGGCCCGAGTCGTACGGAACCGCCACTCGGACTCCGGGTGGCCGAGCGCGTCCTCGACGGTCTCCAGATAGGCGAGCGGGGTGTCCCGCAGCATCGCCAGCCGTATCTCCCGGTACGCGGGCCAGTCCTCGGGGCGCACACGGCGCAGGGTGAAGTCCATGGCGAGCGATCTTCGCAGAGCCTCTCCGCCCACGTCAGCCGGACTCGGCCCGGGCCCCGGCCCGCGCGCTCGCCCGGCTCGACGCCGCCTCTCCTGGCCGGTCCCGGGCGGCGGCGTCTCGGGTCGGAGGGGACGGAGATCGGTGCGTAGCTCGCCACGAGCGTGACCACCGCGAGGAGTACGAGGATGATCGCGAGCCCCGACAGGGTGCGATCGAGGTAGGTCACGGAGCTTCCCCGGGCGAGGGGAGGGGCGGCTTCTGCTCGGTTCCGTGGGTGTGGAGCACGAACCACACCCTCTTCGAAGCCTCGTGGTACTCGATCTTCCAGATGTCCGCGAGCGCGTCCACCAGCCCGAGCCCCCTTCCGCCGACCGCCTTGGGGTCCGCCCAGGCCGGCCGTGGCTGCGGTTCGCGGTCCGGAGCGTCGTCCTGAACGCAGACGAACACACTCTCGGCCAGGAAGGCCACCTCGACCGTGATCAGCGGAGAGGCCGTGTACTTGTGGGCGTTCGTCACCAGCTCGGAGGTGCAGAGTTCGGCGCGGTCCGCGAGGGGAAGGTGCCCGTGGCTGCGCAGCAGATCGACCACCCAGTGCCGGGCGAGGCTGGCGGAGTTGGGCAGGTTCGGCCCGGTGAACCGGTACCTCATGCCTTGGTCAGGGGAGGGTGCGGAGAGCAGCAGTGTTGCGGTCGTCATCAGATCGTCTCCCAACGCAACAGTTGGCGCAGGTCAGGGGCGCGAGTCCGTGGCTCCGGCCATCTTTCGGGAAATCCTCAAACGGCTTGTGGATGGCTGCACTTCGGACCGACGCGGCGGCGTGCCGCTGCCCAGAAGCTAGGGCACAACGTAGGGACGGCGCAACGTTGTGACTGTCGTACCAACCTTTCGAGTGGACCGGCGGGCCGCAAGAGCGGCACACTCTAGGCACACAGGAGGGAGGGGCTCGTGCCACCAAGGTCGTATCCGACCGCCCGGCAAAAGCGGTTGGGCGCAGAGCTTCGCAAGATGAGGGAGCGCGCCGGCCTTTCCGGCGCCGACATCGCCCGCTTTCTCGGCGGCGAGCGCGCTACGGCGAGTCACATAGAGTCCGGCCGGTACGGCGTCAGCGCGGAGCGCGTGCGCCATCTCGCCGCCCACTGTTCGGCCACCGACAAGCGCTTGGTCAACGCACTCGCGGCGATGGCCGAGGAGCGAGGTAAGGGTTGGTGGGAGGAGTATCGGGGTCGCCTGTCGCCGGGCTTCCTGGATCTCGCCGAGCTTGAGCATCACGCCCTGTACATGCGTGCGATAGACATGCTGTACGTGCCTGGTCTGCTCCAGACCCCGGCGTATGCGAAAGAGCTGATTCTTGGCAGGGTTTCCCGCCTTCCCGAGGTCGAGATACGAGTCGAGCACAGGATGCGGCGGCGCGAGATCTTCGACCGTCCGCAGCCGCCGGAGTTCCAGGCGCTCATCCATGAGGCCGCGCTTCGGATGCGCTACTGCCGACCGGAAACCATGCGCGAGCAGCTCGACTTCCTGATCGACGCCTCTTCGTGGCCCGGTGTCTCCATCCAGGTGGTGCCGTTCAGCAGGCAGATCACGGGCTCTGTTCATTCCATGCTCTACGCCGGTGCGGCCATCCCGCAGCTGGACACGGTGCAGATCGACAGCGCCTTCGACGGCGAGTTCCTGGACGCCGAGCCGTACCTGGTCAAATACCGCGCCCTCTGGGATTCGGTCGAGGAGATCTCGCTCGACGCCGACGAATCACGCAAGTTCATCCATCGGATCGCGCAGGAAATGTGAGAGAGATGACCGCTCCTACCGCATGGCAGAAGTCCTCGTTCTCGGGGCCGGAAGACAACCAGAACTGCGTACACGTCCGCCTGGCCGCAAGCGGCGAGATCGAGCTTGTCGAGAGCGAGACGCCCGAGACGGTCATGTCCACGACCCGCGCGAACTTCGCCGCCTTCGTCAAGGGCGTCAAGGCGGGCGAGTTCGATCACCTGGTCGAGAGCTGATTTCTTCGGTCGATCAAGGTTGAGTCCCAAGTGCCCCCGTCGAACTGGGCGGGGGCGCTTGGCATATGTCAATTTTCCTAGACGGCGTCACGCTGTTGAGGCGCGCGCCCCAGGATGGATACAGTCCCACTGTTGCGACGCAGGCGCTGTGTGCTGCCTCCTCCCTTTGAGCGCCTGTGGGAGGCTCGCGGGCTACTCGCAGTCGGCGCCCTTGGCTCCATTGCGCCGACGAGTGAACGCCCGACCTCGGACGTGGAAGGCGAGGAGCTGTGCGTGCCAGTCGAACTCGGCATCGGGAGGGCGAAGTTCGGGTCGGATCGCGTGTCGGCGCAGGTGCCGGTCGATCAGCTGTGGTTCGCGCGACCTGTGTGCTACCTCGAACTGCTTGTAGCCCCAGGCGAGGCCGCTCGGCTGTCGGCGCCGGGCGGCAGTTTGTCACTGGCAAGTTCATCCATCGGATCGCGCAGGAAGTGAGAGAGATGATCGCCCCTACCGCATGGCAGAAGTCCTCATTCTCTGGAGCGGATAACAACCAGAACTGCGTACACGTCCGCCTGGCCGCGAGCGGCAGCATTGAGCTCGTCGAGAGCGAGTCGCCCGAGACGGTCATGGCCACGACCCGCGCGAACTTCGCTGCTTTCGTCAAGGGCGTCAAGGCCGGCGAGTTCGATCATCTGATCGGGAGCTGATCCCGGCGGCGCCCCTTCGTCCGGTCGAGGATGGGGCTCAAGTTCCCTACCCAACCGGGCAGGAGCGCTTGGCTGGGGCGCGGGGACTCATCCACCACATCGCGTGAGGACTGTGAGGAGAGAACATGAGCGCAGAGCAGATCGAGTGGCAGAGGTCCTCGTTCTCAGGTGGGAACGGACCGAACTGCGTCGAGGTCGGAGCGCATGACGGTCAGATCGTGATGCGCGAGAGTGACGATCCGAGCATCGTCGTCACCACGAGCAGGGAGAAGCTGGCCGCCTTCATCCTCGGAGTGAAGGCCGGCGAGTTCGATCACCTCGTCAAGGCTTGCCAGTAGGCAGTAGCGATGCCTCTCGTCCATCAGGGCCGAGGGGCATCCGCATATGCCGATCGATCTGATCCGTAGAGGACGGGCACTTTCTGAGCCGCTTGCGCTGCTCGAAGCCGCCGAGCGGGTCGGGTTCACGTTCGCCCTTGAGGGCGACGAGGTCGCCGAGTGGTCCGCGCGACCCGTGCGCTACCTCGAACTGCTTGTAGCCCCGGGGCGAGGCCGCCCGACCCCAACCAGAGTGAATGCGAACGGAATTGAGCAAGTGGGCACAACTCTGATCAGCGAACATCCCGCGTGGCGCACGACCGCCGAGGGGGCGCGAGCCAGGCTTGTCGAGCACGACGGAGCCATGTGGCTGGCCGCATGGAATCAGCGAAGCCGGCACCTCGACCTGCGGCCCGTCGTGGGGAACTCCCTTGCCGAGCCGCCGACTCTCGCCTACACGTCGTCGATCGAACTTCCCGACACCCCCAAGCGCGCCGAGCCGCTACTTGACGAGCTGGTACGTCTGGGCACCGTGGTGCGCCTTAGGAATCCTTCGCTGTGGGACTCGATGGTGACCGCGATCCTCCGGCAAGTCGTGAGCGCGAAGCAGGCCGTGCGGAAACATGAGACCTTCTACTCCGCGTACGGGCGCCGGTTCGACACCTCGGCCGGTGAGCTGGCCCTCGCGCCGACTCCCGAGGGCGTACTTGCCCTATCGGACGACGAGTTCGCCATCGTCGGAGCGAAGTTCAACCGCACCGCGCTGCGCGCGGCCGCCAAGGCGTACCTCGACCGGGGTGAGCAGTGGGCCTCCCTCGCCCCGGAGACCCTGGTCAAGGAGCTCGTTGAGGTGCCCCGCATTGGTCCGTGGACGGCCGCAGCGGCGACAGCCGACTACACGGGCGACTTCTCCGTCTACCCGCACGGTGATCTCGCCGTACGTACCTGGGCGCGCAAAGCGGCCCCTGATCTCGATCTTCCGTGCACTGATGGTGAGTTCGAGGAACTCTGGCGCCGATGGGCGCCGTCCCGTTCCCAGCTTCATGCCCTGACCCTTTTCACTCTCACGTGGGGGAGCAATGCCGTTAACGGCCACGGAGGACAGCACCGCCCCTGACCTGATCGCCGGCGCCGACCCGACCCGGGTACTCGACGCCCTGTTCGTGAACGCCCCGCTCCGCGACTACACCTCGCGCCCCAGGACGAACGACTACACCCTGCCCGTTCTCGGGATGGCGTACATCGCCACGTACGCGCAGCAGGCCGGCTCCAACGTCGGCTTGCTGGACGCCGAGGCTCACGGCCTCGGCGTCACCGAGACCGCCCGTCTGATCAACTCCGTCCGGCCCCGGTGGGTGGGGATGAACCTGCTCGCCCCCACCTACGAGATGTCGGCCCGGATCGCCGCCCAACTAGACCCCGGGATCGCGCTCATGGTCGGCGGGCACCACGCCCGCGCGATGCCCGCCCGCGTCCTCGACGATCCGCGCATGGGCAACCTGCGCGCCCTGGTCGTCGGCGAGGGCGAGACCCGCGTCGCCGCACTGCTCGCCGACGAGCACCGCCGTACCGAGCTGCCCGGGGTCTTGTGGCGCGACCGGCTGCTCGGCACTCACGCCGCCGGCATCGCGCGCGGCGACACCGCCCACTGGCTGAGCCCGGACATCGACGCCCTGCCGCTCGTGAACCGCGACTTCCTGCCGCAAGACCCGTACGTCGCCGACGACGGCCGGATCGAGGCCAACATCGTCGGCTCGCGCGGGTGCCCGTACGACTGCGGCTTCTGCGGCGCCGCCGTCTCGGCTAACCCCGACGTCAAGATCCGCCCCCGGCTCCCCGAGGGCATCGTCGCCGAACTCGACCACCTGCACGAGACCTACGGGACAACCGCGTACCGGTTCGTCGACGACCTGTTCCTCGGCGCCAACCGGGTGATCGTCCCGCAGATGGAAGCGTTCACCCGACACCGGATCGGCGACCGGTACGTGTGGGACGCCACCGGTCGGATCAATGTCCTCGACCGCCTCGACGACGCCATGCTCGACACGCTCAAGACGAACGGGCTGCGCGAGGTCGCCCTCGGCATCGAGTCGGGCAGTGACCGGGTGCTCGCCGGGATGGACAAACGGATCACTGCGGAGATGACCGAGAAGGTCGCCGCCCGGCTGCTCGCCCGTGGCATCGGCGTGAAGGGGTACTTCATCCTCGGCTACCCCGGGGAAGAGCAGACCGACCTCGACGCCACTGTGCGCCACATCCACAACCTGTGGGACATCGCCGACCGGTACGGCGCCGGCCGCTTCCGGGCGAGCGTGTTCGAGTTCCGGCCTTACCCCGGTACGCCGATCTGGCAGCGACTCACCGCCGCCGGGTACGAGCCCGACGCCCTGCTCGCGTACTCCGACGTCGACCTCACCGCCGACGGTGCCGACGAGTCCATGCGGCAGCGCGACGAGTTCAATTTCTCCGTCGGCCTCCAGTTCGGGACGGTTCCCCTTCCCACCCTGCGGGCGACGCTCGCCGAGCTCACCCGCGAGCAGCACGACCGCAACCGTCCGGGGGTCGCCGTATGAGCGCGTACCCCGGCTTGTTCATCAGCCTCGACGGCCCGAGCGGCGTCGGGAAGTCGACCACCGTCGCCGAGCTCGGCCGCCTGCTCGGCGATCGTGGCCGCGGCGTCCACACGACGACGGAGCCCTCGACGAGCGAGCTCGGCCGGTTCACCCGGGCCGAGGCCGACCACATCCACGGACGCGCTCTCGCCTGCCTCGTCGCCGCCAACCGGTACGAGCACATTGAGACCGAACTCGCCCCCCGGCTCAAGGCCGGTGAGACCGTCGTCTGCGACCGCTACCTCGCGTCGAGTCTCGTTCTCCAGCCGCTCGACGGAGTCCCCGAGCAGTTCGTGCTCGCGCTGAACCGGCACATCCTGCTGCCCGACCTGGCGGTGATCCTCACCGCCGAGCCCGAGGACATATCGGCCCGTCTCGCCGAGCGCGGGAGGCGCCACCGCTTCCATGACGACCCCGACGGCCCCGCCCGCGAGGTCGAGCTCTACCACCGGGCCGCGCAGACCATGACGACCCTCGGCGTGGAGGTGCTGGTGCTCGACTCCACCGATGCCACCCCCACGGACGTAGCGAAGCGAATCGCCAACACCCTGCCGTGGCGCGGCGGTAACGTCGAACCGCTCCACCCGCACACGCACGACGACCCCACGGTGAACCCATGAACGCAACACCCGCGACACCCGTGATCGACACGCACGTGATCCTCCGCGACGGCGACAAGGTGCTGCTGTCGCAGCGCGGCGGCCCGTACGGCTACGGCCGCTGGCACGCACCCTCCGGCAAGCTCGACGCCGGCGAGCCGCTCACCGCCGGCGCCGCGCGCGAGTTGCGCGAAGAGACCGGCGTCGAGGTCGACCCCGGACATCTGCGGCTCGTGCACGTTGTCCACCACAAGCAGAGCCCCGAGACCGAGCGAATCGGCCTGTTCTTCGAGGCCACCAAGTGGGAGGGCGAACCGGTCAACCGCGAGCCCGACAAATGCCTCGACCTGCGTTGGTGGGCCGTGCACGACCTGCCTGACGACATCATCGAGTACCCGGCCGCCGGACTGCTCGGCTACCTCAAGGGCAGCGAGCCGCTCACCGAACACGGCTGGTCGTAGGCGGAGGGACAGGGGCTGTCATCGTCCGCCGTGCCCCGCTCTCCGAGGGCCCGGCGGGCGGGCGCGAGTGCAGGCTTGGGGCACCGTTCCCGAGCTGGTGCCGCCTGCCCCGCCCCCACCCCACCCCCTCCCGGTTTGCCCCCGACCACGTGCATCCATTACGACTGCTGAGCGGTCCCGTACAGCGAACCGCGTGGACAACGGCGGGGAGAAGGCGGGCCGGGGCATGGGCGGGGAGATGGGCGGGGACATGGCGGACGAGGCGACGGCGGACACGTACGAGCACGACTACGGGCCGCTGCTGGCGGACGTCGCGGGGAGCGGGCGCCGGTTGAACCGGGACGAGTTGCAGCGGCTGCGCGACTCCGGGGAGCGGGCCGCCGGGGACGGCGAGGCGCTGCGGGCGCTGATCGGCCGGCATCTGGCCGAGGTGCGCACCGCGTGGCCCGAGCAGTCGCTGTCGCGGCGGACCACGCTCGATCTGCTCGCGGTCGTCGAGCAGTCCATCGATGCCCTGTCCGGTGGCTTCGAGCGCGCCCAGCGGCTCGCCGTGCGCCAAGAGGAGGCGGAACGCCGGGAGTTCATCGACGACCTGCTGCACGGACGCAGCGACCTGGGGCGGATAGCCGCCCGGGCCGAACGCTTCGGCCTGTGGCTCTCGCACGCCCACGCCGTCGCCGTGGCGCGCGGCCCCCAGCCGTACGGCGAGGCCGACCCCGTACCGCAGCAGGTGGAACGGGCGATGTTCGGACGGTTCGGCGACCGCAACATCCTGCTGACCACCAAGGACGGCCGGATGGTGTGCGTCGCGCCGGGCGACCAGCGCGAAGTCCTCGCGTACTTCGCCAAGCAGGCGTTCGCCGCCACCGGCGGCGGCCAGGCGGCGATCGGCCGTTCCCGGTCCGGGGCCGGCGGCGTCGTCCACTCGTACGAGGAAGCCCTGCGCGCCCTCGAACTCGCCGACCGGCTCGAACTCGACGGGCCCGTCCTGTACGCGGCCGACCTGCTCGTCTATCCGGTCCTCACCCGGGACCGGCAGGCCATGGAGGACCTGGTGCTCAGCGTTCTCGGCCCGCTGCGGACGGCGCGCGGCGGGGCCGGGCCGCTGCTCGACACGCTCACGGCCTTCTTCGACAGCGGCTGCGTCACCACCCAGACCGCCCAGCGGCTCAATCTGTCCGTCCGGGCGGTCACGTACCGGCTCGACCGCATCCACCGGCTCACCGGCGCCGATCTCGCCGACCCGACGAGCCGCTACACGCTCCAGACCGCCGTGATCGGCGCGCGCTTCCTGGGCTGGCCCGCCAAGGAGATGTAAGCGCGGGCTCCAGGGAGCGCGGGATCCCCCCGGCCCCGCCCCCCGGCCCCGCCCCCGGCCCCGCGCCTCGGCCCCGCCCCCGGACCTCCGGACCTGCCCCCGGACCTCCGGAGCCGGCCCCATCCCCACCCCTCCCGTGTTGCCTGCAAGCCACCCCAGGGGTGTGAGGTCGGCATAAAGAGTCGGCGATAACTGCCGGAGTCCGGCAATGCGGCAGAGGGTGTCGGCACGTCAGAATGGTGGAAGCGGGGGTACGGAACTGCCTTCGCTGCCGGGCTCCGGAAGCGTGTGGGGGGAAGAGGGAAACACGCCGACGACGAGCCGGTCGCCGCCTTCGCGTCGCGTCCGTCCGTCCTCGCGCCCTCGCCGTGTCGTCAGCTGTGACGCCGGCACGCACGCTTCCGTTCCCGCCCCGGCTCGGTTCCCGTCGTCTTCCCCGTGCCCCGCGCTCTTCCGCGCGGGGCACGGGGACGGCGCAGGGACGCCCGTCCTCTTCGCTCGTCAGCTCGTCAGCTCGCTAGGGGGTTTCCTATGGATGCCATCACCTCAGGCATCGGTGTCGTCGTCGCCGTGGTCCTGATCCTCGCCCTCGCCGTCCTGTTCACGATCAGCCGGCTGTTCCGCAAGGTGGAACAGGGCAAGGCGCTGATCGTGTCCAAGATGCGCAAGGTCGACGTCACCTTCACCGGGCAGGTCGTGCTGCCGGTCCTGCACAAGGCCGAGGTCATGGACATCTCGGTGAAGACCATCGAGATCTCCCGCACCGGCCGCGACGGCCTGATCTGCAAGGACAACATCCGGGCCGACATCCGGATCTCGTTCTTCGTCCGGGTCAACAAGACCGCCCAGGACGTCGTCAAGGTCGCCCAGGCGATCGGCACGGCGCGGGCCAGCGACCAGCACACGCTCCAGGAACTGTTCAACGCCAAGTTCTCCGAGGCGCTGAAGACCGTCGGCAAGCAGATGGACTTCACCGACCTCTACACGATGCGCGAGGAACTGCGCTTCCGGATCATCGAGATCATCGGCGTCGACCTCAACGGCTACAGCCTGGAGGACGCGGCGATCGACTACCTGGAGCAGACGCCGCTGACCCAGCTCGACCCCGACAACGTCCTCGACGCGCAGGGCATCCGGAAGATCACCGAGCTGACCTCGGTCGAGCACGTGCGGACGAACGAGTTCCGGCGCACCGAGGAGAAGGAGATCACCCGGCAGAACGTCGACGCCCGGGAGGCCATCCTGGAGCTGGAGCGCCGCCAGGCCGACGCCGAGATCAAGCAGAAGCGCGAGATCGACACCGTCCGGGCCCGCGAGGAGGCCGAGACGGCGCGGGTGATGGAGGAGGAGCGGCTGCGCGCGCAGAGCGCCTTCCTGCGCACCGAGGAGCAGTTGGGCGTCCAGCGCGAGAACCAGGCCCGCGAGGTCGCCGTCGCGCAGAAGAACCGCGAGCGCGTCATCGCCGTCGAGAACGAGCGGATCGAGAAGGACCGCGTCCTCGAGGTCATCGCCCGCGACCGGGAGACCGAACTGACCCGGATCGCCGCCGAGAAGGAGCTGGAGGCCGAGCGCCGGGAGATCGCCGAGGTCATCCGCGAGCGGGTCGCGGTGGACCGTACGGTCGCCGAGCAGGAGGAGTCGATCAAGCGGCTGCGCGCGGTCGAGGAGGCCGAGCGCGACCGGGCCGCCCTCGTCATCGCCGCCGAGGCCGAGGCGCAGGAGAAGCTGGTCAAGGACATCAAGGCGGCCGAGGCCGCCGAGCAGGCCGCCGTCCACCGCGCGGCCGAGGAGCTGACGCTCGCCGAGGCCCGCAACCAGGCCGCCGAACTGGAGGCCCGCGCCAAGATCCGTCTCGCCGAGGGCATCCAGGCCGAGGCCGCAGCCGAGGGTCTCGCCGCCGCCCGGGTCCGCGAGCAGGAGGCCGCCGCGATCGAGAAGACCGGCCGCGCGGAGGCCGAGGCCACCGAGGCCCGGCTGCGCGCGGAGGCCGAGGGGCTGCGGGTCATGGCGCTCGCCGAGGCCGAGGGCCTCACGGAGAAGGCCGCCGCCCTGGAGAAGACCGGCCGCGCCGAGGCCGGGGCGACCGAGGCCCGGCTGCGTGCCGAGGCCGAGGGACTGCGGGCCAAGTCGCTCGCCGAGGCCGAGGCGATCGGCGAGAAGCTGAAGTCGGAGGCCGCCGGTCTCACCGAGAAGGCCGCCGCCATGGCCGCCCTCGACGAGGCATCGCGCACCCACGAGGAGTACCGGCTCCGCCTGGAGGCCGAGAAGGACATCCGGCTCGCCGGGCTCGACGTCCAGCGGCAGGTCGCCGAGGCGCAGGCCACGGTCCTCGCCACCGGTCTGGAGCACGCCGACATCAACATCGTGGGCGGCGAGTCGGTCTTCCTCGACCGGCTGGTGCAGTCCGTCTCGATGGGCAAGGCGGTCGACGGGTTCGTCGGCAGCTCGCAGACGGCCCAGAGCCTCGCGGGGCCGTGGCTGAACGGGGACCGGCCGTTCACCGAGGACCTGACGAAGGTGCTCGGCTCGCTGTCCACCGCCGATGTCCAGAACCTCAGCGTCTCGGCGCTGCTGTCGAAGGTCATGCGGTCCGGCGTCCTCGACGCGGGAGCGCTCGTCCCGGCCGCCCCGGCCGGCGTCACCCCGGCCGCCTCCGCCGCCCCGGCGGTCGAGGTGAACGGAACGGCCACCGCGGCCAATTGATCGCCGCTCCCCTTGGCCCGAGGGGGGATCAAGGGGAGCGGACACCCCCCGGGGGGAAATCGGGGGAAGCGGGGGGAATCGGGGGAGGGGGGCCGCGAGGGGCCGGTGCCGGGTACGGGGGTCCCGGCGCCGGCCCCTCGCGGAGGGTTACGAGAGAGGTACGGCCAGATGGACACCACCACCACCGTCACCGCCACCCAGGCGCGGGACACCCGTCAGCAGGATGCCCGTCAGCAGGGCAGCCGTCAGCAGGACGCCCGCCACCGGGGCGCCGGGCAGCAGGACCGGAACGGCGCGCGCGCCCAGGCGCCCGGCGTCGACGAGGACGCGTACGCGGTGCTCCGCGACCGGCTCGTCGCCCAGGCCGCCGAACTCGCCTCCCGCGCCGAGGCGTTGAACGAGGCCCGGACCCGGACCTTCGGCTCCGGTGACCTCGAACTCACCGGCACCGGACAGTTGCGGACCGCCGACCCGTGCGTCCTGACGGACCTGGTGACCGTCGACCCCGCCGCCGGTCTGCTGCTGGCCGGCCGCACCCGCCCGGCCGCCGCCCGCAGCGGCGGCGAGCCGCGCGTCTCCGACGTCTTCGCCCTGTACGACCGGGAGTTCGAGGACCTGCCCGAGGACGCCGTGCCCGGGCTGCTCGACGACCCGGCCTTCGTCCGCGAGTTCACCGCGCTGCACCGCTACTTCCAGGGCGCCCGGCTGGTCCGGCTGCGCCGTGCCGAGGGGCGGCTGCTCGCCGTCTTCCGTACCGCGAAGGGCGGTTCGGCACCGACGGCCGGGTCCGCCTCCGCCTCCACCTCCGCATCCGGTTCAGGCTCCGGTTCAGGCTCCGGTGAGGGCGCCGAGGATCTGCGGGTGCTGCGCTGGGAGGCCGGCCCGTCCGGTACGTACCGCTTCCTCGACGCCCAGGGCGAGCGCGATCTCGCCGCCCTCACCCCGCCCGCCCAGGACGTCGAGTGGCGGCGCACCGGCCGCGACGACCAGGTGCCCGGCCGGCACCCCCATGTCTCCCTCGGCGGACGGCTGTTCGTCTCCACCGTCGGCGGCACGCTGACCCTCAAGACGGTGGACGACACCGAGACCCGCGAGGGCGTGTACACCGAGCCGGTCGACGAGCCGCTCCAGTCGCTCGCCGACGCCGAGGTCGCGTACGCCGCCGTGGGCCCGCTGCTCCTGGTGCGGGTCCGCCCGTACAAGGAGGAGACCGTCCGCCACCTGGTCTTCCACACCCTCACCGGCGAGACGGTCCGGCTCGACGGGCTCGGCCAGGCGTGTCTGCGGCTGCCCGACGACCGGGGCGTGGTGTTCCCGGGCGGCTACTGCCTGGCCGACGGCACCGTGCGGACCTTCGACACGGACACCACCGGGCTCGTGTACGACGGCTCGGTCGCCTCCCCGCACGGCGAGGACGTCCTGTACGCGTTCCGCTCGCCGGACGACGGGCGCAGCCTGCTGCTCCCGTACAACAGGGTCCGCGAGACGTCACCCCGCCCGGTCACCGGGCGCGGGCACGCGCTGCTCGACGACGGCACCATGGTGGTGCTGCGCGCGGGCGGCACCGAGGCGGGCCGGGTGCACACCGCGCAGGTGTGGCGGACCCCGTTCACGGCCGACACGTACGCGGCCCACCCGGCCGGCGCCGAGGCCGACGCCGAGGCCGACGGGCCGCTCGTCCGGATCGGCAACGCCGACCTGGTCCGGGGCATCTCCGACTGTCTCGCCATCGCCCGCCTGGCCACGGAGACCAGCCCGGCGGCCCCCGCCCCCACCACCGACCCGTCCGAGGCCGCGAGTCCGGCAGGTCCAGCAGGTGCCACGGGTGCCGCGGGTCCGGCATCCGGCCAGGCGTACGAGGCGCTGGCCGCCGCCTGCGCCCGCGCCGCCGACCTCCACCACTGGCTCGGCGACCCCGGCACCGGCGATCTCGCCGCCCCGCTCGACGCGGTGCGCGTCACCGCCGCCCAGGTGCTCGCCGAGTTCGAGACGGTGACCGCCCTCGCGGGCCGGGCCGCCGACGCGCTCGCCGAGGCCGAGCGCGACCTCACCCGGCTCGTCCGGCAGGTCCGGGGCGAGTCCCCGGCCACCGCCGGGGAGTGGATCTCCCGGCTCACCGCCCTGCGCCGCGCCCAGGGCCGGCTGCTCACCGTCCGCGAACTGCGCTACGCCGACACCGACGCCGTCGACGCCCTGGCCCGCCGCACCGACGACGACCTGGCCTCGGCCGCCCAGCGCGCCGTCTCCTTCCTCCGCCGCGACGACGCCTTCACCGAGCAGGCCGCCGAGGCGGACCGGCTCACCGACGCCGCGGCCGGGGCGGGGACCGTCGCCGAGACCCGCGCGCTCGGCGAGCGCGTCGACGAGCACACCGCCGGGCTGCGCACCCTCAGCGAGGTCGTCGCGGGCCTCGACATCGCCGACGCCACCGTCCGCACCGGGATCCTGGAGCGGATCGCGGACGTCCTCGGCGGGGTCAACCGGGCCCGGGCCACGCTCGCTTCGCGCCGCGCCGAACTCCTGGACCAGGAAGGGCGGGCCGAGTTCACCGCCGAGTTCGCACTGCTCGCGGAGTCCGTCACCGGCGCGCTCGCCGACGCCGCCACCCCCGAGGACTGCGACACCCGGCTCGGCGGACTGCTGCTCCAACTGGAGAACCTGGAGTCCCGCTTCGCCGAGCACGACGGCTTCCTCGGTGAACTCGGCGACAAGCGCGTCGAGATCCACGACGCGTTCGCCGCCCGCCGGCAGACCCTCACCGACGCCCGCGCCCGCCGTGCCGAACGTCTCGCCGAATCGGCCGTCCGCGTCCTCGAGTCGGTGACCCGGCGGGCCGCGCAGCTCGGCAGCGACGAGGACGTCCATACGTACTTCGCCTCCGACCCGATGGTCGCCAAGGTCCGCCGGACCGCCGACGAATTGCGTGAACTCGGCGACCAGGTACGGGCCGAGGAGCTTGCCGGCCGGCTGGCCGCCGCGCGGCAGGAGGCCGGGCGGGCGCTGCGCGACCGGGCCGATCTGTACGACGGCGGCGGCGACACCATCCGGCTCGGCCGGCACCGTTTCGCCGTCCAGCGCCAGACGCCCGAACTCACCCTGGTCCCGCAGGGCGACGCCCTCGCCTTCGCGCTGACCGGCACCGACTACCGCGCGCCCGTCGACGACCCGGAGCTGACGGCGGCCCGCCCGTACTGGAGCCGGTCCCTGCCGTCGGAGTCGCCGGACGTCTACCGCGCCGAGTACCTGGCGGCCCGGCTGCTCGCCGAGCACGGCGCCGACGCCCTGGCCGCCCTGGCCCTGGCGGATGCCGAGGGTGGTACGCAGGCCGGCGAGCCGGGCACCAAGGAAGCCGGTACCTCGGGCGGTACGGCGGACAGCGCGTCGGGCGGCGGTCTCGCGGCGCTCGTCCGGCAGGCCGCCGAGGCCGCGTACGACGAGGGGTACGAGCGTGGGGTCCACGACCACGACGCGACGGCCGTCCTGCGCGCCGTGCTGCGGCTCGGCGAGGGGGCCGGAGTGCTGCGCCACCCGGCGGCGGCCCGCGCCGCCGCCCGGTTCTTCTGGGCGCACACGGCCGGCGAGGAGTCCCGCGCCCGCTGGCAGCGCAGCGCCGTCTCGCTGACCCGGGCCCGCGATCTGTTCGGTACGGCCCCGGCGCTCGACGTGCTGCGCGCCGAACTCGCCGAGGAGATCGGCGACCCTGCCGCCGCCGCGTACCTGGTGGAAGAACTGGCCGTGCCGCGCGAAGGGTTCGCGGTCTCGGCCGAGGCCCGTACCCTCCTGGAGAAGTTCCGCCGGGCGGTCGGCAGCACCGCGTACGACGAGGACGTCCGCGCCCTGGCGGACCCCGCCGCCCGCCGCCGGCTCGTCGAGGGCTGGCTGCACGCCTACGCGACCGCGTCCGGCGAGCCGGCCGGGGACACCGCGAACGGCGTCCTCGCCGAAGCCGCCGCCGTCGAACTCTGCCCGGAACTCGGCCAGTACGACGTCGAGAGCACGACCACGACGACCGTCACCGGCCTGCTCGGCGCCCACCCGCGCCTGAACGGGCGGACGCTCGACCTCGACCTCGCCGAATTCCTGCACCGCACCGCCGAGTTCACCGCGAACGACGTCCCGGCCTTCCGTGCCTACCAGCGCCGCCGCGCCGAACTCGTCACCGCCACCCGCGCCCGGCTGCGACTGGACGAGCACAAGCCGCGTGTCATGTCGTCCTTCGTCCGGGGCAGGCTCGTCGACGAGGTCTACCTGCCGCTGATCGGCGACAACCTCGCCAAGCAGCTCGGCGCGGCGGGCGATGCCAAGCGCTCCGACACCCACGGCCTGCTGATGCTGCTGTCGCCGCCCGGCTACGGCAAGACGACCCTGGTCGAGTACGTCGCCGACCGCCTCGGCCTGCTCCTGGTCAAGGTCGACGGCCCGGCCCTCGGCCGCGCCACCACCTCCCTGGACCCGGCCGAGGCGCCCGACTCGGCGGCCCGGCGCGAGCTGGAGAAGATCGCCTTCGCGCTGGCGGCGGGCAACAACGTGATGCTGTACGTGGACGACATCCAGCACTGCTCGCCGGACTTCCTGCAGAAGTTCATCCCGCTGTGCGACGCCACCCGCACCCTCGCCGGGCACGACCTGCGCGGCAAGCGCTTCGCCGTCTGCATGGCCGGCAACCCCTACACCGAGTCCGGCGGCCGTTTCCGCGTCCCCGACATGCTCGCCAACCGTGCCGACGTGTGGAACCTCGGCGACGTCCTGACCGGCAAGGAGGACGCGTTCGCGTTCAGCTTCGTCGAGAACGCCCTCACCTCCCACCCCGACCTCGCCCCGCTCGCGGGCCGCGACCGCGCCGACACCGCCCTCCTCACCCGGCTCGCCGCCGGTGACCCGCTCGCCGACCGGACCCGGCTCCAGCACCCGTACGCACCCGTCGAGTTGGACCGCCTCCTGGCCGTGCTGCGGCATCTGCTCACGGCCCGCTCCACGGTGCTCGCCGTCAACGAGGCGTACATCGCCTCCGCCGCGCAGGCCGACGAGGCGCGCACCGAACCGCCGTTCCGGCTCCAGGGCTCGTACCGCAACATGAACAAGATCGTGGCCCGGATCTCCCCGGCCATGAACGACGCCGAACTCGCCGCCGTCGTCGACGACCACTACACCGCGGAGGCCCAGACGCTCACCGGCGGCGCCGAGGCCAATCTGCTCCGGCTGGCCGCGCTGCGTGGCACCCGTACTCCCGAACAGGAGGCCCGCTGGCGGGACATCGTCGCCGCGGACGCCCGCGGCCGCGCGCTCGGCGGCTCGCCCGACGACCCGCTGGGCCGCGCGGTCGCCGCCCTCGGTCTGCTCGCCGACCGCATCGCGGCCGTCGAGACCGCGATCACCCGCGCGGCCGACCCGCGCCACCTCCTCGCGCGGCCCGCGTCGCCCGCACGGCACGCGCGGGGCCCGGCGGGGACGGGCGGGGTGAACTCCGGGACGGACCACGGGGCGAACCCTGGGACGGACCCCGGTGCGCCGCCCGGTGCGCACCCTTGGGCGGACCCCGGGGAGGGGGAGGCGGGCGGCGCGGCCTGACCCGGCGGTGGCCTTATCGTGGCTTCGGATCGTGAGGTGCAAAGGGGCACGCGGGGGCACGAAGGGCATGAGGGGGAGGGGTCACCGTGGCACGACAGGAACGGGCCGTGCGCACACGGCGGAAGATCCTGCTCGCCGCGGCCGGACTGTTCGACGAGGTCGGCTACGAGGCGGCGACGATCGCGGAGGTGCTGCGGCGGTGCGGGGTCACCAAGGGGGCCCTGTACTTCCACTTCTCCTCCAAGGAGGAGCTGGCCCAGGAGGTCCTCGCCTGGCAGGCCGCCCTGTTCCCCCCGGTGCCGCCGCGTCCGCTGCTGCTCCAGACGCTGATCGACGAGGCGCTGGTGCTGGCCCATCTCCTGGGCACCGGCGACCCGTTGACCTGCGGCAGCGTACGGCTCGTCGTCGACCAGGGCTCGCCCCACGACGGCCTCGACCGCCGGGCCCCGATGCGCGCGTGGATCGACCGCATCGCGGATCTGTTCACCCGCGCCCGGACGGCCGGTGAGCTGCTGCCCCATGTGGACGTGTCGGCCACGGCCCATCTGCTCGCGGCCTCGTTCACCGGCGTGCAGGTGTTCTCCAAGGTCATGACGGGGCACGCCGACATGGTGGAGCGGGTCTCCGATCTGCTGCGGACCACGATGGGTTCCGTCGCCGTGCCGGGCGTCCTCGTCCGGCTCGACTTCTCCCCGTCCCGCGCCCGGCCCGCGCACGAGGAGGCGCTGTGGGCCGTCGGCGTCTGGCCGATATCCCCGGATATCCCGGCGTAGTGACGGAGTATCAACTTTCTCGGAACCTTCCGGGTCGGAGTCGACTGGGGTGGTTTGTTACAGTTCGCGCAATGTCCGCGTGAACAGGCGCGGCCATTCCCAACGGCGCAGCGACGGAGTCCTCTTGGCCAGGCAGAAGCGGGCGATCCGGACGCGTGAGGCCCTGGTCGAGTCGGCTGCCGCGCTCTTCGACCGGGACGGCTTCGACATCGCCTCGCTCGCGACCATCAGCGCCCGCGCCGGAGTCAGCAGCGGCGCCCTGAACTTCCACTTCCCGAGCAAGGTGGAGCTGGCCGAGGCGGTCGTCGAGGCCGCCGCCGAACGGCTCGTACGGATCATGCGGGACCGCGAAGTGCCGTCCCTCCAGGCCGTGATCGACGCCAGCCACGAACTCGTCCGGGGCCTTCGCGCCGACGCCGTCCTGCGCGCGGGCTTCGCGCTGAGCGGCTGCCGCCGGGCCCGCCGCCGCGCCTGCGCGCCGGAGCCGGCCGACGGGCCCCGTACCGCCGCCGGTTACGGCCCTGCTTCCGGCCTCGGATCCGACCTCGCCGCCGATTCCGCCGCCTACGCCGGTCCCGGCACGGATCTGCGGCGGCTGTGGTGTGGCTGGGTGGAGTCGGTCGTGGCCCGCGCCGAACGCGAGGGTCAGCTCGCGCCGGACGTGACGGCCGAGGAGGTCGCCGAGACGGTCGTCACGGTCGCCACCGGGCACATGGTCCTCGCCCACCACGACCCGCGCTGGCTGGAGACCGCCCCGCTGACCCGCTTCTGGGCGCTTCTGCTGCCGCGCGTGGTGGGCACGGCGCGAGCCGGGCTCTTCGTGGCCTCGGGCCGGCGGGAGCGTGAACAGGGGCTGGAGCCGGAGCCGGGGCCGGGGCTGGAGCCGGGGCCGAGGCCGGAGCCCGGATGGGAGCGGCGGCCGGAGTGGGAACGGGGGCCCGAGCCGGAGGCGCCCTGGCGGTACGGCGGGCGCGGGGTGCCGGTGGCGGTGACGGTGGGTGGCGAGGTCTGACCTGCCGGGATCGTCGCGCCAGGCGCAAAGATTCAAGTCCGTTGTGTCAGACCTGAGTCGAGGAGATCGGGAGTTCAGCGCCGGGACACCCGGACCCGGTAGCCGCCCGACGCCTCGTCCTTGTCGGCGACGCTGACCCGGACGCCCGCGGCGCGGTCGGTGAAGGACTCGCCCGGCCCGTAGGGGGCGTCCGACAACTCCGAGTGGACGTTGGGTCGTCGGGTGCAGCCGTTGCTGCCGCGGGTGCTGTCGGTGACGGTGACCGGCCCGTGTCCGGTGTCCACGTCCGTGTCGACGCGGTAGACGAGGACACCGGGCTTGCAGACCGCCTCGTCGTTGCCTCCGCGGGTGCGGACCTCGATCGCGTACCCGGAGGTGGCGGAGAGCGGTACGAAGACGAGTTTGGGGCCGCCCGCGACGGCCAACGGGGTGAGCGTGTACTCGAATTCGCCGGTCCGGGCGGCGCAGCCGACCTGTTCGTTGTCGAGCCAGCCCAGCTTCCACTTGTGCCAGCCCAGCATGTCGTTGTTGGCCCCCCAGTCCTCCGACATGATGTCCCAGTGTCCGACGGTGCCGCCGCCGTCCGCCGTGTAGAGGTCGGGCAGTCCGAAGACATGGCCGTTCTCGTGCGGGAGCACGCGGTAGCCGGTCTCGTCGTAGGCGCCGGAGCCGTCGTCCTGACGGCTGTAGACGAAGGACGTGTTGGAGAGCGCGACGCCGTCGGCGTAGGGCGCCTCGTCGTTGCCGGAGAAGGTCACGGACAGGACGGTGTCCAGGGCTGACGGGCCGGCGTTCGGCGTCATGAGGACGTTGACCAGGTCGTACGCGCTGAAGTCCACCCGCGAGTCGGCCGCCTTGACGATGTCCTCGACGAGCGAGCGGTAGCCCGGCTCGTAGGGGGAGCCGCGCCCGACCGCGTACGAGCTGAAGGGGTGGGGCATCCGCAGCCAGTCGGGTATCGGGGCCTCGGGCCGGTAGACGAGCCGGCCGTAGGAGCTGACCTTGAACCACTCGGCGGTCTGCGGGAAGAACTCGCGGTAGCGGCTCATGGCCGTGCCCTGACCGGGCGCGTCGGGGAAGTCGACCATCAGGTTGAGGGCCCGGACCGGCCCGGTGGAGTGCACGTACCCCGGCGCCGTGGGCACTCCCTCCGACATCTGCACACCCATCGTCGTGGCGATCCGGCACGGTACGAGGGACTGCTTCCTGTGTCCGGCGGCCACCGGCCCCGACGAGGCGGGCGCCGGGCCGGCCGGCGTGCCGCTGGCCGTCGCGAGGGCGGCGAGCAGGAGCGTGGCGGCCGAGGCCAGGACGACGGGCCTGCGTATCCGCCGGGGGCTGTCCTGCATCCGGTCGCCTCTCGCCTGTCACACAGCCGGTCGACCGCGTGCAGCGCGTGCGGGAGGTGCGGGGTGGGCGGTACGCGCGTGCCGCGGGTGCCGCGCGGGACGCGGCGCTTCGATCAGCCTGTGACGAGGGGGCCGGGTACGCGCGCGGGGTGGGCCGACCAGGTGATGCGGGTGAGGCGGGCGGGCCGGCCGGTCGGGCGGTGCAGGGGGTACGGGCGGGCCAGGCCGACCGTGGGATACGGCCCGGCCCCGGCCTCCGGACCTTCGGCGCGAAGGCCGGTGCTCCGGGTCAGCGCAGCCAGGGCAGGTCGGCGTCCGGCCCCTGCGGCTGGAGCCCCTCGGCGACCGTCCGCATGATCGCGCCGAGCTGCTCGGCCTGTTCGGGTGTGAGCCGGTCGAAGAGCGCCTGCCGTACGGCGTCGACGTGCCCGGGCGCGGCACGGCGCAGCACCGCCTCGCCCTCGTCCGTCAGCACGGCGAGCTGGCCGCGCTTGTCGGCGGGGCAGTCCTCGCGGCGGACCCAGCCGTGCCGTTCCAGGCGGGCGACGGCGTGTGAGAGCCGGGACCGGGTGATCTTCAGGTCCTTGGCCAGCTGTGTCATCCGCAACCGGTGTTCCGGCGCCTGGGAGAGCTGGACGAGCAGGCCGTAGTAGACGTGGGGCATCCCGGCGTCGCGCTGCAGCTGGCGGTCGAGATGGTCCTCCAGGAGGGTGGTGGCGTGGAGGTAGGCGCGCCAGGTGCGCTGCTCCTCGTCGCTGAGCCAGCGGAGTTCCGTCATGATCCCACCGTACAGGCTTTCCTTGAAGATTGAACTAGATCCGGCCTAAGGTGGACCCGAAAGCTTGAATGTTCAAGGATGAAGCCGCGGATCGCGGATCGCGGAACAACGAATCGCGGATCACGGATCACGCCCGAGTCGAAGCCCAAGGAGGCGGACGCCCGCCATGGACGCAGCAACCGGCGCCACGCTCGACCAGCCCACCCCGGCCCCCGTCGGGATGCCCACCCCCGCCCCGGCCCCGGCCCGGATGCCGGCTCTCTACCTCTCGCACGGCGCCCCGCCGCTCGCCGACGACCCCGTCTGGCCCGGCGAGCTGGCCGCCTGGTCGGCCGGACTGCCCCGCCCCACCGCCGTCCTCATGGTCTCCGCGCACTGGGAGGAGGCCCCGCTGGCCCTCGGCGCCACCGAGACCGTGCCGCTCGTGTACGACTTCTGGGGCTTCCCCGAGCACTACTACCAGGTCCAGTACGCGGCCCCCGGCGCGCCCGCGCTCGCCGAGTCCGTCCGCAAGCTGCTGCGCGCCCCCGGTGCGCCGGTCCAGGACACCCCCGACCGGGGGCTCGACCACGGTGCGTACGTCCCGCTCGTCGAGATGTACCCGGACGCCGACATCCCCGTCCTCCAGATCTCCCTCCCCACCCTCGACCCGCGCCGGCTCATGGACATCGGCCGCAAGCTCGCCCCGCTGCGCGACGAGGGCGTCCTGATCGTCGGCAGCGGCTTCTTCACCCACAACCTGGCCGCCCTGCGGCACCAGGGGGTGCCCGGCTGGTCGGCCGAGTTCGACGCGTGGGGGCACGAGGCGCTCACCGCGCGCGACATCGACGCCCTGCTCGACTTCGCGCACAAGTCCCCGTCCGGCCGCCTCGCCCACCCGCGCACCGAACACTTCGCCCCGCTCTTCGTCACCCTGGGCGCGGCCGACGCGGCGGGCGACCTCGACGCGCAGCGCAGCGTCATCGACGGCTTCTGGATGGGTCTGGCGAAGCGCTCGGTGCAGTTCGGCTGACGGCCCCGTCGGCCGGACCGGACGTCCCTCGGCGCTCCGGCCCGCCCCGCCGGCGCTCCTCAGTGCTTCTCAGTGTTTTTCGTCGAGTCGTTTCTCGTACCAGGCCACATCCCAGTAGCGGCCGAATTTCCGACCCGCCTCCCCGAACGTGCCGACGAGGCGGAAACCGAAGCGCGCGTGCAGACGGTCCGAGGCATCGTTCGGCCGGGCGATCCCCGCGTACGCCCGATGCACGTCCTCGGTGGCCAGGGCGGTGAACAGCTCCTCGTACAAAAGTGTCCCGATGCCACGCCCGCCCGCGGCGGGGGAGAGATACACGCTCACCTCCACCGAGGTGTCGTACGCCGCCTTCGCCCGGAAGGGGCCGCTGGTCGCGTAGCCCAGGATCTCGCCGGTCCCGCGGTCCTGGGCAACCAGAAGACGGTGCGGGCCGTCTTCGAGACGGGAGCGGAGCCAAGGAAGCCGCTGCTCCGGAGTGAAGGGCTCCGTGTCGAATGTGACCGCAGTCTCACGCACATAGTGGTTGTAGAGATCCGTCAGAGCGCCGAGATCATCCTCCACGCCCGCTCTGACCTGCACATCCTTTGACGGCATGACCCGTTCCTCCAGTCGTTCGGCGACGCGATGGCCGCGCAGGATACTGCATGATCACGAAAATCCTGTGCCGCGTGGGAATTCTGTCCTGATTCCAGTCGTTGTTTCCGTCGGATGCAGGGCACCCGAAAGGGTGTCGCGACCTACTCAGCAAGGGAGCACGCATGGCAACCCGTGCCGTCGCCCGTCGCCAGACCTCCGCCAAGAGCGGAGCAAGCCGGGCCAGCAGCGTTCGCGTCGTGGGCGGGGAGATCGCCGACCGCGACCTGGTCGGCATGTACCTCGACGAGATCGCGCGTACGCCCCTGCTCGACGCCGCCAAGGAGGTCGACCTCTCCCAGGCCATCGAGGCGGGCGTCTACGCCCGGCAGATCCTCGACGGTGAGGCCGAGACCAAGGCGGGTGGAGCCTCCCGCGAGGAACTGGAAGCCCTGGTCGCCGAGGGCGAGCGCGCCAAGGACCTCTTCATCAAGTCCAACCTCCGGCTGGTCGTCGCCGTCGCCCGGCGCTACCCGCGCAGCGGCCTGCCGCTGCTCGACCTGATCCAGGAGGGGAACGCGGGCCTGGTGCGCGCGGTCGAAAAGTTCGACTACGCCAAGGGCTTCAAGTTCTCCACCTACGCCACCTGGTGGATCCGCCAGGCCATCACCCGCTCCATAGCCGACCAGTCCCGCACCATCCGGCTCCCCGTCCACCTGGTGGAGGAGCTGGGCCGGATCCGCCGCGTCCAGCGCGAGTTCAACCGCGAGCACGGCCGGGAGCCCGAGCCCGCCGAGATCGCCGCCGAGCTGGATTCCACCCCGGCGCGGGTCACCGACGTCCTCGACTGGGCGCGCGACCCGGTCTCCCTCAACATGTCCGTGGACGACGAGGGCGAGACGCAGTTCGGCGACCTCCTGGAGGACACCTCGGCGGTCTCGCCGGAGCAGTCCGTCCTCACGCTGCTCCGCAGCGAGGAACTGGAGGACCTCATCGGCAAGCTCGACCACCGCACCGCCTCCATCATCCGGATGCGTTACGGCATCGAGGACGGCCGCGAGCGCACCCTCACGGAGGTCGGCAAGGAGCACGGTCTGACCCGTGAGCGCATCCGCCAGATCGAGAAGCACGCGCTGCTGGAACTGAAGAAGATGGCGACGGACACGGGCTTCGACGCGGTGGCCTGAGCCTGGGTGGGCCCCCTGCAAAGGGGGCCGGAGCCCGTGTTCCTTCCTCTCACCACCCTCGAATCCGCGGCCGGAGAGGCCCCTCCACCCACGTACCACCCCGTAACCCTGAACGCGCCCCCGCGCCCCCGCCCGCACAGCGCACCGCTACCCCACCGCCGCCCCCAACCGCCCCGCCACCTCCCTCGCATACGTCACCAGCGACTCCGGCCCATGCACCCGGAACCCCACCCCCACCAGCGCCAACCGCACCACCAGCCACTCCGCCGAGTCCACGGTCCGCACCCGCACCCTGCACCGCCCTCCGTCCTCCCCCTCGGCCACCGGCGCCAGGTGTGACGGCAGCCGCGCCGCCACCACCTCCACCGGCGCGTCGAAGGTGACGTCCAGGTCCAGTTCCGGCTTGGCCCGGGACATGGAGCGCGTCATGTACGCCGCCGCGTCCCCCGCGGGCAGTTCGCGCGGCGTGAAGCGCGCGCCCGTGGCGAAGGGGTCGCTGATCCGGTCGACGCGGAAGGTCCGCCAGTCCTCGCGCCCGAGGTCGTAGGCGACGAGGTACCAGCGGTATCCGGTGGACACGAGCCGGGACGGTTCCACGAGCCGTTTCGTCTCGGCGCCGTCGCCCGCCTGGTAGCCGAACCGCAGCCGTTCCTGTCCGGTCACGGCGCCGGCGAGGGTGGTGAGGGTCTGGGGCGCGACGGTGGCGCCGTCTCCGCGGGTGAGGGGGATCGTGGCGTTCTGGAGGGTGGAGACGCGGTGCCGGAGCCGGGACGGCAGGACCTGTTCCAGTTTGGCGAGGGCGCGGACGGACGCCTCTTCGACGCCTTCGATGGCGTGTCCGGCGCCCGCGCGCAGTCCGACGGCGATGGCGACGGCTTCCTCGTCGTCGAGGAGGAGCGGGGGCAGGGCGGTGCCGGCGACGAGCCGGTAACCGCCGAGGGCGCCTTTGGTCGCTTCGACGGGGTAGCCGAGGTCGCGGAGCCGGTCGATGTCCCGCCGGATGGTGCGCGGGGAGACGTCGAGCCGGTCGGCCAGTTCGCTGCCGGGCCACTCGCGCGGGGTCTGGAGGAGGGACAGCAGATTGAGGAGTCGTGCCGGAGTGTCCGTCATGCGTCCAGGATGCGGTCGAACGAGGACACGAGCTGACCTATATGGCCTTTAGATTCTTCGTATGAGTTCACACGCCGCCGCTCAGGCGCCGGACCCCGCGACCACCGCCACCGCCTCTGGCGGCGCTCCCGCACCTGCCACCGCTTCTGTCACCGCTTCTGTCACCGCTTCCGCCACCGCCTCGTCTTCTGCCACGGCCGCCGCTGCCGCCTCCTCGGCCGATCCTGCCGATCGCCGCCGCTGGATAGCCCTCGCGATCGTCATGACGGCCGCGTTCATGGACCTGGTCGACGCCACGATCGTCAACATCGCGATCCCGAGCATCGAGCGCGACCTGGGCGCGACCTTCGGCGCGATCCAGTGGATCACCGCCGGTTACGCGCTCGCGTTCGCCGCGGGCCTGATCACCGGCGGCCGCCTCGGCGACATCTACGGCCGCAAGCGGCTCTTCCTCGCCGGCACCGCCGGCTTCACCCTGGCGTCCGCGCTGTGCGGTGTCGCCGCGAACCAGGAGATGCTGGTCGGCTCGCGTCTGCTCCAGGGCGCGGCGGCGGCGATGATGGTGCCGCAGGTGCTGTCGATCGTGCACGTCACGTTCCCGGCGCACGAGCGCGGCAAGGTCTTCGGCCTGTTCGGCGCGATCATCGGCCTGGGCGCGGTGTCCGGTCCGCTGCTCGGCGCGCTGCTGACCCAGTGGAACATCGCGGGCCTGGAGTGGCGCCCGATCTTCCTCATCAACCTGCCGGTCGGCGTCGCGGCCCTGATCCTGGGCCGCCGTTTCATCACCGAGTCCAAGGCCCCGAAGGCGCTCCGCCTGGACCTGGTGGGCGTGGTCCTGGTGACGGGCGCGCTGCTGATGCTGATCTACCCGCTGACCCGCGGCCGCGAGCTGGGCTGGCCGCTGTGGGGTCATCTGATGATGGCGGGCAGCCTGGTCGTGTTCGGTGTGCTGATCGCGTACGAGAAGTACAAGGCGCGCAAGGACGGCTCGCCGCTCGTCGAGCTGTCGCTGTTCCGGGTGCCGTCGTTCGCGGCCGGCATCGCGGTGCAGCTGACGTTCGGTGTCGTGATGGGCATCTTCTTCCTGGTGTGGACCCTCTACATGCAGATCGGCCTGGGCTGGAGCCCGCTGAAGGCGGGCCTGACCGGGGTGCCGTTCTCGGTGGCCGTGTCCACGGCGGCGGGTCTGTCGGTGCAGCAGCTGGTGCCGCGCTTCGGCCGCAAGGTGCTGCAGACGGGTGCGCTGACCATGGCGGCGGGCATCCTGCTCTACCTGTTCGAGGCGGGCCGCTACGGCACCGGCATCCAGCCCTGGCAGATGATCCCGCCGCTGGTGGTGATGGGTCTCGGCATGGGCCTGATCGTGGCTCCGCTGACGGACGCGGTGCTGTCGGGGGTGCCGCGCGAGCACGCCGGCTCGGCCTCCGGCCTGATCAACACCACCGGGCAGATGGGCAACGCGCTCGGCCTCGGTCTGGTGTCGGTGGTGTTCTTCGGGTCGATCGACGAGAAGCGACTGGCGGCGGTGCCGGCGGAGACGGGCGACGCGTTCGTCGGGGCGTTCCGGAACTCGCTGGGCTGGACGGTGGCGGTGCTCGCCGCCATCTTCCTGGTGATGTTCGCGCTGCCGGCCAAGACGCAGCAGCACCTGGAGGGCGGCGAGGACGAGCCGGGCGCGGAGCCGGGTGCGGCGAGCGCCGAGGAGCCGAAGGCGCCGGCGCTGGTCTCCTGAACGGGAACGGGAACGGGAGCAGGTCCGGCGTCCTGAACGGGAACGGCTGAGCGGCCGATAAGTCGAGGGAAACCGAGGGGCGGTGCGCCAACAAAGGCGCGCCGCCCCTCACTCGTTCCCGGACCTCTTGTGCGCCCCATGCGCCCCACGTGCCCCGGGCACCCCCTGCGCCCCGGGCATCCACTCCGTCCCGTCCCGCCCCACGCGGCGCGGGACGGGACGGGGCGAGTCGCGGCGCGGGACGAGCCGGGATGCGGGGTGTCAGCGGACCCGGGCGCGGGACTCCATGGCCTCGCGGGCGGCGCGCTCGCTCTCGTACACCTCGCACATGTGCCGGCCGTCGGGGGTCGCCGTGTGCTCGACCTCCCACAGGCTGACCTCGCTGCCGTCGAGCAGCAGGAACTGGTGCTCGTAGAGGGTGAAGCCGGCGTCCCGGCCGCCCTCCACGGGGCACTGGCGCCCGAGAGCCTGGGTGATGTGGTGCGCGAACGCGAGCCGCAGCCGGCGCGCGGTCGCCTCGCCCGGCCGGTCCGCGTTCTCCGCGCGACGCAGCACCCGGCGGGCGTGGTCGTCGGAGTTGTCCGGCACGTACATGCGCGGCTGAGCCTGTATCGGGTGGGTGAACAGCGAGTTCAGCGACTCGAGGCCGTCGTCCTCGTCCGCCGGCGCGCCGTCGGAGTGCTCCACCGACCAGTGCGGCGACGGGCCGTCCGGCAGCCGGGACGCGGCGAGCCGCACCTCGGCCTCCTCCGTGTACAGCTCGTGCTGCTCGGCGCCGTCCCGGCCGCAGTTGTGCACCAGCTCCCACAGCCCGAGCGCCGAGCCGTCGGGGAGCAGGTAGGTGTGGCGGTACGTCGTGCGGTGCAGCGTCGCGCTGTGGTGCGAGGAGTACAGCGCGCTGGAGTGGGCCAGGGCCGTCTCCAGGCGCTCGATCACGGAGTCGGGCAGATCGAAGGAGTTGAGCGCCCGGCCGAGGAGTCGCTCAAGCTGGGTCTCGGTCGTCTCGTACGGATCGGGGGAAGGATCCTTCGGATCGTTCAAGAGGGTCTCCAGGCCGTCGCCGCATGTCACTTGGTGCTTGCTCAACGTAGCCCTTGGGGCTGACATCGTGTCCGGCGTTCGGAAAAACGAGGGGGGCACACGATGAGTTCCCGCGCCCCCCGTGCGTCTTCTTCAACTTCCCTTGGTATACCCCCAGTCGGCTTCCGCGGCTAGTCGCCGGACAGTGTGCCGCGCGTGTCGACGGCGTGTCGCCCGGACGGAACCCGTCGTTCCGCCGTCTCGCGCGATCCGGCCCCGGCCCGGGAATCGGCCGCCGCATCACCGCCCAGCTCGCGATACGCGGTGCGGGGCACCGCTCGCGCCCACTCCCTGGTGACGAGGGCGGGCGGGGCGCGGAGTAGAGCGCGAACGGCCCTGTGTGCGCCCGCCGCGAGAGCCTCGGAGTGCGCCGACTGCCTTCGTATCGCGGGTAGTTCAGGCGTGTCGGGCCGTGTGGGTGAAGCCCGCGCCCCGTCGTGGAGGGGGTCGGGAGGGCGCGCACGGCGCGCGTGATGCCGTCGTGCGCCGTCCCTGCGACCTTCTGCGCCTGTGCGCGGGCCCCCGCTTCGCGCCGGGGTGCGCGGTGGGCCTCCCCGTGCGCCGGTTCGGGCCCCGCTCCGTGCCCCGCTCCGTGCCTCGACCCGTACCCGGCGTCCCGCTCCGTGTCGCGCCCCGCCGCGCCCCGCGCGCCCGGTCGACCCGAAGGCCAGCGGCGTCCGCCGGTTCACTCCGGGGCCGCTCCCGGGTCCGCTCGCCGGCCACTCCCCGGTCCGTTGTTCGGTCCACTTCCGGGTCCGTCATTGTGCGGATGCCCGGTCATGCCATTCGCGTACGGAGATATCAGAACTTGGGCCCCAGATACGTACCGCCTGAGGCGTCGATCACGGTACCGGTGATCCAGCGCCCGTCCGGCGAGGCCAGGAACGCCACCGGGTCGGCGATGTCCTCCGGCTGCCCCACCCACGGCAGCGCCTGCCCGGCGAGCAGCATCCGCTCCAGTTCCGGCATCGCGGCCAGCCGTGCCGTGAGCCCGGCGGTCTCCGTGGGTCCCGGGGCGACCGTGTTGACGGTGATCCGCCGGCCGCCGACGACGTTCGCGAGCGTGCGGGTGAAGGTCTCCATCGCGCCCTTCGTCATGGCGTACGCCAGCTCGTCGGCGAGCGCGATCCGGGTGACGCCCGAGCCGATGTTGACGATGCTTCCCCCGTCCCGCAGCACCGGCAGAAGCTGCTGCACGAGGAAGAACGGGGCCCGGACGTTGACCGCGAAGAGCCGGTCGAACTGCTCGGGGGTCTCGTCCCGGAGGTGTCCGCCGGAGGTGGTGACGGCGGCGTTGTTGACGAGCACGTCCAGGAGCGGGGCGCCGTCCGCCGCACGCCCGGCGTGGGCGGCGAACCCGGCCCGTACGCCCTCCACGAGCGCCGTCACCCCGTCGTACGCCGCCAGATCGGCCCCCACCGCGAACGCCCGTCCGCCGGCCGCGGCGATCAGTTCCACGGTCTCGTGCGCGGCCGCCGCGTCCGACCCGTAGTGGACGGCGACGACCATCCCGTCCCGGGCCAGCCGCCGCGCGATGGCCCGCCCGATCCCGCGCGAGGCGCCGGTGACGAGGGCGGTGCGCGGGGTGGGGTTGTCGGTGGTGGGGGTGGTGCCGGTGGTGGTGGCGGTGGTGGTGCTGCTGTCGTTCCGCATGATGAAGTCCTCTGTTCTGTCACGGTCGTTCGCCGTGGCAGAACAGAGAGTCGCGAGACCCGCTGACGGCCCGCGCACGAACGGCTGACGGGCGCTGACGGGCACTGACGGCCGCGACGAGGTCCCGGACTTCCCGCCGTTGATCGGGCAGGGCAGGGCAGGGGAGTGGGTCGGGGCGGTGCTTGGTGCTCGGTGCGCGGGGTGGGGCTCAGGCCCGGGTCGGCAGTCCCGCGCGGCGGGCGACCAGGGCCGCCCGCGCCCGGTCCGTCGCCGCGCTCCCCGTATCTCCGGCGGCCTCGTGGACGGCGGCGCGGCGGCGGAGCAGGTCCACGATGTCCTCGGCGACGCCCAGCGTTTCGAAGAGTGCGAGCGCCTCGCCGAGGAGCGGCAGTGGATCGGGGGAGAGCGCGGCCAGGCCCTCCAGCGCGGTCGCCGTGCCCCAGCGTTCCCCGAGCGCCCGGAAGCCGGTGAGCGCCTCGGTGAGCGCGGCCCGCGCCGTCTCCAAGTCGCCCCGTTCGAGCGCCAGATGCCCCCGGCCCGCCTGCCCGAGCGCCCGCGACCAGGCGTCGTCCGGGACGGGGAGGCGCGCCTCGGGCCCGACCGTCGTGGCCCACAGGAAGGCGGTGAACGGCTGCCGCAACGGCTCCACGCGCGAGCCGAGCAGTGCACGGGCCCGCGCGAGCCGGTCCGGGCGCGTTCCACCGGCGGCGGCGGGGTCGGTCGGGACGGGGGCGGTCGGGGCGGCCGGGGCAGTGGGGGCAGTGGGGGCGTTCGCCGCGAGGGCACACAGCACGTACTCCTCCCCGAGTCCGGCAGCCGCCGGATCGAGAACGGTCCGCTCGACCACGTCGAGGAGCGCCGTCGCGAGCCCGGCGACATGACCGCGCAGTCCGCGGAGCCACCAGTACGAGGTGAGGGCGGCCACCAGACGGAGCGCGTCCTCGGGGGCGTGCGCCACGGCCCGGCGCAGGGCGGCGCGGAGGTTCGGCTCCTCGGCGTCGAGAAGGGCGAGCCGCCCGAGCTGGTCGGGACCCCGCAGCGCGGGCTCGGCCTCGCGCGCCAAGGCCAGGAAATGCGCGGTGTGCGCGGCGGGCGCCGGGTCTCCGGCTGGCAACTGTCCAGCCGCGTAGGCCCGTACGGTCTCCAGCATCCGATAACGGACCGGCCCCGCCCCGCCGTCCGCGACCGCCGCTTCCATCAGCGACTTCTCGGTCAGAGACGCCAGCAGATCCTCCGCGTCGGCGTGTTCCACACCGCAGACCGAGGCCACGGCACCGGACGTCGCCCCGCCCTGGAACACCGAGAACCGTGCCGCCAGCCGCCGTTCGGCCGGGTCGAGAAGTTCCCAGCTCCACTCCACGACCGCCGCGAGCGTCCGGTGCCGTGCGGGCGCGGTGCGATCGCCCCGGGACAGCAGCCGGAAGCGATCGTCGCGGTCGTCGAGCGGCCCACCTGGCGACCCGCCCGGCAGTCCATTCGGCGGTCCGCTCGGCCTCGGGTCCCGCCGGCCGTCCCACGGCCCACCCAGTCGCTCGCCCAACCGGTCCGCCAGCTCTTCGACGGACAGGGTCCGTAGCCGCGCCGCCGCCAGTTCGAGAGCCAGCGGCAGCCCGTCCAGGGCCGCGCAGACGTCCGTCACCCGCGGGTGCCCCGTGAAGCCGGGCCGGGCGGCGGCCCCGCGGCGTACGAACAGTTCCACCGCCGCCTCCGGCGCGAGCGCGCCGAGCGGCAGCAGTGACTCGCCCGTGAGACCGAGCGCCTCACGGCTGGTGGCGAGGGCCCGCAGCGCGAGGCATTCGGTCAGCAACGTCCGTACCAGCAAAGCGACTTCCGCCACCACGTGCTCGCAGTTGTCGACGACGAGCAGCACCGGCCGGTCCGCGAGGGCCCGCGCGAGCGCGTCGGGCGTCGCGTCCCGTACCCCCAGAGCGCGGGCGAACGCCCCCGCCGCCTCACCGGCCCCCACCGCTCCCACATCCACGAACACCGCGTCGCACCGCCCGCCCCCTGCCCCGGTTCCGACCCCGGCCGCCTCCCGTGCGCCTTCGAGCGCGAGCCGGGTCTTGCCCGCGCCGCCCGGCCCGACCAGGGTGACCAGACGGGCGACGGCCAACAGTCCACGCAGCCGCTCCCGTTCGGGCGTGCGGCCGATGAACTCGGTGAGCGGTGCGGGCAGTGGACGGGCGGTGGCCGGCCGGCTCTTGGCGTCCCGCTCACCCCGCAGGACGGCCAGATGCGCCGCGGCCAGCTCCGGTGACGGATCCGCGCCGAGCTCGTCGGCGAGCGCCGCGCGTACCTCCTCGTACGCGGCGAGCGCCCGTGCCTGCCGCCCCGCGCCCGCGAGCGCCCGTATCTGGAGCGCGCGCAGCCGCTCGCGCAGCGGATGGGCGGCCGAGACAGCTTCCAACTCCCGTGCGAGCGAGGTGGGGTCGCCGCCCGAGGCGAGCAGTGCGGCGGCCCACTCCTCCAGTGCGTCGAGCCGGAGGGCGTCCAGCCGGGCGGTCTGGCCCGGGGCGTACGGGGCGTCCTGGACGTCCGCGAGAGCGGGGCCGCGCCACAGCTCCAGGGCTTCACGCAACAAGGCTTCGGCCCGTACGGGTTCGCCGGCCGAGGCGGCCCGGGCACCCTCCCGGGCCAGCCGTTCGAAGAGAAGCACGTCCACCATCTCGGCGGAGACGGCGGTGCCGAGACCGGTGCCGCCTCCGGGCCCGGCGCCGGGTGCGGTCAGGCGGTATCCGGCGGGGGAGTGCTCGACGTCGAACCCGTCCGGGAGGGCCCGGCGCAGCCGTGAGACCTGGGACTGCAGGGCGCTCGCGGCACCGGCCGGGGGAGTGTCGCCGTACAGACCGTCGACCAGCCGTCCGGCGGCGACCGCTCGCCCCGCGTCGAGCAGCAGCAGCGCGAGCAACGCCCGGACCCGGGGCCCGCCGGCGACGGGGGACCCCGAAACGGTGAGCGGACCCAGCAGTCGGAACATCATGCGCGGCATTCTCGCCGACGCCCCGCCCCTCAGGAGGGGGTGCGGGAATCGGAACCAGCGGTGGACCCGGACCCGGACCCCGCCCCGGAGGCGGTCAGCCAGACGCCCAGTGCGACGGCCGACGCGGCGACGAGCCCCGCGGCGAGCACGGCCCAGCGCCCGGCGAACGTACACAGCAGGATCGCGCACGCGGCGGCCGGCAGAACGGCCTGCTCGGCGAAGCCCTTCTTGAAGTAACGGGCGTGCAGGAGCCATACGCAGAGAAGGAAGAGAGCCGACGGGATCGTCACCGCGGAGGCCGCGGCGAAGGCCGAGAGATGCGTCCCGCCGACGGCCTGCTCGACCGTGACCTCGATGCCCGCGCCGATGGCGGCGGCCGAGGCGAAGATCAGGAAGTGGCCGTACCCCCACAGGAATCCCTGCCGGCTGGAGGTGAGCCGGTCGTGGGCGGGGACGAGGAAGTAGATCCACCAGGCGGCGAAGACCAGCAGCAGCCCGCCGGCCGCGATCGGCAGGACCTCGCCGAGGGCGTCGTGCTCCCGTACGCCCGACTTCACGGCGACGGTCGCCGCCGCGATCGTCTCGCCGAGCACGATGATCGTGAACAGGCCGTAGCGCTCGGCGATGTGGTGCGGGTGCCACTGGCTGGGCAGGTCCTTCTCCGCGTACACCGGTACGGCCATCTCGGCGAGCGCCATCACCAGGAACACCCACGGCCGCGCGCCGACCGGGGCCAGCACGAGCCCCGTCCAGCCGACCTGACAGGCCAGGACACCGGTCGCGTAACGGCGGCACAGCCTCCGCTCGGCGGGATCGACGGCATGACGCGCGGCCCGCAGCCACTGGGAGGCGAGAGCGAGCCGCATGATCACATAGCCGATGTAGACGACGAGGAAGTCGTGCGACTCGAAGGCGCTCGGCACTCCGGCGGCGAAGACGAGGACACCGGCGATCTGGACGAGGGTGACGAGGCGGTAGACGACATCGTCGTTGTCGTACGCGGAGGCGAACCAGGTGAAGTTCATCCAGGCCCACCAGATGCCCCAGAAGATCATCACGTAATTGCCGATCCCGGACCTGGCGTGCCCCTCGACGACCGCGTGGACGAGTTCGACCCCGGCCTGCGCGACGGCGACCACGAAACAGAGGTCGAAGATCAGCTCCAGCGGAGTGGAGACCCGGTGTGCCTCGTCGCGAGGCCGGGCGGTGAGGGGAAGCAGGGGCGGAAACGTCATTCCCCCATGGAACATCAGCGCCGCCCGTACCCCCTCACCTGCGGGATCGGCGTTTCACGGTGTCGGGCCCCAAGCGCCTTGCTCTGCCGCCGGGCCCGGGCTCTGTGGTCGGGCCCCGGTTTTGTAGTTGAGCCCTGCGGGCGTCCGCCCTACCGTCGAGCCCTGCCCGCCGACTCCCTGGCCTGGCCTGACCCAGCCCGATCCGGCCCTATTCAAGCCAACCCAAACCAATCCGGTCCGGCCGAGCGCCTGAGTGATGTGGCCTCCGCCCGCCGGTACTCGCCGCGCGGGCCTGGCTTCCTACGGTCGAGGAGTGCGGCTCCCCTTCCTCGCCGGGGCTGTGGCCTGGGGCCGTGACGCCGGTGTCGTACGGCGCCACGGCCCCCCGTGCCACGTTTCACGTTACGCCCGCCCCACCGACCGCCGCCCCCGCCGCTAGGCCCTCCCCGCAGGGCCACAAGTCCCTTTCCCCGGGGGCCCTTACGTACCCGAGCCCCGCGCCCGCACCCCACCGGCACCCTGACTCCGCTCCGCTGTGGCGCCGTCGCCGTCACGCCTCCGCCCGGGGTGAGGCGGAGCGGGCCGCCCGCGCGAACCCGCCGCGAGAGGCGCGCGCGGCACGCGCCGGCAGCGGGCACCGCTCCCCACTCCCGCCAGAGCCGACCGGCCCGTCCCCGGAACCGTCCGCGCACCACGTCCCGGGCCGTCCTGCCCGAGCCGTCCGCCCCCGAACGGCCGCCCTACGTCCCGGATTTCACAGGACCTACGCCCGCGCCCGATGACGTCGATCGACTCTCTCGGCCCTCGGCTACCAGGCGGAGCCTGAAGGGCAGAGCCAGCCCCGCCCCGGGGATGTTCGGGAAGTCAGGGAAGCCAGGGAAACGCCATGAGTTCCGCAGTCCATCACACCCCGACGAAAGACGGCCCCGTATCCGTCTCCTACGACACGGAGCAGTACCGGCCCGGCAGGACGATCACGGACTGGGAGCCGGAGAACGAACTCTTCTGGCGGTCCTTCGGCAAGCGGGTCGCCACCCGCAACCTGTGGATCGCGGTGCCCGCACTGCTCGTCGCCTTCGTGGTGTGGCAGGTGTGGTCGGTCACCGCGACCAACCTGAAGGACGTCGGCTTCTCCTACTCCACCTCCCAGCTCTTCTGGCTGACGGCCATCCCCGGCCTGACCGGCGGCACGGCCCGGATCTTCTACACCTTCCTCGGCCCGATGGTCGGCCAGCGCCGGTTCACCGCCCTGTCCACGGCGGTCCTGGTCGTCCCGCTGATCTGGCTGGGCATCGCGATCCAGGACGCGGACACCCCGTACGCCGTGATGGTGGCCATCGCCGCGCTGTGCGGCATCGGCGGCGCCAACTTCGCTTCCTCCCTCGCCAACATCGGCTTCTTCTTCCCCAAGACGAAGAAGGGCAGCGCCGCCGGCATCAACGGCGGTCTCGGCAACCTCGGCGTCTCGGTCGTCCAGCTGCTCACCCCGATCGTCATCACCTGGTCGGTGATCGCGATCGGATCCGCCCAGCACAAGGCGGACGGCACCGAGGTCCATCTGCAGAACGCGGCCTTCCTCTGGGTGCCTGTCCTGCTCGTCCTCGCCGCCGTCGCCTGGTTCGGCCAGAACGACCTGAAGGTGGCCGCCACCCCGTTCAGCCGACAGAAGGTCATCTTCCGGCGCAAGCACACCTGGCTGATGACCTGGCTGTACGTCGGCACCTTCGGCTCCTTCATCGGCTTCGCCGCCGGCCTGCCGATGCTGATCAAGACGACCTTCCCGGACTACTCCGTCGCCACCTACGCCTGGATGGGCCCGGCGGTGGGCGCCCTTTCCCGCTGGGCGGGCGGCTGGATCGCCGACAAGTGGGGCGGCGCGCGGGTGACCATCCTGTCCTTCGTGGGCATGGCGGGCGCCATCGTCGGTGTCATCTCGTTCCTCCCTCCCTCGGGCGGTGACGGCGGTTCGTTCCCCGGTTTCTTCCTCTGTTTCCTCGCGGCCTTCTTCTTCTCGGGCATCGGCAACGGCTCGACCTTCCGCCAGATCCCGGTGATCTTCCGCAGCACCGGACTGAAGGGCCTGACCGAGGGCACCCCGGAGTACGCCCGGGCCCTGAAGCAGGCGGAGATGGAGTCGGGCGCGGTCACCGGCTTCACCTCGGCCATCGCCGCCTACGGTTTCTTCTTCATCCCGGCCCTCTTCGGCTCCGTGGCCGTGACCAGCGCGATGTGGGGCTTCGTCGCCTTCTACCTCAGCTGTGTGCTCGTGGCCTGGTGGTTCTACGCCCGCAGGAACGCCGAGGCCCCCAGCTGACCATCCCGCCCCGACAGGACGCCGGGGCGAGCCGGGGCGGGGCGGGCATCGGCCCCGCCCCGCCCCGTCGTCCCCTCCCTGGCCCCCCTGGCCCCCGCCCCCGTCCTGCCGTACGACCTGGCGACGGTCCGCGAACGGCCCCACCCGAGCGGGGCCTTCGCACAGGTCCGGGACAGGACCAACGGCCATCCACTGGTGACCATTGCCGACCTTCTCCGATCGATCGAACGGAGTGCAATGGACCCAGGCAACGAGCCGGAGCGTACGTCCTCGCACCGGTGTCCGCACCCGTGCGCACCACACTCGTGCGGGCATCGGCCCTCGCCCCGCCGGCGCTCTCGGGCACCGACCGGGCGGCGGGCGACACGGCGACGCGACGGCGATCGAGAGCGAGAAGGCGGTGCGGGCAGTGACTGCGACCCCTGCGGCGATGACGGTGAACGAGCGGGCCTGGAAAGGCTTCAAGGGCGGTCTGTGGCGGGACGCCATCGACATACGCGACTTCATCCAGCAGAACTACACCCCCTACGAAGGCGATTCCTCCTTCCTCGCCGGGCCCACCGAGCGGACCACCGCCGTCTGGAAGACGATCACGGACAAGTTCCCGGAAGAACGGGCCAAGGGCGTCCTCGACATCGCGTACGACATCCCTTCCACCATCACCGCCCACGCTCCCGGCTACATCGATCGCGACAAGGAACTGATCGTCGGCCTCCAGACGGATGCCCCGCTCAAGCGCGCGATCATGCCGAACGGCGGCTGGCGCCTGGTCGCCGGCGCCCTGCGGACCTACGGCTACCCGGTCTCCGCACAACTGGAGAAGGTCTTCACCGAGTACCGCAAGACCCACAACGCCGGCGTCTTCGACGCCTACACCCCCGAGATACGCGCCGCCCGCAAAGCGGGCATCGTCACCGGACTCCCCGACGCCTACGGCCGGGGCCGCATCATCGGCGACTACCGCCGCGTCGCGCTCTACGGCGTCGACCGCCTCATCGAGGTGAAGCACGAGGAGAAGGCAGAACTCGACTCCCCTCCCGCCGACGGCCGTTCACTGGAGGAGACCCTCCGGCTGCGCGAGGAACTGGCCGAACAGATCCGCGCCCTCGGCGAGCTGAAGACCATGGCCGCCGCGTACGGTCACGACATCTCCGGCCCCGCCACGACCGGCCGCGAAGCCATCCAGTGGCTCTACTTCGCCTACCTCGCCGCCGTGAAGGAGCAGAACGGCGCCGCGATGTCCCTGGGCCGCACCTCCACCTTCCTCGACGTCTATCTCCAGCGCGATCTCGACGCCGGCCGCCTCACCGAGGAACAGGCCCAGGAACTCGTCGACGACTTCATCGTCAAACTGCGTATCGTCCGCTTCCTGCGCACCCCCGAGTACGACGAGCTCTTCTCCGGCGACCCGACCTGGGTCACCGAGTCCCTCGCCGGCCTCGGCGAGGACGGCCGTCCTCTGGTCACCCGGACCTCCTTCCGCTATCTGCAGACCCTGTACAACCTCGGCCCGGCCCCCGAGCCGAACATGACCGTCTTCTGGTCGCCCCGACTTCCCCGGGGCTTCAAGGAGTTCTGCGCCCGGGTCTCCATCGACACCTCCTCCGTGCAGTACGAGTCGGACGAGCTGATGCGGCCCCGCTTCGGCGACGACACCGCCATCGCCTGCTGCGTCTCCGCGATGCCCGTCGGCAAGCAGATGCAGTTCTTCGGCGCCCGGGTGAACCTCGCCAAGACCCTCCTCTACGCGATCAACGGCGGCCGCGACGAACGGTCCGGCCTCCAGGTCGGCCCCGACACCGGCGCCGTCACCTCCGACGTGCTCGACCACGACGAGGTGCTGCGCAAGTTCGACGCGCAGCTGGAGTGGCTGGCCGGCGTGTACGTCCACGCGCTGAACGTCATCCACTACATGCACGACAAGTACGCCTACGAGCGGCTCGAGATGGCGCTCCACGACCGCGACGTACGCCGCACCATGGCCTGTGGGATCGCCGGCCTCTCGGTGGCCGTCGACTCCCTGTCCGCCATCAAGTACGCCCGGGTCACCGCCTTGCGCGACGAGACCGGCCTGGTCACCGACTACGACATCGAGGGCGACTACCCGGCGTACGGCAACAACGACGAACGCGCCGACGAGATCGCGGTCCGGCTGGTCGAAGAGTTCATGCGGAAGGTCCGCAAGCACCCGGCCTACCGGAACGCCGAACACACCCAGTCCGTCCTGACCATCACCTCCAATGTCGTCTACGGCAAGAAGACGGGGAACACCCCCGACGGGCGCCGCGCCGGCGAGCCGTTCTCCCCAGGCGCCAACCCGATGAACGGCCGCGACACCCACGGCTGGGTCGCCTCGGCTCTGTCCGTCGCCAAGCTTCCCTACGAGCACGCCGAGGACGGCATCTCGCTGACCAGCACCGTCACCCCGGATGGCCTCGGCCGCACTCCCGAGGAACGGATCGCCAACCTCGCCGGCATCCTCGACGGCTACACGGCGGCCGACGGCTTCCATATGAACGTCAACGTCCTCGACCGCGAGGTGCTGACGGACGCCATGGAACACCCGGAGAAGTATCCGCAGCTCACCATCCGGGTCTCCGGATACGCGGTGAACTTCGTCCGACTCACCCGCGAGCAGCAGCTCGACGTCCTGAACCGCACCTTCCACGGCTCCCTGTGACCCCGGACGAAACCATGCCGATCACACCGGGCTCCCGGTATCCCGGCCCACGGCCGCCGGTCTCGTCACCGGCCGCCCCGGCCACGTACCTCTCCCTTCGCCGCCTGGGACCCGGAGCATCAGGATCCCGCTCCCTGATCCGGCCCAGACGGCCCAGGTGGCCCGGCCGGCGCGGCACCCGAAGGCGCCCCGGCCGGCCCTCACACCGGCCGGTCCCCGGCCCGCCCGCGCGGCTCCGAGCCCCGTATGTCCCGGCCCTCACCCGGGCCCCGGAGCCGCGCGAGCCTCCCCGTCACATCCCGCACGCTCTCGTCCTTCACGTCTCTCGCTCCTCTCTGGACAGGAGGCCCTGCCATGACCGCACCGACCCGCTCGGACCTGCCACCCCTCCCTGCGACACCCGCAACACCGGCGACACCGGCTGCCGCCGCGACCCACCGGACCTCCTCGGGATTCCTCCACTCCTGGGACCTGTCCACGGGCGTCGACGGTCCCGGCACCCGCTTCGTCACCTTTCTCTCCGGCTGTCCGCTGACCTGCCTGTACTGCCACAACCCCGACACCTGGCGGATGCGTGACGGCACCCGCACCTCCGCCGACGACGTGATCGCCGAAGCGGGCGAGTACACCCGCTTCATCGCGGCCTCCGGCGGCGGGGCCACCGTCTCGGGCGGCGAACCCCTGCTCCAGCCCGTCTTCACCGGCGAACTGCTGCACCGGCTGAAGCACGAACTCGGACTGCACACCGCCCTCGACACCTCGGGCTTCCTCGGCGCCCGTGCCACCGACGCCCTGCTGCGCGACACCGACCTGGTGCTTCTCGACATCAAGTCCTGGGACCCGGACACGTACAAGAAGATCACCGGCCGTCCGGTCCAGCCGACCCTGGACTTCGCACGCCGTCTCGCCGGTCTCGGCAAGGAGATCCACGTCCGCTTCGTCCTCGTACCCGGACTGACCGACGCCGCCGCCAACCTCGAGGGAATCGCCGCCTTCGCGAGCGCCCTCGGAAATGTCTCCCGTGTGGACATTCTGCCCTTTCACAAGCTCGGTGAGGCGAAATGGCGAGCACTCGCCAGACCTTTTCCCCTCCGTAACATTCCGTCGCCGACTCCGGCGCAACTGAGCACCGCGCGCGCCGTCTTCCAGTCGCACGGGCTCTACGCCGTCTGAGCACCTCCGCTCACTCGCCCGCACCTCAAAACGGGCGAAAGGGTGATCTATCGCCCTAGTGTGGCTGCGTGATCGAGTCACAGCAGGCCCCCTCGGATCCCCCGCCCACCCCGGCCGAATCCCCGCCCGCCCACGGGGACCGGCCGCCGCGGACCCCCGTGCACGTGCGCCGCCGGGCCGTTCTCGCCGGAGCCGCCGTCGCCGTCCTGCTGATCCTCGCGATCGTCTTCGGCAGCCGGCTGCTCAGCGACTTCGACTCCGCCCTCCTTCCGTACGCGGTCGCCACCGTCTTCCTCGCCTTCGGTGTGGCCTACCGCTACACCGTCTGGGTCTCCGCCCCGGGCGCCCGGCGGTTGTTCACCCAGGGCTGGCGCGCTCTCTTCTCGGCCCGGAACTTCCGCAAGGCGCCCACCGCGCTGCCCAGGATGATCGCCACCTACCTCGGCTTCCAGAAGTTCCTCGGTGCCCGCTCCCACGCCCGCTGGGCCGCCCACCAGCTGATCTTCTGGGGCTGCGTCCTGGCCGCCCTGATCACCTTCCCGCTGACCTGGGGCTGGTTCACCTTCACCTCGTCCACCGGCGCGGGGCCCGGCTACGAGATGCGGATCTGGGGCTTCAAGATCATCGGCTTCGACTCGCTGAGCGTCGTCGGCTGGCTCATGTTCCACGGCCTGGACATCGCCGCCGTCCTCGTCATCCCCGGCGCCTGCTACTTCCTGTGGCGCCGTATGAAGGACCGCGGCGCCGTCACCGGCCAGCGCTTCGCGTACGACATGGTCCCCCTCATCGCTCTCATCGTCATCGCCGTCACCGGACTGCTGCTCACCTTCTCCGCGATCTTCCTGCACGGCGGCGGCTACCAGGTCCTGGCGATCCTGCACATGGCGGCGGTGGTCTTCACCCTCATCTACATCCCCTTCGGGAAGTTCTTCCACATCGTCCAGCGCCCGGCGGCCGTGGGCATGCAGCTGTTCAAGTACACCGCCCACACCAAGGACGGCACGCTCATCGCCGACGAGACCGGCGCCGGGCTCCTGTCCTGCCGCCGCTGCGGCGAACCCATCGACACCGCCCCCTACGTCGAGAATCTCCGGGGCACCATGCGCGACCTGCGGCTCGACTTCGACGAATGGGCCGAGTACTGCCCCCGCTGCAAGCGCGTCCTGCGGGGCGGCGCCTACCTCTCCCACGTCAAGGAGGGCTACAAGTGAACTCCCCGCCCCCTCTCGGCCCGTCCGTCGCGCCACCCGGCACCCGGGACTTCCGCGAGGCCGGCGGCATCCCCGCCGACCGCTGGCACGCCGACCAGAACGGCGAGACCCTCGTCCCCACCCACTGCTGCTTCTGCGGCGTGCAGTGCGGCATGTATCTCCGCGTCGACAGCGGCGGGAAGGTCTTCGGCGTCGAACCGCGCAACCACGACATCAACCGGATGCGCCTCTGCCCCAAGGGCATCAACGCCTACCAGCAGGTCAACCACCCCGACCGGCTCACCTCCCCACTGCTGCGGCAGAGCCGCGACCAGCCCTTCCGCGAGGTCGGCTGGGACGAGGCGCTCGACTTCACCGTCTCCGAGATCCGCCGCATCCAGTCCGCGCACGGCAACGACGCCTTCGGACTGCTCGGCGGGGCCAGCCTCTTCTCCGAGAAGACCTACCTGGTCGGCAAGTTCGGCCGGGTCGCCCTCAAGACCCGGCACGTCGACTACAACGGCCGGCTGTGCATGGTCTCCGCCGCCGGAGCCAACAAACTCGCCTTCGGCATCGACCGGGCCGGCAACCCGTTCTCCGACATGCTCCGCACCGAATGCCTGCTCATCGCCGGCTCCAACGTCGGCGAGTGCTTCCCCGTGATGACCCAGTACGTGTGGGGAGCCCGGGACCGCGGCGCGACCCTGATCATCGTCGACCCCCGCGAGACGGCCGTCGCCCGCACCGCCGACATCCATGTGGCGCTCAAGCCCGGAACCGATTCCGCCTTCTTCAACTCCGTCCTGCACGTCATCGTCGCCGAGGGCCTCACCGACGAGGCGTACCTGGCCGCCCACACCACCGGCTGGGAGGAGGTGAAACGGACCGTCGCCGCGTACCCGCCCTCCCGCGCCGCCGAGATCTGCGGTGTCCCCGAAGAACAGATCGTCCAGGTCGCCCGCGCCTTCGGCAGCGTCGACCGCGCCATGGCCTGGCACGCCCGAGGCGTCGAACACCACTCCCAGGGCGTCGAGAACTGTCTGTCGATCATCAACCTGTGCGTCGCCACCGGGAACATCGGCCGCCCCGGCGCCGGCTACGGCACCCTCACCGGCCAGGGCAACGGCCAAGGCGGGCGCGAGCACGGCCAGAAGGCCGACCTGCTGCCCGGCGGCCGCTCCATCACCAACCCCGAACACCGCCGCCAGATCTGCGAGATCTGGGGCATCGAGGAATCCGAACTCCCGCCCGCCGGCACCTCCATGATGGAAATGGTGTGGCAGATGCAGCGCCAGGAGATCCGCGGCCTCATCGGCATCTGCAACAACCCCTTCGTGTCCCTTCCCCACTACGCCACCGTGAAGGACGGATACGACACCCTCGAGTTCCACGCTCAATTCGACTTCTTCCTCTCCGAGACCGCCGCCAACGCGCACGTCGTCTTCCCCGTCACCGTCTGGGCCGAGGACGACGGCGTCATGGCCAACGCCGAAGCCCGGGTCGTCAAGCACAACAAGGCCCAGGAACCCCCCGCCGGAGTCCGCACCGACACCTGGGTCATGTGCGAGCTCGCCAGACGGCTCGGCTCCGGCGACAAGTTCGACTTCCCCGACTCCCGCACCCTCTTCGACGAGCTGCGCACCGCCTCCGCCGGCACGGTCAACGACTACTTCGGCATCACCTACGAACGCCTGGAGGAGACCGGCGGCATGGTCTGGCCCTGCCCGTCCCTCGACCACCCCGGCACACCCCGCCTCTTCGAGGACGGCCGCTCCTACCACCCCGACGGCAAGATCCATATGCAGGTCGTCGAATGGCACCCGCCCATGGACCCGTACAGCGAGGAGTACCCCCTCTCCCTCACCACCGGACGCACCGTCGCCCACTACCTCTCCGGCAACCAGACCCGCCGCCTGGGCGCCCTCGTCGAACAGACCCCCCGCCCCTGGGTCGAGGTCCACCCCGCCCACGGCTTCCGCAACGGCGACCCGGTCCGCGTCGTCACCCGCCGGGGCAGCGAGGTCTTCCCCGCCCTGGTCACCGAGGCGATCCGGCCCGACACCGTCTTCATCCCCTACCACTGGCCCGTGCCCACCTCCGCCAACGCGCTGACCATCGACGCCCTCGACCCCCGCTCCAAGATCCCCGAGTACAAGGTCTGCGCCGCCCGCATCGAAGCCGCCGAGCGGGTCGACTTCGTCCCCGAACCGCCCACCGGCCCCGGCCAGGTCGCCTACCCAGAGGCCCAGGTCTCCCGCGACGACCCCCTGCCGCCCACGTCCTCCCAGGGCCGTGGCACCTCGGAGAGGAGCTGACGCCGCACATGATGGGCCGCACGATCTTCATCGACCCTGGCCGCTGCATCGGCTGCCAGGCATGTGTCTCCGCCTGCCGCGAATGCGACTCCCACCGCGGCAAGTCGATGATCCACCTCGACTACACCGACGAAGGACGCTCCGTCGCCTCCCTTCCCACCGTCTGCATGCACTGCGAGGACCCGGTCGCCCCCTGCGCCGAGGTCTGCCCCGCCGACGCGATCCTGGTGACCGCCGACGGCGTGGTGCAGCAGGCCGACACCACCCGCTGCATCGGCTGCGCCAACTGCGTCAACGCCTGCCCCTTCGGGGTCCCGAAGATCGACCTCCAGGCGAAGCTCCAGATGAAGTGCAACCTCTGCTACGACCGCACCGCCCACGGTCTCGCCCCCATGTGCGCCACCGTCTGCCCCACCGGCGCCCTCTTCTACGGGACCCTCGACGAGCTCCGCTCCGAACGACCCGGTGTGCAGGTCGCCGACTCCTTCACCTTCGGGGCCTCGACCGTCTCCACCGGAGTGGCGATGGTCGTCCCCGCCGACAAGGTCCAGTGGCCCGTGCCCGGAGGTCTGCCCATCGTCGAAGTCAACGGAGTGGATGTCCGATGAGCACCACCGAACAGCCGCCCGCCGACCCTGACCCCGGCCCGGGATCCGGCGCCGGCCCGGAGCGGACCGACACGGCCCGGCAGGCCCTGCGCGACCGGATCTCCGCCGACTCCCTCTCCACCCGCCGCGACTACCTGCGCATCGTCGCCACCGTCTCCGGCGGCCTGGCCGTCGGCGGGATCGCCGTAGCCTCCGGCATCCTCCACCGGCACGGCGACAGTGAGACCCGACCCGAACCGAAGAAGGTGACCGACCGTCTCCTGCCCGGCGAATCCCTCGCCTTCCGCTACCCCGGCGACGAGGACCGGGCCATCGCCTTCCGGATGACCGACGGCACCCTCAAGGGCTACTCGGCCGTCTGCACCCACCTGGCGTGCGCGGTCCTGTGGCGCAAGGACCGGGGCAGCGAGGGCGAGCTGTACTGCCCCTGCCACGAGGGGATCTTCGACGCCCGTACGGGAGAAGTCGCCGCCGGCCCGCCGCCGCGACCGCTGCCGAAGGTGGTCCTGCTCGAACAGGCCGACGGCAGCGTGTGGGCCATCGGCACCGCACGGTCCGGCGAGAGCGTCGAGGAGGGTCTGTGCCGCGAACAGGACAATGCCTTCCGCTTCTGCCCGGGTGCCGCCCGAACCGAGAGGAGCGAGCGGACGTGACCGACACCCCCTTTCCCAAGGACCCGGGTGCCCCCGAACCTGTCCCCGAGCCGCCGCGTGTGCCCGCGGGCGACACCGCACCGAGCCCCGCGTACACCCCCGGCAGCGCCCAGCCCCGGCTGAACCGGCCGGTCCGCGAGCGCTACCCCCAGATCCGTCCCACCAGTGGATACGGGGACCCGAGGATCCGGCACACCGGCCCGGGCCCCGGCGCCGGATTCGAGCAGGAACCCGAGCGCTCCGCGAAGCTCTCCGCCCGTCTGACCCTTGCCCTCACCGTGGTCGTCGGACAGCTGTGGGGCCTGACGATCCTCGTCGACGAATGGATGATCGGAAACACCGGTACGGCCTGGTGGGGGGCCGGATTCCTCGTCCTGTCGTTCCTCGTGGTCCTCGGCCTGTGGCTGCTCGACCCCAAGGACCGGTGACCCGACCGGTGACCGGAAGCACCCGGATCGGGCCGGGGCGGGCCGGGCGGTCCGGCGTACCCTGAGTACATGAGCACCGCCCCCGCACACGGTCCGCGAGCAGAGAATCGGACCGGCTCCGCTCCCGCATCGCGGCCGAAGCCGAAACTGATCTTCGACGATCCGCTGGACCAGCAGTCCGCGGACGACACGGACCGCGGGTGGGGCGAGCGGCCTCCGGCCGGCGACGCAGGCGCCGCCGACCTCGCGCGCTTCCTCGACGAGAAGCCGCCGCACCACCTCTGACACCGACGCGAGCCGCCGGTCACGAGGTGGGGTGCGTCCCTTTGTCCCCAGTGTCCCCAGCGGGACCACTCCCGCCGCCATCACCGCCGGGGCCGGGACCCGCGACCGGGCCGCGCGACCAGGTCGTTCACGTTCCCGCACGTCAGGAAGGCATGGCGGCCTCCCGGCACCTTTTCCTTCCTCTCGGCCCGCACGAGGCCTTGCGTCATGTGCCCACCGGCATGCGGAGCCATGGGACCGCGACCGGCGCGGCGGCATCCGGTCCGTGCACACGGGACGATCGTGCGGCCTGCGGCCGGCGTGCGTCAGCACAGCGTCACCGCCAATGAAGAGGTGATGCCCGCCCCGGCGAGCGCGGCCGCCGTCGCCCGCGGAACGGAGAGGACGATCAGCGCCCCGCCGTCCGGACGGGTCCCGCCCGCCCGCGGCACTTCGGTCACCCGGGCGCCCGAGGCCACGACCCGGGCCTCGCCCCCGCCTCCCATCGGCCCGGCGGGCGCGGCGATCACGTCCACCCGGTCGCCCGGCCGCAGCAGCCGGACGGTCTCGGCGTCGGCGATCCGCACCGGGGCGGACACCAGCGGCACCGGGGCCGGCCGATGCCGCTCGCGCACGGGTGGGGGAGTGGACCGTGGGGCCAGGCCCTCGGCACCGGTCGCGCCGGTGGCCGCGAGGGCGGCCGCGGTCACCGCCAGGACCGTGGCGGAAGCTCGGCGCCGGCGCCGCAGCGCCCGGCTCAGCCGGAGCCGTGTGCCGCGTACCCGCAGCGGATCGAAGGGCGGCACCCCGAGGGGCGCGGGCACCGAGGTGCCGGTGTGAGGGGAGCAGGAGTCCGTGGTCATCGCGCAACCGCCTGTCGTGGACGAGCCGTTCACCGGAATCTCCGGCGAACCGCACTCACCGTCCCGCATTCGTCGAGATCCCGCGCGGGCCTGTGGACGACCACGCGATTGTGGATAACTTCCTCACCCTGGCGAGCGATTGCCGACGCGAGGCGGGATCGGTGACGCTTGAGCCAGTCCGGTTCCCGCGGGCCGGCTCGAATCCCGGCCCGCGTGATCACGGCAGTTCGATGCCCAGGTCCCATCCGTCGTGTGCCCGTGTGCACAGGCAGTCCCGGTCGACGGTCGCGGGCAGTGCTCCGACCGCGTCGAAGAGCACCTCGCGCAGCCGGCCCATGTTCTCGCCGAACACGCGAAGCACCTCGGCGTGCGAGACGCCGTCCCCCGTCTCCGCGCCCGCGTCCAGATCCGTCACCAGAGCGAGGGAGGTGTAGCAGAGTCCCAGTTCCCGGGCGAGTACGGCCTCGGGGTGGCCGGTCATGCCGACCACCGACCAGCCCGCGGCCGCATGCCACCGCGACTCGGCGCGTGTGGAGAAGCGGGGCCCTTCGACGACGACCAGTGTGCCGCCGTCCACCGGGTCCCAGCCTCGTCCCCGGGCGGCTTTCAGGGCCACCTGGCGCCCGTCCGGGCAGTAGGGGTCGGCGAAGGTCACGTGCACCACGTTCGGTACGGCCCCGCCCCAGGCCGCCGGAAGCGGTGCGCCGTCGAAATAGGTCTGCGCGCGGCTCTTCGTCCGGTCGACGAGCTGGTCGGGCACGACGAGGGTGCCGGGACCGTGTTCCTCGCGCAGTCCGCCCACCGCGCACGGCCCGAGGACCTGGCGCACGCCCACGGAGCGCAGGGCCCAGAGGTTGGCGCGGTAGTTGATCCGGTGCGGTGGCACACGGTGGTCGCGGCCGTGCCGGGGCAGGAAGGCGACCCGTCTGCCGGCGAGCTCGCCGAGGAAGAGGGAGTCGCTGGGACTGCCGTACGGGGTGTCGACCGACACCTCCGTCACATCGTCCAGGAAGGAGTAGAACCCTGAGCCGCCGATCACACCGATGTCCGCGAACGAGTCCGCCGTCTGCGCCGTCATGCGGTCACCCTAGGCGGGTTCCGGGGAACGGTGGCGTGTTTCCGGCGGGCCGGGAGCCGGAATCGGACAGGACCGCGGGAATGCCGAATGCCCCGCCGCGCGGGGCGGCAGGGCATCGGATGGATCGGGCGAGCGGCGGGTCAGGCCGCCGAGGTGCTCGACGAGGTCGCGGGCTTCGAGTCCGAGGACGAGGAAGGCGTCGACGACGTGGAGGTGGACGACGAGGTCGAAGAGGTGGACTTCGACGAGGCCGGCGTGCTGCTGGACGACGAGCCGCGGCTGTCGTTGCGGTAGAAGCCGGAACCCTTGAACACGATGCCGACCGCGGAGAACACCTTCTTCAGGCGTCCCTTGCAGTTCGGGCACTCGGTCAGAGCGTCATCCGTGAACTTCTGCACCGCCTCGAGGCCCTCGCCGCACTCGGTGCACTGGTACTGGTAGGTCGGCACTTGTCTTCCTCCTGGCACTCACACTCATCGAGTGCTAACGACGATCCATAGTGACGTATTCCGTCGGTTCAGTCCACCGACACCGGGACTCGGTGACCGATGCCATGTGCCGTGACCCGGCCCGATTCCCGGGGTTCCAGGTGCGAGCGGAGGGCGACAAGGGTGGCGAGGGCGAGCAGTGTGCCCGCCATCGGCACCAGGAATCCGGTGCTCGCGCCGTGGGCGTCGGCGAGCTGTCCGGCGACGGTGACGGCACCGGCCTGGCCCAGTGCCACGGCGCCGGTCAGCCAGGTGAAGGCCTCGGTGCGGGCGGAGGCCGGGACCAGGGTCTCGATGATCGTGAAGCCACTGATCAGGGCCGGGGCGATGAAGAGACCCACGACCAGACCGAGCGCGCCGAGCAGCGGGGCCGAGTGCGCGGACCAGAGAAGGGAGGCAGTGATGGCCAGACCGGTGTAGCCGAGGAGCAGTCGGCGGCGCGGGCCGACGTTCCAGGCGATGGCGCCCATGGCGATGCCGGCGAGCATGTTGCCGGCGGCGAAGACGCCGTAAAGCACACCGTTGATGCCCGGGTTGCCGATCTCCCCGGCGAAGGCGGTGACGGACACCTGCATGCCGCCGAAGACCGAGCCGATTCCCAGGAAGGCGATGGCGAGAACACGGACACCCGGCACCGAGAGGGCCGAGCGGCGCGGCTCGGCGTCGCCCTGGCCGGTGAGGGTGAGGCCGTGCGGGGGCTGGGTGGAGTGCTGGGCGGCGAAGAGCAGACCGCCGACCAGGGTGAGCGTGGCCTCGGTGACGAGACCGGCGGCCGGGTGGACGCCGGTGCACAGGGCGGTGGCGAGGACAGGGCCGATGACGAAGGTGAACTCGTCGGTCACCGACTCGAAGGCGGCGGCCGTCGGAAGCAGCGACATGCCCTTTCCGGAGGTCTCCCCCGGGGCGGTTCCTCCGAGGACGGCCGCCCAGCGGGCCCGGACCATCGGTCCGACCTGGGGCACCGAGGCGCCGGCGGGCACGGCCGCGAGGAACAGGCCCCACAGCGGGGCGCCGGCGAGCGCGAGTGCGACGAGAAAAGAGACGGAGGCGGCGTGGACGAGCACACCGGGGAGGAGTACGGCCCGCTGGCCGAAACGGTCGGCCAGCTTGCCGCTCTGCGGGGCGAACAGCGCCATGGAGACGCCGGTCACGGCGGCGACGGCACCGGCGCTGCCGTAGGAGCCGGTGGTGTGCTGGACGAGTAGCACGATGCCGATGGTCAGCATCGCGAACGGCTGCCGGGCGGCGAAGCCGGGGAGCAGGAAGGAGAGTGCGCCGGGAGTGCGCAGCAGCTGCCCGTAACCGGGCCGCTTCTCGGAGACGACCGTGGACGCCACGGTCCATGCCTTTCTGCCGCCTGGTAGCGGTCCGTGCACGCGTGGCGCGGGCTCGCCGAGAGCTGTCCTCTTGCGCGGAACTGCGGTAGATACCGGGCTCCACGGTGGAGACGCCTCGGCCGCCATACGGTCGCGCCAGCTCTGCGTCAGGCAGAGTTGGTTCGATCAGGTGTTGCTTGCATGGTACAGCCGGGTGGGGTCCCCGAGAGGGGAAAACGTTCAAGGCCGTACCCGGCGGACGGCACCGTCCGTCCGGGGGACAGGGGCGCGGGGGCCGCTCTCACCGGGCCGGGGCGACTGCCGTGTGAAGACCCGGGAGAGGGCTTCATACGACAGGCACCCCGGGGGGCGTCCGGAGAGCTGTCCGAGGTCAGCCGGCCTTCCGGAGCGGGTTCCGGAAGGGGCCCTCGTGTTCCTGGATGGTGAGCGCGGTGGCCCCGCTGGTGCCGAGCCAGCCGGCGAGCTTGCCGCCCTGGTCGACCGCGCGCAGCCGGTTCTCGGCGGCGTCGCGGACCGGGTCGGTGGCGACGACGAGCAGTTCGTCGCCCCGGCGCAGCATGGTGTCGGTGGCGGGGACGAAGCTCTTCTCGTCGCGGACGACCAGGGTGACGGCGGCGCCGGCGGGCAGCCGGAGTTCGGAGATCTCGACACCGTGCATCCGGGAGCCTTCCGGGATCGCCACGGACAGCAGGTGGCCGCGCAGCCGCTCCAGGGGTGCGGACTCGACGCCGAGGTCGGCGGCGTCGGCCCGGCGGCCGAGCTTGAGGGCCTTGGCCAGCCAGGGCAGGGTCGGGCCCTGGATCAGGGTGTAGACGACGACCAGCACGAAGACGATGTTGAAGATCCGCTCGCTGCCCGCGACCCCGGACACCATCGGAATGGTGGCGAGGATGATCGGAACGGCTCCGCGCAGGCCGGCCCAGGACATCAGGGCCTGCTCCTGCCAGGGGATACGGAAGGGAAGGAGGCTGACGAAGACCTCCATGGGCCGCGCGAGCATGGTGAGGACGAGACCGATGATGATGGCCGGCCAGAAGTCGTTGATCAGCTCGTGCGGGGCGACGAGCAGACCGAGCAGGACGAACATGCCGATCTGGGCGATCCAGCCGAGGCCCTCGGCGAAGCCGCGGTTGGCGGGGGCGTGCGGCAGCTTGGCGTTGCCGAGCACCATCGAGGCCAGATAGACGGCCAGGAAGCCCGAACCGTGGGCGATGGCCCCGGCGGCGTACGCGGTGATGGCGATGGCCATGACAGCGATCGGGTAGAGGCCCGAGGCCGGCAGGGCGATACGGCGCAGTCCGAAGGCGCCGATGATGCCGACGGCCAGGCCGATGGCGGCGCCGATGGCCAGTTCGAGGGCGATCTCGCCGACGAGGACGTACCAGGAGGTGATGGGTCCGACGGTGGAGAAGGCGACGACGAGGATGACGACCGGGGCGTCGTTGAAGCCGGACTCGGCCTCCAGGACGCCGGTGACCCGGGTGGGCAGCGGGACCTTGCGCAGAACGGAGAAGACGGCGGCGGCATCGGTGGAGGAGACGACGGCACCGATGATGAGGGCCGGCTGCCAGTCCAGGCCGACGAGATAGTGCGCGGCCGTCGCCGTGATGCCCACGCTCACCGCGACGCCGACGGTCGACAGCATGACCGCCGCGGGCAACGCGGGCTTGATCTCCTTCCACTTGGTGCCCAGACCGCCCTCGGCCAGGATCACCACGAGTGCGGCGTAGCCGATCACCTGGGTCAGTTCGGCGTTGTCGAAGGCGACGTTGCCGATGCCGTCCTGCCCCATGGCGACCCCGATCCCGAGGTAGAGCAGCAGGCTGGGCAGCCCGCTCCGGGACGAGATCCGCACCGCCGCGACAGCGATGAGCAGCACGAGCGAGCAGATGAGCAGGAGTTCATTGAGCTGGTGGACAGTCAGTGGCCGTTCCTTCCCCTCGGGCGCAGCCCGGCCTCCGCCGGATCGTTCCTCCGGCGCCGGGGACGGGTACTTCGTTACCTTACCTAAACTTTAACGCGTTCTTGATGCCTTCCCGATGGCTGATCGCACATCAGTACCGGTGAGTACGGTTCTCTTCCTGATACCGCGTCCGGGGCCTCCCGGCGCTGCGCCTAAGGTTGCTCCCGTACTCCAGGACCACCCTGTACTCCAGGACCACCCTGCCCCTCGAAGGACAGCGATGCCCTCCAACACGACCGCGCCCCCTGCCAAGAAGAAGGGGCGGCGCGCCCGTCTGATCGTTCTCGCCCTGGTTCTCGCGCTGGTCGCGGGCGTCGGGTACGGCGCGTACTGGGGCGTCGACACCGTCCGGGGCTCGTACCCGCAGACCACCGGCACCCTCAGGCTCGACAAGCTCTCCGCCCCCGTCGAGGTCAAGCGCGACTCCTACGGGGTCCCGCAGATCTACGCCGACAACGAGGCCGACCTCTTCCGCGCCCAGGGCTACGTCCAGGCGCAGGACCGCTTCTACGAGATGGACGTCCGCCGCCACCTGACGGCCGGTCGTCTGTCCGAGATGTTCGGCAAGAGCCAGGTCGACACCGACGCCTTCCTCCGCACCCTGGGCTGGCGCCGGGTCGCCCAGGAGGAATACGACAAGGTCCTGTCGGCGGACACCAAGAAGAACCTCCAGTCCTACGCCGAGGGTGTCAACGCGTACCTCAAGGACCGTGCCCCGTCCGACATCTCCGTCGAGTACGCGGCGCTGGCCCTCACCAACGACTACGCCATCGAGCCCTGGACCCCGGTCGACTCGGTGGCCTGGCTCAAGGCCATGGCCTGGGACCTGCGCGGCAACATGCAGGACGAGATCGATCGCTCCCTGATGGCCAGCCGGCTGGGGACGGACGAGATCGCGCAGCTGTACCCGGACTACCCGTACGGGCTGCACCAGCCGATCGTCGGCAAGGGCGCCGTGGACCCGGTCACCCGCACGTTCGACCCCAAGGCCGAGCCGACGACCCAGGACACCGGCACGGGCACTGGCACCACTGACACCGGCACGGGCGTCGGCACCGGTACCGGCACGGGCGTCGGTACCGGCGCCGTCGGCACGGGCACGGGCACCGTCGGGACCGGGACCGGAACCGGCACGGGCACCGGCACGCAGGGCGTCCAGTCCCAGCTCTCCGGCCTCTCCGACGCCCTCGACCAGATCCCGGCCCTGCTCGGCCCGAACGGCAACGGCATCGGCTCGAACTCCTGGGTCGTCTCCGGCAAGTACACGACGTCCGGCAAGCCGCTGCTCGCCAACGACCCGCACCTCGCCCCGATGCTGCCGTCCCTCTGGTACCAGATGGGCCTGCACTGCCGTTCCGTGTCGGCCACCTGCCGCTACGACGTCGCCGGCTACACCTTCTCCGGAATGCCCGGCGTCGTCATCGGCCACAACGACTCCATCGCCTGGGGCTTCACCAACCTCGGCGCGGACGTCACCGACCTCTACCTGGAGAAGGTCGGCCCCGAGGGATACGTGGTCGACGGCAAGACCAAGCCGTTCACGTCCCGCGAGGAGACCATCAAGGTCGCCGGCGGCTCGGACCGCAAGATCACCGTCCGCTCCACCGAGCACGGTCCGCTCGTCTCCGACCGCTCCTCCGAACTGGAGCAGGTCGGCAAGACCGCTCCCGTCGGCAACGCCGCGCCGGACCGCGGCACCGGCTACGGCGTCTCCCTGCGCTGGACGGCGCTGGAGCCCGGCAAGTCGATGGACGCCGTCTTCGAGCTCAACCGCGCCAAGGACTTCAAGAGCTTCCGGGCCGCGGCCAAGCACTTCGAGGTCCCGTCCCAGAACCTCGTCTACGCCGACACCGCCGGCCACATCGGCTACCAGTCGCCCGGCAAGATCCCGGTCCGCAGCGACGCCAAGGGCAACGACGGCACCCTGCCCGTACCCGGCTGGAACTCCGCGTACGACTGGAAGGGCTACATCCCCTTCGACGAGCTGCCCTACGAGTACGACCCGGCGCGCGGCTACATCGTTACCGCCAACCAGTCCGTCATAGACGAGAAGAAGTACCCCTACCTCCTCACCCGTGACTGGGGCTTCGGCTCGCGCAGCCAGCGGATCAACGACCTCATCGAGTCGAAGATCAAGGACGGCGGCAAGGTGTCGCCCGACGACATGGTCTCCCTGCAGATGGACAACCGCAGCGAGATCGCGACCCTGCTCAACCCGCTCCTGCTGAAGATCGACATCGCCGACCCGCAGGTCCGCGAGGCCCAGAAGCTCCTCGAAGGCTGGGACTACACCCAGGAGCCGGACTCGGCGCCCGCCGCGTACTTCAACGCGGTCTGGCGCAACGTTCTCAAGCTCGCCTTCGGCAACAAGCTGCCCAAGGAACTGCGCGTCCAGGGCGAGTGCATCAACGTCCGGGTCGCCGACGAGACCGGTCCGGTCGACAAGCAGAACAAGCTGGTCCGCGAGTGCGGCCGGCGCGATGCGAGCTCGGCGCAGCCGGACGGCGGCGACCGCTGGTTCGAGGTGGTCCGCCCGCTGCTCAAGCAGGAGAAGAACTCCTGGTGGAAGACGCCGGGCGACCGGCTCAACGCCCCCACCGAGACCCGTGACCAGCTGCTCGCGCAGGCTATGAAGGACGCCCGCTGGGAGCTGACCGCCAAGCTTGGCAAGGACGTCTCCAGCTGGAGCTGGGGCCGGCTGCACCAGCTGACCCTGAAGAACCAGACCCTCGGCACCGCCGGCCCCGGTGTCGTCCAGGCCCTGCTCAACCGTGGTCCGTGGAACCTGGGCGGTGGCGAGGCGGCCGTCAACGCGACCGGCTGGAACGCGGCCGGCGGCTACGACGTCATCTGGGTCCCGTCGATGCGGATGGTCGTCAACGTCGGCGACTGGGACAAGTCCCGCTGGATAAATCTCAGCGGTGCCTCCGGTCACGCCTTCAACGCCCACTACACCGACCAGACGGACAAGTGGGCCAAGGGCGAGATGCTCGACTGGGCGTACGGGAAGGCGGCGGTCGGCGCCGCCACCCAGGACACCCTGCGGCTGGAGCCCTGAGGGCTCACGGCCCGTCGGCCTAGGGCCTGACGGCCCCAGGCCCTACGGCCTGAAACGCCGGACCCCCTCCGGGGTCACCACCGCGTGCACGGGGTGGTCGTGCGGTTCCTCCGGGACCCGCGCGACCACCTCGTTCGCGTAGAGGAGCACGACGAGCGCCGGATCCGTTCCGGCGCGTGCGAGCCGGGCGAGGACCCGGTCGTACGAACCGCCGCCCCGCCCCAGCCGCATGCCGCGCGCGTCGACCGCGAGCCCGGGCAGCAGCACCGCGCCGGCCTCGCGCACCGCCTCGGGGCCGAGCCGCTCGCCGACCGGTTCGAGCAGTCCGCGGCCCGCCTTCGCGAGGCGGTCGGCGCCCTCGTACACGGCCCAGTCGAGGTCGTTGTCCGGCAGCAGGACCGGCAGCAGGACCCGTACGCCCCGAGCGCGCAGCGCGTCGAGGAGCGCGCGCGTGCCCGGTTCGCGCCCCACCGAGACATAGGCGGCGACGGTGGTGCCGGGGTCGGTGAGTTCGGGGAGTTCCAGGGCGTGTTCCGCCAGCGCCGCGGCATGGCGGTCACGGTCGCCGGCGTCCAGTTCCGCACGGGCGTCGAGCAGGGCGCGCCGCAGCGATGCCTTCCGGGCGGCGAGTTCGGGCGCCGCGTCCGAGGGCGTACCGGCAGGCGTGTCGGCGGCGGAATCGGCGGCGGATTCAGCGATGGATTCGGCGGAGGGGCCGGTGGAGGGGTCGACGCTGTTCACAGCGGAGGCGTGTTCCTTTCCCTCGGTTCGTCTGAAATCGGACGGTAGTGGTGCGAGCGCCGGGAAAGCTCATCGGAGCCCCGCCTTCCGCCCATACCGAACGGCTAGGGTGCTCCGCATGACTCAGACGCCTTCTCTCACCAAGGCTGTCATCCCGGCCGCCGGCCTTGGCACCCGGTTCCTGCCGGCCACCAAGGCGACGCCGAAGGAGATGCTGCCGGTCGTCGACAAGCCGGCCATCCAGTACGTCGTGGAGGAGGCCGTCGCCGCGGGCCTCTCCGACGTTCTGATGATCACCGGCCGTAACAAGCGCCCGCTCGAGGACCACTTCGACCGCAACTACGAGCTGGAGGAGGCCCTGACCCGCAAGGGCGACGGCCAACGCCTCGCCCGGGTCCGGGAATCCAGCGATCTGGCCACCATGCACTACGTCCGCCAGGGCGCCCCGCGCGGCCTCGGCCACGCCGTGCTCTGCGCCGCGCCGCACGTCGGCGATCAGCCCTTCGCGGTCCTCCTCGGCGACGACCTCATCGACCCGCGCGACCCGCTGCTCGCCCGCATGGTCGAGGTGCGCGAGCGGTTCGGCGGCAGCGTGATCGCGCTGCTGGAGGTCGACCCGTCCCAGATCCACCTCTACGGCTGCGCCGCCGTCGCCCCCACCAGTGAAGCGGACGTCGTGAAGGTGACGGACTTGGTGGAGAAGCCGGAGCGGACCGACGCGCCCAGCAACCTCGCGATCATCGGCCGGTACGTCCTCGACCCGGCCGTCTTCGGGATACTGCGGGAGACCGAGCCGGGCCGCGGCGGCGAGATCCAGCTGACGGACGCGCTGCAGAAGCTCGTCCAGGACGAGCGGGCCGGCGGCCCGGTCCACGGGGTCGTCTTCAAGGGCCGCCGCTACGACACCGGCGATCGAGGGGACTATCTGCGCGCCATTGTCAGACTGGCGTGCGAACGTGATGATCTGGGACCGGACTTCCGCACCTGGCTCCGCGGTTACGTCAGCGAGGAGATGTAGCACTTGAGCAGCACCACGGCACCGTCGGGCCACGGCCCCGGCGACGGCGCTCCCGACGGCCCGACCGGCGACGACACCACGGCCACGGGCGCCGCAGGTACCAACGGCGCCGCCGGGCCCGGCCCCGCCGGCGACCCCTGCGCGGGCCCGGCCCGGGACCTGTGGACCGTCGACGAACACCTCGCCGACATCCTGGCCGCGGTCTCCCCGCTGGAGCCCATCGAGCTGCAACTGCCCGACGCCCAGGGCTGCGTCCTCGTCGAGGACGTCACGGTGCCGGTCGCGCTGCCGCCCTTCGACAACAGTTCCATGGACGGCTACGCCGTCCGCGTCGCCGATGTGGCCGGGGCGAGCGAGGAGTTCCCGGCTGTCCTGACCGTGATCGGCGACGTCGCGGCGGGCGCGGGCGGGCTGCCCGAGGTCGGCCCCGGCCAGGCCGCCCGGATCATGACCGGCGCCCCGCTGCCGCCCGGCGCCGAGGCCGTCGTCCCGGTCGAGTGGACCGACGGCGGTACGGGCGCGGACGCGGGCGCGACGGGCACCATGCGCCCGGCGAGCGTCGCCCCGGAGGGCGCGGCAGGCGAGGTCCGCGTACACCGCCCCGCCGAGGCCCGCGCCCATGTCCGGGCCCGCGGCAGCGACGTGAAGGCGGGCGAGCTGGCCCTCGCGGCCGGCACGGTCCTCGGCCCGCCGCAGCTCGGTCTGCTCGCGGCGATCGGCCGCGGCCGCGTACGGGTCCACCCGCGTCCGCGCGTGGTGGTCCTGTCCACCGGCAGTGAACTGGCCCAGCCCGGCGAGCCGCTGGCCGAAGGACAGATCTACGACTCCAACAGCTTCGCGCTGGCCGCCGCCGCCCGCGACGCCGGAGCCCTCTCCTTCCGGGTCGGCGCGGTCGCCGACGACGCCGAGTCGCTGCGCGCCGCCATCGAGGACCAGTTGGTCCGGGCGGACCTGATCGTCACCACGGGCGGGGTCAGCGTCGGGGCATATGACGTGGTGAAGGAGGCGCTGACGGCGGACGGCGAGGTCGACTTCCGCCGGCTGGCGATGCAGCCGGGCAAGCCGCAGGGCTTCGGCATGATCGGCCCCGATCACACCCCGCTGCTCGCGCTGCCGGGCAATCCGGTCTCCTCGTACGTCTCCTTCGAGCTGTTCGTACGGCCCGCGATCCGCGCCCTCATGGGCCTCGCGGACCGGCCGGACGAGCGACGGCCGTGGCTGCGGGCCGCCCTGGCGGGGGACCGGGTGCTGTCCTCGCCGGCCGGGCGGCGGCAGTTCCTGAGGGGGACGTACGACGCCGGGTCGGGCACGGTGACGCCGGTGGGCGGTGCGGGCTCCCACCTGGTCGCCGCGCTCGCGCACGCCGACGCGTTGCTCGTCGTGCCCGAGGAGGTGACGGATGTGAAGCCGGGGGCGGAGCTCGAAGTGGTCCTCCTCGGCTGAGGGGCGCATCGTGGGGGTACGGTGTCGTCCCACACAGCGACCGGGAGTGTCACCGCCATGAGTACGCAGCAAGGACTCACCCACATCGACGAGGCGGGGGCGGCCCGCATGGTCGACGTCTCCGCGAAGGACGTCACGGCCCGCACCGCCCGCGCCAGCGGGCGTGTCCTGGTGTCGCCGCGTGTGGTCGAGCTGCTGCGCGGCGAGGGCGTGCCCAAGGGCGACGCGCTCGCCACGGCCCGGATCGCCGGGATCATGGGCGCGAAGCGGACCCCGGACCTGATCCCGCTCTGCCACCCGCTGGCGGTCTCGGGCGTGAAGCTGGACCTGGCGGTCGCGGACGACGCGGTGGAGATCCTCGCGACGGTGAAGACCACGGACCGTACGGGCGTCGAGATGGAGGCCCTGACGGCGGTGTCGGTGGCGGCCCTGACCGTCGTCGACATGGTGAAGGCGGTCGACAAGGGCGCGGTCATCTCCGACGTACGGGTGGAGGAGAAGACCGGCGGCAAGTCCGGCCACTGGACGAGGAGCGAGGCGTGACCGGCGCGGACCGGAGCGCGGAACGGGGCGTGGACCGGAGCGCGGGCCAGGGCCAGGCGCGCGGACAGGAAACGGGCGCCGGGGCGCACGCGAAGCATGAAGGGCAGGGGCCGCACGGGGCGCACGCTCCGGCGGAGCCCGGCGCCGACACGGCCGGCGGCGCTCTGCTCGCCCCGTACGCCGCCCTCGTCGTCACCGCCTCCAACCGGGCGGCGGCCGGGGTGTACGAGGACAAGGGTGGTCCGCTGATCGCCGACGGCCTGCGCCGGACGGGCTTCGCCGTGGACGGCCCGCGGGTGGTGCCCGACGGCGCGCCGGTCGCGGCGGCGCTGCGTGCCGGGATCGAGGCCGGTTACGACGTGATCGTCACGACGGGCGGTACGGGCATCTCGCCCACCGACGAGACCCCCGAGGTGACCCGGAGCCTGCTCGACCGGGAGATCCCGGGCATCGCGGAGGCGATCCGGGCGTACGGCCGGGACAAGGTGCCCACGGCGGCGCTCTCGCGCGGCCTCGCCGGCGTCGCGCGGACCACGCTGATCGTCAATCTGCCGGGGTCGACGGGCGGGGTACGGGACGGGCTCGCCGTCCTGGAGCCGCTCCTCGTCCACGCCGTGGACCAGATCCGCGGCGGCGACCACCCGAGACCGGCGGCGGAAGCGGGCCCGGCGTCATGATGCCGTCCTGGCCCGTGGTCCTTGTGGACGGGGACGTGCTGCTCCGTCCGATGAAGATGCGTGACCAGCGGGCCTGGCGCGAGGTGAACCGGCGCAACCGCGAATGGCTGCGTCCCTGGGAGGCGACCGTCCCGCCGCCCGGTCCGGGCGGCCCGGTGGCCCAGCGTCCGACGTACCGTCAGATGGTGCGCCATTTGCGGGCGGAGGCGAACGCCGGCCGGATGATGCCGTTCGTCATCGAATACCAGGGGAATCTCGTCGGCCAGTTGACGGTCGCGGGCATCACCTGGGGCTCGATGTGTTCGGGGCACGTGGGTTATTGGGTCGACAGCGCGGTGGCCGGTCGGGGTGTCATGCCGACGGCGGTCGCGCTCGCCGTCGATCACTGCTTCCGTACGGTCGGACTGCACCGCGTCGAGGTCTGTATCCGGCCGGAGAACGGCCCTTCACGGCGTGTCGTGGAGAAGCTGGGGTTCCGGGAGGAGGGGCTGCGGCCCCGCTATCTGCACATCGACGGCGCCTGGCGGGACCATCTGGTCTTCGCGCTGACGGCGGAGGAGGTGCCGGAGGGTCTGCTGCGCCGTTGGCATCAGACACAGAAGCGCCGTCAGCATCAGTAATTCAAATAAATGTTCGAATTCCAGAGGTGATTGACGGTCGGTCGAACTGAATAATCTGAAAAAAGTTCAGTGATATCAGCCAGATCGTGCGACACACCGGCCCAATTGGGCGATCCTCTCACCCGAACCCCTCTACCGTGTGAGGCGTGAGCAGCAGCGGCCTCATCTACGCAGTCATCGTCGGAGCCTGGGCCGCCTACCTGGTGCCGATGTGGCTCCGCAGGCAGGACGAGCTGAACGAGGCCCGTCCGACGGAACGCTTCAGCACCGCCATCCGGCTGTTGTCCGGACGGGCGGGCATGGAGCGTCGTTACGCCAAGGAGCTACGGGACCGGGAAAAGGCGGCGGACGGCACGGTGTCCGACGTGGACCCGGACGCGGCGACGGAGCATTTGAGCTCGGTCGACGTCCGGGGCTTCTGCGCGCCCGCGGCCAGGACGGAAGCCCGTCTGGAGGTCCCGGGAACGGGTCCCGCGGCCAAGGGGGCCCCGGCGGCCTCCTCCTCGTCTCCGTCCCCGTCGTCCGCGGACGGCCCGGTCCCGGCGGCGGCGTCGAAGCAGGCGGGACCGTCGGGACCAGCGGGACCGGCGAAGTCCGCCCGGGGAGCGAAGCCGCACGCGGCGGCGGCCGAGCGGGCCCGCCGCGGCAAGGTCCTGGCCCGCCGCCGGCGCACCACGGTGAGCCTCTTCTTCGCGTTCACGATCGGCGCGATCGTCGCGGCCGTCGGCGGTCTCGCCTTCCTGTGGGCCCCCGCGGTCCCGGCCCTGCTGCTGAGCGCGTACATCGTCTATCTGCGGGTCCAGGAGCGTCGGCGCTTCGTCTACGTGATGGACCGCCGCAACGCCGAGGCCGCCGCGGCCCGGTTGCGCGAGAGCCGCCGTCCCGCCCCGATCCCCGAGCCGGAACCCGCCCCGGCGGCGCCCCCGGCGCCCGAGCCGTCGGTCTCCCCGCAGGAGGCGGACCGGCGCGCGCTGGTGGAGCAGACCGACCACGCGGAGTGGGTCGACCAGCAGCGTGAGCGCGGCCCGGCCCGCGGGGACAGCTGGAACCCGGTGCCGGTCCCGCTCCCCACGTACGTCACCGCCCCGGTCGCCCCGCGCGCGCCGGGCGGCGTGGACGTGACGGACCCGGAGACCTGGAGCGCGGCCCGCTCCTCCGCGGCGGCCCCCGAGCCCACCCCGGCTCCGGTCCCGCGCCGCCGCAGCGGTCCCCACCGCCCGCGCCGCGACCACGGCCGCACCCCGCTCTTCGACCAGTACGCGGACGACGACCGCCCCCGCGCGGCCAACGAATGACCCGGCGGCCCGGGCCCGCGACAGCCCCCCGGCTGACCAGGGAGGGAGCGGATTTCCGAGTCCGCCACTCGGGATGCTAATGTTTCACACGTCGCAAGGGCCTGTGGCGCAGTCTGGTAGCGCACCTCGTTCGCATCGAGGGGGTCAGGGGTTCGAATCCCCTCAGGTCCACAGACACCAAGAATCCCGCCCGATCATCTGATCGGGCGGGATTCTTGTCATTCCAGGGGCTGTTCGAGTCTTCGCCGGCATCCGCCCATCTTCGCGGCGGGGCATCCACGCGCGGTGGCGGTCCAGGTGATCGGGCGACCCGGTGACGCGGCTTCCGCCGCGTCACCGCGCCCGATCGCCCGATCCCGCTAGAGCTGCTTCGCGAAGCAGAGGCTGCTCTCGTACGCGCGGTAGTAGCCGAACTTCGGGCGGGAGGGTGCGTAGCCGCTGGACGTGTAGAGGGCGACGGCTTCGGGCTGGGCCGTGCCCGTCTCCAGGACCATGCGGGTGCGGCCGGCCGCGCGGGCGTCGGCTTCCAGGAGGGCCAGGATGCGGCGGGCGAGGCCCAGGCCGCGGGCGTCCGGGGTGACGTACATGCGCTTCAGTTCGGCGTCGCCGTCGGAGTAGCCCTCGGGATTGGCGTCCTGGGTGCGCCAGCCGCCCGAGGCGACCGGGCTGTCGGATGTGTCATATGCCAGCAGGTACAGGCCCCGCGGCGGGACGAACATCGTGGCGTCGAGCGGAGTGAGATCGCCCTCGCCGACCTCGTCCTCGTCCGCGTATCGCTCCGCGTACTCCAGCTGGACGGCGTCATTGAGCTTGATCGCGTCGGGGTGATCGAAAGGTGTCGGGCGGATCTGCATGCCGTAAATCGCACTTCTGTTCGTTCGGAGCTCGGGTGGAGGTGCCGGTATTCTCCCGGGATGCTCACTGTGACCACCGTGAATGTCAATGGTCTGCGTGCCGCCGCCAAGAAGGGCTTCGTCGAGTGGCTGGCCGGCACCTCCGCGGACGCGGTCTGCCTCCAGGAGGTGCGCGCCGAGGAGGCGCAGCTGCCCGCCGCGGCCGGTGCCCCGGAGGGCTGGTTCGTCACCCATGCCCCCGCCGCCGCCAAGGGGCGCGCCGGTGTCTCGCTCTACACGCGGCGCGAGCCCGACGCCGTGCGCGTCGGCTTCGGCTCCGAGGAGTTCGACGGGAGCGGCCGCTACATCGAGGCCGATCTGCCGGGTGTCGTCGTCGCCAGCCTCTACCTGCCGTCCGGCGAGGTCGGCACCGAGCGGCAGGACGAGAAGATCCGCTTCATGGACGAGTTCCTGCCCTACCTGAAGGGGCTCAGGGAGCGGGCCGCCGCCGACGGGCGCGAGGTCGTCGTCTGCGGCGACTGGAACATCGCCCACCACGAGGCCGACCTCAAGAACTGGAAGGCCAACCAGAAGAACGCCGGCTTCCTCCCCGAGGAGCGGGCGTGGCTCGGCCGGGTCCTCGACGAGGGCGACGGCGGGTACGTGGACGTCTTCCGCGCCCTCCACCCCGACCAGGACGGTCCGTACTCCTGGTGGTCCTACCGGGGCCGGGCCTTCGACAACGACAGCGGCTGGCGCATCGACTACCAGATGGTGACGCCCGGGCTCGCCGCCAAGGCCGTCAAGGCGGAGGTCGAGCGGGCCGCCACGCACGCGGAGCGCTGGAGCGACCACGCGCCCGTCACCGTCGTCTACGAGCTGTAGACGTACGTACGAGCCGGGGGCCCGCGGCCCGGAGGGTTCGCGCGCGCCCCGGCTCCCCGCGCTCCGGCTTTTCGCGCCCTTGCGCCCCTGCGCCCCGGCTGTCCGGCTGTCCGGCCGGCCGGCGGGTCAGGGGCGCAGGCGTCGGTCCAGGGCGAGGGAGAGTTCCGCCTCCACCACGCTCTTGGCCAGCGGGCGCAGCCGGCGCGCGTCCTCGGGGCCGGCGTAGGTGCCGAGCAGCTCGGTGAACAGGTCCGCCAGTTCCTCCACGTGCTCGCGCACCCGTCCGCCCGCCTTCAGGACGGCGGCCAGCGGGACGCCCTCGCGCACGAGCGCGGCGGAGACGTCGAGGAGGCGGCGGCTGATGTGGACGATGTCCTGGCCGTCGGTGGCCAGGTAGCCGAGGTCGAGGGCCAGGGCCAGGTTCTCGGGGGTGACCTCGCCGGCGAAGTGGTCGGCCAGTTCCTCCGGCGTGAGGCGGACCGGCTCCTCCTCGGTGGGCGGGCCGAGTTCGAGGACCTCGCCGACGTTCCGTCCGGACTCGAAGGCGGCGGTGAGGTCGGCGATGCCGTTGAGGGTGTGGCCGCGTTCGAGGAGGGCGGCGATGGTGCGCAGACGGGCCAGGTGGTGGTCGTCGTACCAGGCGATCCGGCCCTCGCGGCGCGGTGGCGGGATCAGTCCGCGTTCACGGTAGAAGCGCAGGGTGCGTACGGTGATGCCGGCCTCGGCGGCCAGGTCGGCCATCCGGTACTCGCGTGTCGCTCCAGAGGGTCCCGCCGGCCCGGCCGTACCCGAAGGCACGGCGGCTCCTGCCGTCCCTGCTGCCCCCGCCGTTCCCGTTGTCCCGGCCGTTCCCGTGTCCGTCCGCGTCCCGCCGGAGCCGGGCGCGGGCGGGGTCTGCCCCGCGGTCTTCTCTGCGGTCTCCCCCGCGGTCCGGCCCACGGCCCGGCCCACGGCCCGGCTCACGGTCCGGCCCACGGGCTGTCCCGGGGTCCGTCCTGGGGCCTGTTCTCCCGATCGTTTCGCCACGGCCGCCAGCCTATGTTGTACCGCCGGTAACTTTCCCTCGCCCAACCCCTACCGCTTGGTATGTGGGTGCCCTACAGTCCAATCGTGCCAGTGATCGCTGGCGGAATCTTGGCCGGGCGCACGGGAGGCGGCGTGGCGAAGCACGAGCACGTACGAGTGGCGGTGATCGGATCGGGATTCGGTGGACTCGGAGCCGCCGTCCGGCTGCGCCGCGAGGGGATTACCGACTTCGTCGTCCTGGAACGGGCCGACTCCGTGGGCGGCACATGGCGGGACAACAGCTACCCCGGCTGCGCCTGCGACGTCCCCTCCCACCTCTACTCCTTCTCCTTCGCACCCAACCCCGACTGGCCGCGCACCTTCTCCGGGCAGCGCCACATCCGCGCGTACCTGGAGCACGTCACCGACACCTTCGGGATCCGGCCGCATCTGCGTCTGGGGCACGAGGTCGTGCGGTCGGTCTGGAACGCGGACGAACTGCGCTGGGACATCGAGACCAGCCGCGGCACCTTCTCCGCCGACGTCGTCGTCTCCGCCACCGGCCCGCTCTCCGACCCGAAGATTCCCGACATCCCGGGGCTCGCGGACTTTACCGGCAAGATCTTCCACTCCGCCCAGTGGGACCACGACTACGACCTCACGGGCAAGCGGGTCGCCATGGTCGGAACCGGCGCCTCCGCCATCCAGATCGTTCCCTCGATCCAGCCCCGGGTGAGCCGTCTTACCGTCTTCCAGCGCACACCCCCGTGGGTCATGCCCCGCGTGGACCGCGCCATCAGCGCCCCCGAGCGCTGGCTGCACCGGCAGCTGCCGTTCACCACGGCCGCCCGCCGCGGCCTGCTGTGGGGCATTCGAGAGCTGCAGGTCAGCGCGTTCACCAAGCGCCCCGACGAGCTGGGCCTGATCGAACGGCTCGCCAAGGCGAACATCGCCCGGGCGGTCAAGGACCCGGCCCTGCGGGCCAAGCTGACCCCCTCGTACCGCCTCGGCTGCAAGCGCATCCTGCTGTCCAACGCGTACTACCCGGCGCTCACCCGCCCCAACGTCGACGTCGTCGCCTCCGGCCTCAAGGAGGTCCGGGGGAACACCGTGGTCGCCGCCGACGGTACGGAGACCGAGGTCGACGCGATTGTCTTCGGCACCGGCTTCCACGTCACCGACATGCCGATCGCCGAGCGGGTCGTCGGTGCGGACGGCCGCACGCTCGCCGAGCAGTGGAAGGGCGGCATGGAGGCGCTGCGCGGCGCCACCGCCGCCGGGTTCCCCAACTTCATGACGATCATCGGCCCCAACACCGGCCTCGGGAACTCCTCGATGATCCTCATGATCGAGTCCCAGCTGAACTACATGGCCGACTATCTGCGCCGGCTGAACACGATCGGCGGGCGTTCGGCCCTCGACGCCCGGCCCTCCGCCGTCGGCGTCTGGAACCGCCGGGTGCAGTCCCGGATGCAGCGGACGGTGTGGAAGGCGGGCGGCTGCGACAGCTGGTACCTGGACGCCAACGGCCGCAACACCACGCTGTGGCCGGGCACGACCTCCGAGTTCCGGCGCGAGACGCGGTCCGTCGACCTCTCCGAGTACGAGGTGCTGCGCGCCCCCGAGACCCCTGAAGCCTCCGAAGCCACGGCGGCCGGCTCCACGCGCGCGAAGGAGGCGGTCCAGTGAGCCGGGTGGCCGGGGCGGCGAAGATTCCGCCCGTGCGTACGTCGATGGTGACCTCCGCCGACGGGGCGGCCGTCCATGTCGAGGAGTACGGGCCGGCCGGCGCGCCGGTCGTCGTCCTCTCGCATGGCTGGACCTGCAGTACCCGTTTCTGGGACGCGCAGATACGGGACCTGGCCGCCGACCACCGGGTTGTCGTGTACGACCAGCGGGGGCACGGCGGCTCCCCGGCCCCGGCCCCGGTCTCGGCTGGGGTTGGCTCCGGCGTCGGATCCGGGGCGGCGGGGGTCGGTACGACCGGCCGGGGCTACTCGACCGAGGCGCTCGCCGACGACCTGGAGGCCGTACTCGCGGCCACCCTCGGCCCCGGCGAACGCGCGGTCCTGGTCGGCCACTCCATGGGCGGCATGACCATCATGGCCGCCGCCCGCCGGCCCCTTCTGCGGCAGCACGCGGCCGCCGCGCTGCTCTGCTCGACGGGGCCCGCGCGGCTGACCGCCGAGGCACTCGTCGTACCGCTGGGGCCGGGCGGACTGCGGACCCGTCTCACCGGCGCCGTGCTCGGCGCGAAGGCGCCGCTCGGGCCGGTCACGCCGGTGTCCCGGCGGATCCTCAAGTACGCCACGATGGGCCCGGCCAGCCCGCCCGAGCGGGTCGACGCCTGCGCGCGCCTCGTGCACGCGTGCCCGCGCGGGGCCCGTTACGGCTGGTCGCAGGTGCTGGCGACGCTCGATCTCGACGCGGAGGTGCGGGAGCTGCGGCTGCCGGTGTCCGTGGTCGTCGGCAGCGATGACCGGCTCACCCCGCCCGTGCACGCCCGCCGCCTGGCCGCCGCGCTGCCGCACTGCACGGGCCTGACGGTGCTTCCGGGCATGGGGCATATGACACCCGTGGAGGCGCCGGAGGCCATCACGGGGCAGATCCGCGAACTGACCCTCGCGTACCTGGGAGTGAAGCAGGACGAGCGGGGGGAGCCTGCCGAGCCGGGCGAGCGGAGCGGTGCGGCCGCAGTGGCCGCAGCGGCGGCGGTGGACGGCGGCGGAGACGGAGACGGACGCGAGAACGAGGAGGCAGGGGCATGAGCAGGATGAACCTCGAAGGACAGGTCGCGGTCGTCACCGGCGGCGCCCGCGGTGTCGGCGAGCTCCTCGCGCGCAAACTCTCCGCGCGCGGCGCGAAGATCGCGCTGGTCGGTCTGGAGCCGGAGCTGCTGAAGGAGGTCGCCGGGCGGCTGCACACCGAGGCCGACTGGTGGCACGCCGATGTCACCGACCACGAGGCGATGGCGCGGGTGGCGGCGGAGGTGAAGGAGCGGTTCGGCAAGGTCGACATCGTCGTCGCCAACGCCGGTGTCGCGGCGGGCGGTCCGTTCGTGGACTCCGACCCGGTCGCGTGGCGGCGGGTCATCGAGGTCAATCTGATCGGCGGGGCCGTGACCGCGCGGGCGTTCCTGCCCGTACTGATGGAGTCGCGCGGCTACTTCCTCCAGATCGCCTCGCTGGCCGCGATGACACCGGCGCCGATGATGACGGCGTACTGCGCCTCGAAGTCGGGCGTCGAGGCGTTCGCGCACAGTCTGCGTGCCGAGGTCGCGTACAAGGGGGTGAAGGTCGGGGTCGGTTATCTGTCGTGGACCGACACCGACATGGTGCGCGGCGCCGATCAGGACGACGTCATGCGGGAGTTGCGGTCCCGGCTGCCGTGGCCGGCGAACCGCACGTATCCGCTCGGGCCGGCAGTGGACCGGATCGTCGCGGGGGTCGAGCGGCGCTCGGCCCATGTGTACGCGCAGTGGTGGCTGCGCGGCATGCAGTCGAGCCGCGGCTATCTGCCGGGCCTCATCGCCGGGGTCGGGCAGCGCGAGATGCGGCGCTTCGAGCCGCGCCTCGGGGCGGTGTCGAAGGGGCTGGTCGGCGCGGGCGGAGCGGCCGACGAACGGACCCGATCCGAACGGGTGTGACGGCGGCCCCGCCGTCGAGAGCGGAGCGAGGGCGGGGTGCGGGGGCGCGTCGGCGCTGTCGTGACCGCGCGTGTCTGATCGACATGCGCAGCGTGGTGGGCCGTGTCAGTCTGGTCGAGGCCCGAGGGGTACGAACCCCGGGCCTCCCCCCCCACCCCCGTCTAGGAGTGACGTTCATGGGCATCAAGGACCAGTTCCAGGACAAGGAGCAGCAGCTCCAGAGCCGCGGCAGGCAGCAGATGGGCAGCGCGAAGGACGAGGCGTCCGAGCGCGCGGCACAGGCCAAGGACCGTGCGCGGCAGGGCCGGAACAAGCCCCAGGGCGGTCAGGACGAGCCGCAGGACCGTCGGGGCTGACCCCGGCCCGCGAGTGAGGCGCACCCGGGACGCCGGGTGCGCCTTCGCGCGTCCGGGGTGGGGTCTGGGGGTGGGCCGGGACCGTGCCTGGGGCGGGCCGGGACCGTGCCTGGGGACGGGTCCGGGGGCGGGTCCGGGGTGGGGACATGGCGGAGTCGTAGTACGACAATCCGAGTTTAAAGAAGTCCTGTGGATAACTTGCTGCACGGAACCGGCCCGGTACGTACGGTGATCCACATGTCCGTCACAGAACTCGCCCTTGAGCGACTGCGATCCGACCACGCGCCCGCCCTGCTCGCCTTCGAGCGGGACAACCGGGCCTACTTCTCCGCGTCCGTGCCCGATCGCGGGGACGCGTATTTCGCCGGGTTCGACGCCCGGCACCAGGCCCTGCTCGACGAACAGGAGAGCGGGACGATCGCCTTCCATGTACTGGTGGGGGACGACGGGGAGATAGTCGGGCGGTTCAATCTCGTCGATCTGGCCGACGGGAGCGCCGAACTGGGCTACCGGGTGGCCGAGAAGGCCACCGGGCGCGGTGTGGCGACCGCGGGGATACGGGAGTTGTGCCGCCTGGCCCGGGAGGAGTACGGGCTGAGCCGGCTGACCGCCGTCACCACCCTCGACAACGGGCCGTCCCGGGCGGTGCTGACCCGGGTCGGGTTCGGTGCCGTCGGAGGGGTGACCCTCCCGGGCGCGGGCGGTGACGGCGGGGACCAGCCGGGGATCGCCTACGAGCTGGACCTCGGCGGCAGTCTGGGCCTGGAGAGGTCCGGCACGGCCTCGTAGCCGGGCGGGCTCGCGGCCGGGTTCTCCTCCAGCAGGGCCAGCGCCACGACGACGGCGTCGTCGAGCTGGGCGTGCCGGCCCTCGGCCCAGTCGAGCGGGGTGCGCAGGGCCGCGAGGTCCGGCGACACGCCGTGGTTCTCGATGGACCAGCCGTACTCGGGGAACCAGGCCGCGTTCATGGGGACGGTGATCTGGGTGCCGTCGCCCAGCAGATGGCGGCCCGTCATGCCGACGACACCGCCCCAGGTGCGCTGGCCGACGACGGGGCCGAGCCGGAGCAGCTTGAAAGCGGCGGTGATCATGTCGCCGTCGGAGGAGGTGGCCTCGTCGGCCAGGGCGACGACGGGGCCGCGCGGAGCGTTGGAGGTGTACGAGACGGGCTGGGCGTTACGGGTGAGGTCCCAGCCCAGGATCCTGCGGGTGAGTTTCTCTATCACCAGCTCGCTGATGTGGCCGCCGGCATTGCCCCGGACGTCCACGATGAGAGCCGGCCGGGAGACCTCCATGCGCAGGTCGCGGTTGAACTGGGCCCAGCCGGAGCCGCCCATGTCGGGGATGTGGAGGTAGCCGCAGCGGCCGCCGCTGAGTTCCCGGACGACGGCCCGCCGTTTGGCCACCCAGTCCTGGTAGCGCAGGGGCCGTTCGTCGATGAGGGGGACGACGGCGATCCGCCGGGGGGGACCCTCGCCCTCGGCGGGGCTGAAGGTGAGTTCGACGGTGGTGCCGCCCGTTCCGGAAAGGAGGGGGTAGGGGCCGGCGACGGGGTCGACGGGGCGGCCGTCGACATGGGTGAGGGCCGCTCCCTCACGGATGCCGGTGCCGGCGAGCGGCGAACGGGCCTTGGAGTCGGAGGAGTCGCCGGGCAGGATCCGCTTGACCGTCCAGTTGCCGTCCCGAGGAAGGAGATTGACACCGAGCAGGCCCTGCGGGCGCTGGTACTGGGGCGGCCCCTCGTTGCGCCGCGCCGGGGTGACGTACGCGTGGGAGGTGCCCAGCTCGCCGAGGACCTCGCGCAGGAGGTCGGCGAACTCGTCGGGTGAGGCGACCCGTTCGACCAGGGGCCGGTACTGGTCGAGCACGGCCGTCCAGTCGACGCCGCCCATGTCCGGTTCCCAGAAGTAGGCGCGGATGATCCGGCCCGCCTCGTCGAACGCCTGCCGCCACTCGGCGGCCGGGTCCACCTCGTGCACGATGCGCCGCAGATCGAGGTAGACGGTGGAGTCGGCGTCACCCATCTCGGCGGCGGGCACCGCCCGCAGGTCGCCCTCGTCGACCACGACGAGCCGGGAGCCGTCGCCGCTGAGGGCGAACCAGTCGAGGTGGCCCACGAGTTCGGTCTTGCGGGCCTTGGGGATGTTGTAGTGCTCCAGCGTGGGGCGGGGGGAGGGATCGGACGGATTGGCGAAGGTCTCGCCGAGCGCGCCGGAGATCGGCCAGCGCAGCCACACCAGGCCGCCGCCGGCGACGGGCTGGAGAGCGGAGTACTTGGAGGCGGTCACGGGGAAGGGCGTGACCCGGTCGGGGAGTCCCTCGACCTCGACGGTGACCGTGCCGTCCCCGGCGCCGGCCTCCTCGTCGGCGGGGTCCATACCGCCGCCGGCGGGCCGCCCGTCGGGGAGCAACGCGAAGGGAGAGGGAGTCGCGGAGGACAGCGGTACGAGATAGGGACGGCAGCCCAGCGGGAAGGACAGGTCGCCGGTGTGCACGTCGTACACCGGGTCGAAGCCGCGCCAGGAGAGGAAGGCGAGATAGCGGCCGTCGCGAGTGAAGACCGGGTTCTCGTCCTCGAAGCGCCCGTTGGTGACGTCCACGACGACACCGGCCCCGGTGCCGGAGATGCGAGCCATCTTGATGGAGCGCAGCGAGCGGCCGATACCGGGGTGGGACCAGGTGAGCCAGGCGCCGTCGGGGGAGAAGGCGAGGTCGCGGACGGGGCCGTTGACGGAGCGGATCAGTTCGGTGACCTGTCCGGCGCCGGTGTCCGAGGAGCCGCCGGAGGCTTCGGCGTCGGTTCCGGCGGCTGGGCTGGCGGGGCTGGTGGGGCTGGTCGGGCTGCCGGTGGGGCTGTCGGAGTCGGCGGGGGCACCGGAGCCGCTTGGGGCGGTCGAGCCGTCCGAGCTGCCTGGGGCAACCGGGTTGCTTGGGGCGCCCGAGCCGGTCGGAGTTCCTGTGGCGTTGAGGGCTTCGCCGGCCTCGGAGGTGGCGGCAGTCGCGGCGGCGGTGGGAGTAGCGGGGGCTTCGGGAGGTGACGCGTCGCCGGAGCCGTCGTTGCCCCCGGCGGTCCCGGCGGTCCCGGCGGTCCCGGCGGTCCCGGCGGTCCCGGCGGTCCCGGCGGTCCCGGCGGTCCCGGCGCCTGCCGGGGAGCCGGCGGGCGTGGGCGGGTTGGTGGTGGCGGAGGGTGGGGGCGGGGGTGGGGTGGGAGGGGAGGGGGAGGGGGAGGGGGAGGGGGAGGGGGCCCCCACCCCCTCGGTTTCCTCGGACTCCTTGGTTCTCCCGGCGCCCCCAGCCTTCTCGGTTCCCCCAGCCCTCTCGGCTCCCTCGGACTTCCCGGCCCCTGCGGGCCCCTCGGCGTCCGTCGCCCCCTCAGTCCTCGCCGGTCCGCCGGCCCCCGCAGTCCCCTCGGCTTCAGTCGCCCTTCCCGCACCCGCACCCGTGTCCGCGTCCACACTCGCCCCCGCCCCCGCCCCCGCAGCCGTACCCGTCCCCGTCTCCATCCCTGCACCCGCACCCGCACCCGCGCCGCCCCCCGAAGCCTCCTCAGCCCCGGGAGCAGCGACAGTGCCGTGGCTGCCCAGCGGCGAGGTGGTGAAGGGTTCCGTCAGGGGGAGTGGGGCGGCGGTGAGGGGGTCCGGTGGTGCGGAGGGGAGCACGTCGGTGAGGGCGAGGGGAGCGGTGCCGGGTTCCTCGGTGAGGTCGATCAGGAGAAGGCGGCCGTCGTTGGAGGCGATGGCGAGGCGTTCGCCGTCGGGGTCGGAGACCATCTCCTCGACCCGGCCGAGGACACCCGACGCCAGCCGGCGGGGTGCGCGGCCGCCGCTGGCGCGCGGCAGGTAGGCGATCTCGACGGCGTCCTCGCCGTCGGCGTCGGTGACGTAGGCGACCTGTCCGCTGCTGCCCAGCATCTCGGGCAGCCGGACCCGTACGCCGGGGGTGTCGGCGATGGTGCGGGCCGGGCCGTCGCGGTGGGTGAGCCAGTAGAGGCTGCCGCGCACGGTGACGGCGCTGGCCCGGCCGGTCTCGTCGACGGACAGGCCGTCGACGTGATGGGCGGCGGGCACCTGGTAGGGGCGCCGTCCGGTGCGCGGTCCGCCGAGGCGTACGTCGATGCGGCGCGGCCGGGCGCCGGCGGTCAGGTCGTCGACGATCCACAGCTCGCCCGCGCACTGGTAGACCACCCGCCGCCCGTCGCTGGACGCGCCCCGGGCGTAGAACTCGTCGTGGTCGGTGTGGCGGCGCAGGTCGGTGCCGTCCGGGAGGCAGGAGTAGAGGTTGCCGATGCCTTCGTGGTCGGAGAGGAACGCGATCCGGGTCCCGCCGGGTTCGCCGTCGGGCGCGGCGACGAACAGGGGGGCTTCGAGGTGGCCGCCGAGGTGGGGGAGGAGCCGTTCGCCGTGCAGCCACAGCCGGCCCATGGCGCCGCCGCGGTAGCGCTTCCAGGACGCGGGCTCGTGCGGGGGCGTGCCGGAGAGGAGCAGGGTGCGCCGCCGGCCGTCGAGGTCGGCGACGGCGATGTCGGAGACCGGCCCCCAGGGCATGCGGCCGCCGGGGGAGCCGTCGGTGGGCACGGTGTAGGCCCAGGAGTAGTAGGAGAACGGCTGGTTGTGCGAGGAGACGGCGAGGATGTCCCCGTCCGGGGACCATCCGCAGACCCGGGTGTCCGTGGAGCCCCAGTAGGTGAGCCGCCTGGACGGCCCGCCGTCCACGGGGGCGAGATGGATCTCGGGGTCGAGACTGCGCCAGCTCGTATAGGCGATGTGGCGTCCGTCGGGGGAGAAGCGCGGGTGGCCGATCCGGGTGCGGTCGACGGTGATCCGCCAGGCCCGGTCCGGCCGGTGGCCCTCGGGAGCGAGCGGCGCGACCCAGAGGTCGTCCTCGGCTGCGAAGCACAGCAGCTCGCCGTGGAGGTGCGGGAAGCGGAGGTAGGCGCGGTCGTCACTCACGTCCTCATGCTTTCCGCGTGAAGGGGGTGCGGCAACTCGTACGTCAGTCCCATCGTTCCCGCTCCGGCTGTGGTTCAGGACACGTACGAAACGGTTTCGTTTCGCTGAGAGGCCGGGGGTATCGTCGAGGGGTACGAGTACGAAACCGTTTCGTTCATCGTGGCCGTCCCCATCCCTCGATGCCCGCGCGGCTCGGACTCGTCACCCATCCCACACGCCCGGTCCCACCCGTCCCACCCCGTCCCACCCGTCCTCGTCTCGTCGACGTGTACGGACGCCGGGCGCGGACACCGGGGTACCGGAACACCGAGTACGGACCAGGAGGCCGGACATGGCACGCAGCAGGCTCACTCCCGAGCGGGAGACCGAGCTGTACGCGGCCGTGCTCGATCTGCTGCGGGAAGTCGGGTACGACGCGCTCACCATGGACGCCGTCGCCGCCCGTACCCACTGCAGCAAGGCCACCCTCTATCGCCAGTGGGGCGGAAAGCCCGAACTGGTCGCGAGGGCCCTGCGCCGCGGCAAGCCGGTCGCGCTCGCCGGGATCGACACCGGCACCCTGCGCGGTGACCTCATGGCGGGCCTGGAAGCGTCGGACGACTGCCGGCTGGAACAGGACTCCGCCCTGATGCGGGGCCTGATCCACGCGGTCCACCACAACCCCGAACTGCTCCAGGCGCTGCACGAACTGCTCATCGAACCCGAGATCACCGGGCTCGACGAGATGCTCGGGCGGGCCGTCCGCAGAGGCGAGATCGACGCCGGCAACCCGGCGCTGAAACTCGTTCCCCACATGATGATCGGCGCGTTCATCACCCGCCCGCTGATCGATGGGCAACCGGTGGACCTGGAGTTCCTCCGGTCCTACGTCGACGCCGTCGTGCTCCCTTCGCTCGGCGCCTGACACCCCCCGTAAGCCCCGAAAATCCCGCAAGTCCCGTAAACCCTGCCCCGCAAACCCTGACGTCGCACCGCTCACGCCGTCGGGCCGGCTCCCCATGCCCTGACCCCTCGATACCGGGAGTACGCCCCCCGTGGCCACGTTCCTCTACAAGCTCGGCCGGTCCGCCTTCCGGCGCCGCCGGCTCGTCGCCCTGCTCTGGGTGGCGCTGCTGGCGATCGCCGGAGTCGGCGCCGCCACCGCGCCGACCGCGACCTCCAGCTCCTTCTCCATACCCGGCACCGAGGCCCAGCGCGCCTTCGACCTGCTCGAAGAACGCTTCCCCGGCGCCAGCGCCGACGGCGCCACCGCGCGCGTCGTCTACCAGGCCCCGGCCGGCCAGAAGATGACGGACCCGGCGAACAAGGCCAAGGTCGAGCGCACGGTCGCCGACCTGAAGGCCGGTTCGAAGGAGATCGCCCAGGTCGTCGATCCGTTCGCGGTGAACGCGGTCTCCCAGGACGGCAGGACCGCCTACGTCTCCGTCGCGTACAAGGTCAACGCGATGGAGCTGTCGGACGCGAGCCGTGACGCGCTCAAGGAGACCGGCGCGAAGGCGCAGGGCCAGGGCCTGACCGTCGAGATCGGCGGCGACGCGCTGCAGAGCATGCCGGAGACCGGACCCGGCGAGGTCGTCGGCGTGGTCATCGCGGGCTTCGTGCTCGTCGTCACCTTCGGCTCGCTCGTCGCGGCCGGGCTGCCGCTGCTCACCGCGATCATCGGTGTGGGCATCGGTGTCTCCACGATCACCGCGCTCGCCAGCGTGCTCGACCTCGGCTCCACCACCTCCACCCTCGCGATGATGATCGGCCTCGCGGTCGGCATCGACTACGCGCTGTTCATCGTCTCCCGCTACCGTGCGGAGCTCGCCGAGGGCCGCGCCAAGGAAGAGGCCGCCGGGCGGGCGGTCGGCACCGCCGGTTCCGCCGTCGTCTTCGCCGGTCTGACGGTGGTCATCGCCCTGGTGGGCCTGGCCGTCGTCAACATCCCGATGCTCACCAAGATGGGTGTCGCCGCGGCCGGCACGGTCGTGATCGCCGTCCTCATCGCGCTCACCCTCATCCCGGCCCTGCTCGGCTTCGCCGGCGACAAGGTCGTCGGCCGCAAGGCGCGCAAGCAGCTCAAGGCCCAGGCCGCCGCCGAGGGTGCCGAGGGTGCCGACGGCGCCGACGGGACGGTCCGGCCGGAGGGCAAGCCGAACGCCGGCACCCGCTGGGCCCGGTTCGTCATCCGCCGCCCGCTGCTCGTCCTGCTCGTCGGCGTCCTCGGCCTCGGCGCGATCGCCGTACCGGCCGCGTCCCTGGAGATGGGCCTGCCCGACGACGGTGTGAAGCCCACCTCCACCACCGAGCGCCGCGCCTACGACCTGCTGTCCGACGGTTTCGGCCCCGGGTTCAACGGTCCGCTGCTCCTCGTCGTCGACGGCGACAAGGCCGCCGCCGACAAGGCCGTCTCCGCGGTCAAGGGCCTGGACGGCGTCGCGGCCGTCACCCCGCCGACCCCGAACAAGGCCGGCGACACCTCGATGATCACGGTCATCCCGAAGGACCGCCCGTCCTCCGTGGAGACCGAGCAGCTCGTCCACGACATCCGTGACACCACCGGTGACCATGTCCTGGTCACCGGCGCCACCGCGATGAACGTCGACTTCTCGCAGAAGATGAACGACGCCCTGCTGCCCTACCTGGCACTCGTCGTCGGACTCGCCTTCCTGCTGCTCATGGTGGTCTTCCGCTCGGTCCTCGTCCCGCTGAAGGCGGCCCTCGGCTTCCTGCTCTCCGTCGTCGCCGCCCTCGGCGCGGTCGTCGCGGTCTTCCAGTGGGGCTGGCTCGGCGGCCTGTTCGGGGTCGAGCAGACCGGCCCGATCATGTCGATGATGCCGATCTTCATGGTGGGTGTCGTCTTCGGTCTCGCCATGGACTACGAGGTCTTCCTGGTCACGCGGATGCGCGAGGCGTACGTCCACGGGGCGCGCCCCGGCGAGGCGATCGTCGACGGCTTCCGGCACGGCGCCCGGGTGGTCGGCGCCGCCGCGGTGATCATGATCGCGGTCTTCTCCGGCTTCATCGGCTCCAGCGAGCAGATGGTCAAGATGATCGGCTTCGGTCTGGCCGTCGCCGTCCTCTTCGACGCGTTCATCGTCCGGATGGCCATCGTCCCGGCCGTGCTCGCGCTCCTCGGCCACACCGCCTGGTGGCTGCCGAAGTGGCTCGGCCGCGTGCTCCCCAACGTGGACGTCGAGGGCGAGGGCCTGGTGGCGGAGGGTGCTCCGGCCGGAGCGGCCACGCCCGCGGCCACTGCCGGTACCGGTACCGGTACCGGTACCGACACCGAGTCCGACAAGGAACTCGTCACGAACCGCCGATGACGCGCGTGCGCCCCGGGGACGTCCCGGGGCGCGCCCGCCACCCCTCAGCTCCGGGGCCGCCGCACGAGCGGGCGGCCGGCTCCGGTCTCGCGCCGGGCCCGTGGGGACGGGGACACGGTGCGGTCGTACGCCGTCAGTGCGCCGGGAACGGTGCGCCGGCGGCGTACGTGTGTCTGAGGAACCGGGTGAGCGCGGTCGTGTCGAACTGCACCACCTCGACGCCGTCGGCCGTGTGGAACTCGACCACCGTCTGGACCCGCCCGCACGGCCACACCTCGACGTCCCCGCCCCGGGCCGGGGTGCGCAGCCCGGTCTCCAGGAGGGTGCGCGGGAAGGCCCACTCGACGTCGTCGGGGAAGCCGAAGCGCACGGTCGCGGGGTCGGTGCCGGGGTCGTAGCGCAGCCGGACCGGTACGGATCGGGTCAGCGGGTTGTCGCCGACGATCTGTCCCTGGGCCTGGTCGGCGATCTCGCGGAACGCGGCGGGGCCGGTGGATCCGGTGGGGCCGGTGGGTCCGGTGGGGCCGGGCGGAGGATCAGAGGTGCCTGTGGCGCCGGTGGTGGCCGTGATCCCGGGCGCCCCGGGCATCCCTGGCGTCCCGGGTATCCCTGGCATCCCGGGTACTCCGGCGGTGTCGAGCGGCCCGGCGGCTCCGGGGAGCCCCGGGTCGGCGGCCCCCGGTGTGTGTGCGGCGCGGGGTATGCGGGGCATGGGACGACTCCTCACACTCGTACGCGTCATCAGTAACGGGTACCCCGCTTTGCTCGAACGCAAGCCCGAACGCACGCGTGACCGGAGCGGGGTCTTCCGCTCGCTCCTGTCCGGTACGTGCTCTTGCAAACCATTCGCAGGAGCGCTCTATCATGCCGGTTGTGCATGTACCTGACGGATTTATCAACGCCCCCGTATCGGCCGCCGCCGGTGTCGTGGCCGCCGGTGCGGTCGCCCTCGCCCTGCGCGGGGCCCGTAGGGAACTCGGCGGTACGGCCACCGGCGGCCAGGGCCACGGCGGCGAGCGGACGGCCCCGCTGGCCGGACTCGTCGCCGCCTTCATCTTCGCCGTCCAGATGCTCAACTTCCCCGTCGCCGCCGGCACCAGCGGCCATCTCCTCGGCGGCGCGCTCGCGGCGATCCTCGTCGGGCCGTACACCGGTGTCCTGTGCGTCGCCGTCGTGCTGCTCATGCAGGGTGTCCTGTTCGCCGACGGCGGTCTGACCGCGCTCGGCGTGAACATCACCGTGATGGGCGTCGTCACCGTCGTCGTCGCGTACGGGCTCTTCCGCGGCCTGGTGCTCGTCCTGCCGCGCACCCGCCGCTCGGTCACCGTGGCGTCCTTCGTCGCCGCGCTGGTGTCCGTGCCGGCCGCCGCCACCGTCTTCACCGCGATCTACGCGCTCGGCGGCACCACCGACGTGCCGATCGGCAAGGTCCTGACCGCGATGGTCGGCGTCCATGTCCTCATCGGCATCGGCGAGGCCGTCATCACCATGCTGACCGTCGGCGCGGTCATCGCCGTCCGGCCCGACCTCGTGTACGGCGCCCGGGGCCTGACCACCCCGCTCAAGCTGCGCGTCGACGGCGAACTCGTCGACGCCGCTCCGACCGCTACCGCTCCGGCCACCGGCACCGCCACCCCGGCCGCCGCCCCGGCCGTACGGTCGTCCCGGAAGCTGTGGATCACCGGCGTCGGCACCGCCCTCGTCCTCGCCGGTTTCGTCTCCTTCTACGCCTCCGCGAGCCCCGACGGCCTGGAGAAGGTCGCCGCCGACAAGGGCATCGACGCCGAGGTCAAGCCGCACGCCGCGGCGGACTCCCCGCTCGCCGACTACGGGGTGAGGGACGTCTCCGACGCCCGCCTCTCCGGCGGTCTCGCCGGGGTGATCGGCGTGGGCGCGACCCTGGCCGTCGGCACCGGCGCGTTCTGGATCGTCCGTCGCCGGGGCACCGGCCGTACGACCCCCGCCCCCGCCCCCGCCACCGCCTCCACCTCCGCCTCGGCCGGGAAAGCCGTCTGACATGGGCGCCGGACACGCGCACAAGCTCTATCGGCAGGGCCACTCACCGGTCCACGCCCTGCCCCCGCACACCAAGCTCGCCGCCGTCTTCGCCTTCGTCGCCGTGGTCGTCGCCACGCCCCGCGAGGCGATGTGGGCCTTCGCGCTGTACGCGGTGCTGCTCGGCGTGGTCGCCGCGTGCGCCCGGGTCCCGGCCGGCTTCGTGCTGAAACGGCTGCTCATCGAGGTGCCGTTCGTGGCCTTCGCCGTGCTCATGCCGTTCGTGGTGCCCGGCGAGCAGACCACCGTCCTCGGGGTGTCGCTCTCCGTCCCCGGCCTCTGGGGCGCCTGGAACGTCCTGGCCAAGGGCACCCTCGGCGTCGCCGCCTCCGTCCTCCTCGCCGCCACGACCGAACTGCGCGCCCTGCTCCTCGGCCTCCAGCGGCTCCGGCTGCCGTCGCTGCTCGTCCAGATCGCGTCGTTCATGATCCGCTACGGGGACGTGATCACCGACGAGATGCGGCGGATGTCCATCGCCCGCCGCTCGCGCGGCTTCGAGGCGAGCGGAGTACGGCACTGGGGCGTCCTCGCCAAGTCCGCCGGCGCGCTCTTCATCCGCTCCTACGAGCGCGGCGAACGGGTCCATCTCGCCATGGTCAGCCGCGGCTACACCGGCAGCATCCCGGTCATCGACGAGGCCACCGCGACCGCCGCCCAGTGGCGGTACGCCGCCGCGCTCCCGCTCACCGCCCTGCTGATCTGCCTCCTCGGATGGACGCTATGACCTCCTCCTCCCGTTCCTCGGACCGTCTCTCAGGTCGTCTCTCGGGCCGTCCGTCGGACTATGCCTCGGATCCGTCCTCGGACCTGCCCTCCCTCGATGTACGCGGTCTGGCATATGCCTACCCGGACGGCCATCAGGCCCTCTTCGGCGTGAACCTCACCGTCGGGCGCGGCGAGCGGGTCGCGCTGCTCGGCCCCAACGGCGCCGGCAAGACCACCCTCGTCCTGCACCTCAACGGCATCCTGACCGGCGGCGCGGGCGGCGTCACCGTCGCCGGGCTGCCGGTGGAGAAGCGGAACCTGGCCGAGATCCGGCGCCGGGTCGGCATCGTCTTCCAGGACCCCGACGACCAGCTGTTCATGCCGACCGTCCGCGAGGACGTGGCCTTCGGCCCGGCGGCGGCCGGTGTGCGCGGTGCCGAACTGGAGGCGGTGGTGGCGAAGGCGCTGGCCCGGGTGGGCATGGCCGAGTTCGCGGACCGGCCGCCGCACCATCTCTCCTTCGGGCAGCGGCGCCGGGTGGCGGTCGCCACCGTGCTCGCGATGGAGCCGGAGATCCTGGTCCTCGACGAGCCCTCGTCCAACCTGGACCCGGCCTCGCGCCGCGAGCTCGCCGACATCCTGCGCACCCTGGACGTCACCGTCCTCATGGTCACCCACGACCTGCCGTACGCGCTCGAACTGTGCCCGCGCTCGGTGATCCTCAGCGACGGCGTGATCGCGGCGGACGGGCGGACGGCGGACATCCTGACGGACGAGGAGCTGATGGCGCGGCACCGGCTGGAGCTGCCGTACGGGTTCGTGCCGAGCTCGGTCGTCTGACCCGGCCGGCCCCGGCCGGGGAGCCGTCGCGGACCCGGGGCCCACCCGGGGCCGTGACCTCCCGGCCTCCGTACCCCCGGCCTCCGTGACCTCCCGACCTCCCGTCCCCAGGGCCCGGAATTCGGCGGACGGCCCACTCCGTTGCACCATGGAGGGTCGTACGGACGAGAGGAAGCGTGGGCCGGATGGACGTCCAGGGCACGGTGGCGGCGGGCTTCGAGCCGGTCAGGGATGCGTTCCGGCGCAACTTCGAGCAGCGGGGCGAGGCGGGCGCGGCCGTCTCCGTCTACCGCGACGGCACCAAGGTCGTCGACCTGTGGGCGGGCGCCAAGAACGCCGACAGCGGCAACACCAGTAACAGCGGCACCGCCGACCCCACCCCCTGGACGGCGGACACCGCGCAGGTCGTCCGTTCCGCGACCAAGGGTGTCGCCGCCGCCGTCCCCCTGCTGCTCCACCAGCGCGGTCTGCTCGACCTGGACGCCCCGGTCGCCGCGTACTGGCCGGACTTCAAGGCGGCGGGCAAGGACCGGGTGACCGTACGGCAGATGCTCGCGCACCGCGCGGGCGTGCCGGTCCTCGACCGCCGGCTGTCCCTCGCCGAGGCGATCGACCTCGGCGCCTCCACGCGCGCGATCGCCGCGCAGGCCCCCGTCTGGGAGCCGGGCACGGCGCACGGCTACCACGCCCACACCTTCAGCTGGCTGCTGTCCGGCCTGGTCCACCAGGTCACCGGCCGCACCATCGGCCGCTGGGTCGCCGAGGAGATCGCCGACCCGCTCGGCCTGGAGCTGTGGATAGGGCTGCCCCCGGAGCAGACCCACCGGGTCGGCCGGGTCGGTGTGGCCCCGGAGACCGAACCGGCCGACAGCCCGGCGCTCAAGATCCGGCCCAAGCCGGCCGTCACCGCCGCGTACGGCGACCCCGAGTCGCTGACCCGCCGGGCCTTCGACGTCATCGAGACCCGTCCCGACGAGAACGACCCGGCGTATCTGGCCGCCGAGCTGCCCGGCTCGGCCGGCGTCGCCACGGCCCGCGCGCTGGCCCGTTTCTACGCCGCCACGCTCGGCCCGGTCGACGGCGGCGGCGCCCGTCTGCTCGACCCGGAGACCCTCGCCCTGGCGCGTACGGAGGAGTCGGCGGGCCCCGACCGGGTGCTGGTCGTCGGTACCCGCTTCGGTCTCGGCTACATGCTGCACGGCGCCGCCGCGCCGTTCCTCGGCGCCGGTTCCTTCGGCCACCCCGGCCGGGGCGGCTCGCTCGGCTTCGCCGACCCCGAGACGGGGGTCGCGTTCGGCTATGTCACCAACGGCATGCGCAAGACGGTCACGGCCGATCCGCGTGCCCAGGCTCTGGTGCGGGCGGTGCGTTCGGTGCTGTGATCGCCGCATGACACCGTCACTGATACGCGAGCGGTTCGAAGGTCACGCGGCGCTGGTCACCGGCGCCGCCCGAGGGATCGGGGCGGCCACCGCCCGCAGGCTCGCGAGCGAGGGCGCCCGGGTCCTCGTCACCGACATCGACGAGGACGGCGCCCGGCGCACCGCCGAGGACATCCCGGGCGCGCTCGCCCTGCGCTGCGACGTCGGCGACCAGGCGTCGGTGGACGCGGCGGTCGCGTACGCCGCCGAGTCCTTCGGCGGCCTGGACGTCCTCGTCAACAACGCCTTCGCGCACAACCCGGCCGACACCGAGCGCTTCGAGGACGAGCCGGAGGAGAGCTTCCGGCGGCAGTTCGAGGTGACGTTCATGGGGGCGTTCCGCTGCGCGCGGGCCGCGCTGCCGCTGCTGGAGGCGGCGGGCGGGCGCGGGGCGATCGTCACGATCGGCTCGGTCAACGCCGAGGCCGACTTCGGCAGCCACGCCTACAGCGCCGCGAAGGCGGGCCTCGGCTCCCTCACCCGTACGCTCGCGGGCGACGCGGCGTCGCGCGGGGTCCGCGTCAACACGATCAACCCGGGCACCATCGCCACCCCCGCCTGGGCCGGCCGCGAGAAGGACCTCGCGCGTCTCGGCGAGCGCGTCTACCCGCTGGGCCGGGTCGGTACGCCGGAGGACATCGCGGCGGCCGTCGCGTTCCTGGCCTCGGCCGACGCGTCCTGGATCACGGGCATCACGCTGCGCGTGGACGGCGGTCTGCTCGCCGTCCCGACCCGCTTCTCCGAGATTCTCGGCTCCGAGGACTGACCGGCAGGATCCCCGGCAGGCCGCCGGCCGACGCGTCAGGCACCGGTCGGCGCGGACGTCACGAGCCGGACGTCACAACGTGGGCGTCACGACGCGTCCGGCACGAGCCGGCCGGTGAAGCCCCCGGCCCGCAGCCGCTCGTACGCGGCGGCGACCGGGCCGGGGATCTCCTGCTCGATCATGAAACCGCGCGCGGGATAGACCATGAGGCGCTGGACCGCGCCGACGAGCATGTCGAGGACGAGCCGGGGATCCCCGATCGAGTCGGTGTACGCGTCGAAGGCCAGGGGCGACGAGGCGCTGACCACCTCGACCCCGGGCCAGAGCCGGCGGGCCGTGGCGTAGGCCCGGCGTTCCTCGTACGGCTTGCTCACCAGCAGGACCGACGACACCTCGATGCCCCGCTCGGCGAGCAGCGCGCGCGAGAAGCGGATGTTCTCGCCGGTGTTCCGCGCCCGGGGCTCCACCAGCACCGCCGCCGCGGGCACGCCCAGCTCCAGCGCCCGCTCCCGGTAGTGCTCGGCCTCGCCGCGCGGCATCCGCTCCGCCGTGGTGCGGCTGGTGGCGCCGGTGAAGACGACGAGCGGCAGCAGACCGCGCCGGTACAGCCCGGCGGTCACCTCCGCCACCCCCAGGTCGTGGCTGCCGAGCCCGATGCCGACCGAGCAGGGCCGGGGCGTGTGCCCCATGCGCTGGAAGTCCCACAGCAGTCGCGCGTCGGCCCGGTCCTGTGCGGAGATCACCGCGTCGCCTCCTTGCCCTTGCCCTTGCCCTTGCCGGTGTCCGAGTCCACCACAGTGCCAGTGCCAGGCCCGGGGTGCCCGCGCCGGAAGGGAGACGGGGCGGCCTCATCACATCGGCCGCATCACTCCCGACAAGCGGTTCGGGTGAATCGGGTGGGCCGGGCGGGGGCGGCCGGGCGGGTCATGGTGCGGGGGCGTGGGCATGGGGAAGGTACGCCAGGGCATGACAGTGACCAAGACGGGCAGGTGTAGTACGTGAGCGCGGTCGAAGTGCCGGAGCACAGCGGGGCCGAGAGCCCGGTCCAGCCGGTTCAGCCTGCTGGACCGCCCGAACCGGAGTTCCCCGGGACCTGGGACGTCGTGGTGCCCGGAGTCGGCGAGGTGACCTGGAAGGGCTTCTACGAGGGCCCGTCCCGGCTGGACACGGACGAGATCGACGGCATCTGCCGTGCGCTTCTCGGCATCGGCCCCGAGGAGGTGCCGGCCGCCACCGGGCGCGAGCTGCGGCCGTACGTGTCGGACGGCTCGCCGGTCCGTTCCCTCGTACTGCACTCCGCGACCCCGATGCTGAACTCGCTGGAGGCCGATCTCGACGACACCGCCAACGGGCGGGTCGCCGACGACGTCGCCACCTATGTCGAGACCCGGGCGGTCAGCCTCGCCGGGCCCGGCGACCTGGTCGTGGGCCGGACCCGGCCGTGGCGGGAGGCCGCCCGGCTCGCCGCCGCGACGGACGGGGTCGAGGCCGTGGAGGTCCCCGGGATCGAGTACTACTACCTGTCGCACGCGCTGCTGCGGCTCGCGGCCACCGAGGGCGAACGGGCCCCGGCTCTCGCGCGGCTGATCGATGCCGTACGGAAGCGGCCGGAGACCCTGGTCCGGCTGTACGCCGTCGACCTGGAGATCCAGATCTTCCTGCTCTACCTCAAGCGCGCCGCCGGCGTCCCGGCCCTGCTGACCGACGCGAACAGCCACGAGGTGGGCAGCTACTGGAACACCAAGGCCCCGCTGCACCCGTCGGTCCCCGACGCGGCAGCCCTGTCCGTGGCCGGTCTCGCCCCGCACGAGATCATGCGGGCCGAGGCGGCCGTGGCGCCGCTCGGCCGCCGGCTCGGGGTCACCTGCCCGGTCGTGCCCGGATACGCCGTCGACGGGCGGACCCCGGACACCGCCACCGTCCGGGACGAACTGGTCGCGGCCGGCCGGCTGCTCGCCGAGCGGTACGGGATCGTACGGGGCTGTCTGAAACCGTCCGGCGGCGGCGCCGGCGCGCGGATCGTCGCCGGTCTCGACCTCACCGACCCCGAGACGCTCTCCCGGCAGGCGGAACGGGTGTGGCGGGCCCAGGAGACCTTCGTCCTGGAGGCCCATGTCGACTACCTCGAATCGCCGCTCGCGCCCGGGGTGTTCCTCTCGCCGTCCGGGCACGTCAGGGACGGTCATCTCGCCCCCGGACTGACCCTCCAGCTGACGAACGGCACCTCCTGGCAGGGCAACGTGTACTTCGAGGAGGAGCACGCGCGGCAGCTCGGTCTGTCCACCGCCGCGTACCGCTCCGTCCGCGATGCCCTCGCCGAACTGCGCGACGGGTTCGACGGACACGGACTGAGCCTGGTCACGGCCGGATTCGACTTCGCCGTCGGACGGCTCGGCGGCCGCTTCGGGGACGAGACCCAGGTGGTCCTCCAGGACCCCAACCTCTCCTCCCACGGCGCCGAGTACCTGCGCCTGTTCCGGGACCGGACGCTCGAACGGGGCGGGCCCGGCTGCGCCGTCACCCAGGTGGTCAACCCCGTCCTGGACCTGGCGGCCCTGCGCGCCCACGGCGAGGACCGGCCGCCCTGGTCGGAGGTCATCAGCTCGATCCCGGGCCGCTGGGGCATGCTCGCCGTCGCCGCCGACACCCCGCTGGAGGCCGGGGTACGGATGGCCGCCTGGCACGACGCCTGGACCGAGGCCGGACTGATCCGGCCCGCCCCCCGGCGCTGAGGTCTTCCGGCGCCGGGCACCGGCGCCGGACGCCGACGGTCCACGGGGAAGCGGGAAGAGGTACGCGGTACGCGGTACGCGGTACGCGGACACGGTACGCGGCGCGCGGACACACACGGATCCGCACACCGAGGTACGCCCGGGTCCGCGCACGGATCCACCCACGGATTCGTGTACGCATTCCCGCACGTGGGCGCGTGGGGGCAACCGGAAGCGGTCTTGTCCCCCCGCCTCACGCGTGACTACAGTCCCTTCCCGCACGGGCAAGACCACGAGGACTGTCGGCACTACGTTCGATGGGACGGGTCACCATGCGTTTTCTCATCATCTGCCCGGCCGCCGAGTCGCCGGAGGGCGTTCTGGGCGGACCGGTGCTCTACCGGCCGGAGCTGGGCGCGGCCGACGACGTCACCCTGGCGGACGCACTGTGCGCGGTACGCCCGAACGCCGTCGTCACCGACCGCGCGCTCGGCCCTCTGCCGCTGCGGGAATGGCGGCGGGCGATGCCGGACGACCCCGTCGTGGTCGTCCGGTGCGGCCCGGCGCGGGATCTGACCGGACGGGAGACGGCGGCGCCCGGCGTCCCCGCGATCACCGTCGCCGCCCCGCCGGTCCCCGCCGGGACCGGCGCCCCGGCCGGAGCGCCGCTGCCCGACGCGACGGGCGCCCCGATCCTCGACGCGACCGGCGCGCGGATCTCCGAGAGAACCCCCGAGGAAGCCTCCGCGGCGATCCCCGAGGCGATCCCCGAGGCGATCCCCGAGGCAAGCCCCGAGAGAACCCCTGGGGCAGTCCCCGAGGTGGCCCCCGAGGCAACCCCTCAGGGATTCCCCGAGGCAATCCCCGGCCGGTCCCCCGAGTGCGGCCCCCACGCGACTGCCGGCCCGCCGCTCCCCGGGATCACCGAAGAGACGCTGGTCAGGGCGTTGGGCGCGGCCGAGCGCTTTCTCCAGCGACAGGTCAGGAAGGCCGGACCACCGGGGCCCCCGCCCCACCCCGGCCCCTCTCCGAACCACAGCCGTTCCCATAGCCGCGCTCACAGCCGTACCCCCCTCCCCGCCCGCACCCACGCCCGCACTCCCGCGCCCGCCGGTCCGGAATCGGTTCTGCTGGTCGGCGCGGGCATCGTCAACCTGGTCACCGCGCAGCGGCTCCAGAGCGCCGGTTACGAGGTGGCGATCGTCGACGCCGGACCCGATCCGCGCGCGGGCGCGCCCTGGCAGCTGTACGGGACCTCCCGGGGCGGCGGCAACGCGCGGATGTTCACGCTCACCGAGATGGACGACTATCACGCGAAGTCCCCGTCCGACAGGGTCAGTCCGTTCGTCTTCGACCGGACCCCCGACGACTGCGGCTGGGACGTCCGCCGCCATCCGGACGAGCCGGCGGACCCCGCCGCGCGGCCCGGCGGACCCCGTCCCGACCCGGTCCGTATCGACACCCTCCGCCAGGAAGCGGCCCGTCCCGGAGCGAACCGGCCCGGCCCGACCCACGTCGAGGCCACCCCGTCCGCCACCGCCCCGTCCGCCGCCGCCCCCGCCGCGCATTCCCCCGGAGCCGCCGCCCGCGCCGACGCCGAAACGGCGTGGGTACGCGACTTCAAGAGCGTGCCCCCGTGGCTCGCCCGTACCTACAACGAGGACATCTTCGCCCTCAACCGCCGCAGCGAACGCCTGTGGCAGCGGTGGATGGAGACCCGGCCGGACCTGTTCGCGGACGTACGGCTGAGCCACGGCATCCTGCGGCTGTACGAGGACCCCGCCCATCTGGAGGAGTCCGTACGGCGGCAGGACGAGGTGGGGGCGACCCTCGCCCGCTACGGCCCCGACGAGGTCCGCGAACGGTTCCCCGCGCTCGCCGGGGCGGTGCCGGACGCGTACGCGGGCGGCATCATGGTCCGCGGGTTCACCGTGACCGTGCACGACTTCATGTCGGCCCTGTTGACCTCGCTCGAAGCGGGCGGCGCGCGGCTGCACTTCGGCCGCCGGGCCGACCGGATCCTGCGCACCCGGCACGGTGAGGTCAGCGGGGTGCTCACCCCGTACGGGGTGCACCGGGCCACCCACTACGTGGTGTCCCCGGGGGTCACGGGCGGAACGCTGACCCGGGACGCGGGCGCGCTCGGGCAGGTCCAGGGGGTGCTCGGCTGCTGGGCCTCGCTGCCCGACCTCGCCCCGGGGCTCGCGCACTCGCTGAAGGTGGGCCGGCGCGGCCATCTCACCGAGGACGCCAATGTCACCCTCGGCCGCGACGAGACCGGCGACCGGGTGCTCATCGTCGGCTCCGGCTACGGCTGGACGGGCGGCGACCCGGACAACATCGACGCACGGCATCTGGACCTGGTGCAGGCCGCGCTCGCCGACACCGCGCGCCGGCTGTTCCCGGCGGCGTACGAGGCGGCGGGCGGCGAGGAGGGCCTGATGAAGTCCCGTAAACACTGTGTACGGCCGTGGACCGCGTCGAACCTGGGCCTGTTCGACCTCGCCCCCGCCGAGGACGGGGTGCTGGTCCTGACGGGCGGGCACAACACCGGCGGGTTCGCCCAGGCGCCGGTGATCGCCGAGGCGGTGCTGAGCGCGCTGCGCGGCCGGTACCACCCGATGCACACGTTCTACCACCCGGACCGAGGCCACCGGGTGCTCGGCCCGCCGGCCCCGGACCCGCGCGAGAGGCAGGCCAGTCAGTGACGTCCACCAACGAACGACCCGGCGCGGCACCCCGGTTCGACCCCGACCGCACCCCCGACCGCACCTCCGACCGCAACTCTGACCACGACCCCGAGTTCGACCCCGATACGGACCCCGACGCGGACCCCGACCACGGCCACGAGACCGGCCCCGCCACTCTGGAATACCACCGGGCCGTCCCCGCCCCGGGCGGCGCCGGCACCCGGCTGCGGGTGGTGCTGCTCTGCTCGGACGACCCGCTCCACCGGTATCTGCGCAGCCTGCTCGCCGCCCGGCTCGACCTGGTGGCGACCCTCGTGGAGCCGGGCGGCGCGCAGCGGCGGCGGCAACTGCGCAAACGCCGCTACTACGATCTCGCGGCCCGCCGCTATCAGGAGTGGCGCAGCCGTCTCACCGGGCGTTCGAGCCGCCGGGCCCGGTTCTTCGACCGGCTCGCGGAGGGGCTGCCGGCCGTCGAGAGCCCCAGCCACACCGTCGAGTCCGTCAACGACCCGGAGGCCCGCGCGCTGGTCGCGGAGCTGGCGCCCGAACTCACCGTGGTCTGCGGCACGATGATCCTCGGCCGTCGGCTGCTCGCCTCGACCCCCGGGATCATCGTCAATCTGCACGGCGGCTGGCTGCCCGAGTACCGGGGCAACCACGGCTACTACTTCGCCTACAAGGCGGGCGACTGGGAACGCGTCGGCGCCACCCTCCACGTCGTGGACCCGGCCCTCGACACGGGTCCGGTGCTCGCCCGGGTGCGGCCCGAGACCCGGCCGCGCGACACCGACGAACGCCTCTCCGCGCGCGCCGGACAACTGGCCGCGCTCCGGCTGGTCGAACTGGCGCTGGCGTACGAGCAGGGCACGCCCCTGGCCGCCGTACCGCAGCCCGACCGGGGCACCACCTACCGGCACCGGGACCGTACGCCCGGCGCGGAGCTGCTGCTCTGGCTGCGCCGCCGGGCGGGACACCACCGGGTCCCGGTCCGGTCGGCGTTCCGCGACGGGGGCGGTGCCTGAGCCCGGGCCGTTCCCCCCGGCCCCGGGCCGTTCCCGACCCGGGGCCGGTACGCACCCTCGCGGGCGCCCCATTGCGGCCGCCCCCGTGCTCAACTCGCGTACAGCATCAGCCCGATGCCCACCACCATGAGTCCGGCGGCGGCGATGCGCGGGCCGCCGAAGCGTTCCTTGAAGAGGACCGCGCCGATGGCCGCGCCGACGATGATGGACGACTCGCGCAGCGCGGCCACCGGCGCGAGCGGGGCGCGGGTCTGGGCCCACAGGACGAGCGCGTACGCGGCGACGGACAGCAGGGCGGCCAGCAGCCCGCGTACGGCGTCGGGGCGCAGGGCTGGCCAGAGCCCGGAGCGGTGGCGCGCCAGGGCGTAGGCCGGGATGACCAGGCCCTGGACGAGCATCAGCCAGGCGATGTAGCCGAGCGGGCTGCCCGCCGCGCGCACCCCGAGGCCGTCGACGACGGTGTACGCGGCGATCGCGAGGCCCGTCGCGCCCGCCGCGATCAGTGCAGGCCAGTCGGCCCGGGCCCGCGCCCCGTCGGGCCCCGCGCCCGGGTCGCCCGGGCCGCTCTTGCCCCGGATGCCCCACAGGGCGAGCCCGGTCAGCCCCGCGCAGGCGACCGCGACGCCCGCGAGCTGGCCCGGGTCCGGGATCTCGCCGACGAACAGCGCGGCGAACAGCGTCACCACCAGCGGCGCGGTGCCGCGCGCGACCGGGTACACCTGGCCGAAGTCGCCGAGCGTGAAGCACCGCATCAACAGGGCGTAGTAGCCGATGTGCAGGGCGGCGGAGACGAGGAGGTACGGCCAGGCGCCCGCCGCCGGGAAGGGGACGAAACAGGCGGTGACCGCGCCGATCAGCGCGCCGCCGCCGGCGATCAGGGTGAACGAGAACAGTTGCTCGCGGATGCGCGCGGCGATCGCGTTCCAGCTCGCGTGCGTCACGGCGGCGGCCAGCACCGCCGCCACGACCAGCGGTGTCACGCCGTGCGCTCGCGGACGTCCACCAGGGTGCCGCCCGCGTGGGCGATCAGCGACTTCGGGTCCAGCGCGAACACGGTGTGCGGGGTGCCCGCCGCCGCCCAGACCACCGCGTGGTCGAGCAGTCCCCGGTCGGCGAGGACCCGGGTGCGGGTGCGGTGGCCGAAGGGCGGGACGCCGCCGATCGCGTACCCCGTCGTCTCCCGGACCACGGTCGCGTCCGCCCGGGTCACGGCCGTCGCGCCCAGCTCGGCCCGGACCCGCTCCACGTCGACCCGGGACGCGCCGTCCATGAGGACGAGCACCGGCTCCCCGTCGGCCGCGAAGATCAGCGACTTCACGATCTCGGAGGCGTGGCAGCCGATGGCGTCGGCGGCCTGCTGGGCGGTCCGGGTCGCGTCGGGGAAACGCCGTACCTCGACGTCGAGGCCCAGTTCCGCGAGCGCGGCGGCGAACCGGGGGTGGGCCTCGGCGGATCCGGCGGACGGGGATCCGGCGGCGGAGGAAGCGGAAGTGGCGTCGGGGGAGTCGGGTGTCGTCATGGCCGCACGCTAGCGGTACGTGCACAGGGCATGCGACGGTTTTCGACCCCGGTCCCGCCCCCTGGGACGACGAGGGGGCGGGACCGGGATCAGGGCCGGGACCGGGACCGGGGATCTCCGCTGTTTTTCTGCTCCTAGCGTGCGTTGAGGACCTGGGCTACCAGCGGACCCGCCGCGTCGCCGCCGTGCCCGCCGCTCTGGACGAAGGCTGCCGCCGCGAGGTCGTCCGCGAAGGCCGTGAACCAGGAGTCCGACGTCGCCTGCCCGTCGGCCTCGGCCGAACCGGTCTTGGCGCCCTTGTCGCCGCTGACCGAGGCCATCGTCCGGGTGCCCGTGCCGTAACCGGCCGTCGCCGTGAGCCGCATCATGTCCCGCAACTGCCGGGCCGCCGACGGCGACAGCGGCCGCTGGGCGGTGGCGAAGGGGCGCCCGTCGACCGAACTCGGCACCAGATACGGCTGCTTGAAGACGCCGGCCTTCGCGGTGGCGGTGATGGAGGCGATGTTCAGCGGGTTCATCTGGACGGTGCCCTGGCCGATGTACTGCTCGGCGGCGCCGCCGCCGGTCGCCTCGGGGATCGAGCCGTCGAAGGAGCCGATGCCGGTCTTCCACTCCAGGCCGATGCCGAAGACCTCCTTGGCCTCCCGCCCCAGCGCGAAGTCGTCGCCGTCGATCGCCTTCACGTCGTCGATCTTCTTGATGAAGGCGGTGTTGCAGGAGCGCGCGAAGCTCTCCTTGAAGGGCGCGTTGCTCAGTGAGAAACGGTTGAGGTTCGGGATGGTCCGGCCGTAGTACATGGCCTCGCTCGGACACTCCGCCGCCTGGTCCGCGCTCACCAGGCCCTTCTCCAGGAGCAGCGCCGCCGTCACGATCTTCAGCGTGGAGCCGGGCATCTTGCGGCCCATGAAGGCCGCGTTGAACTCCGTCGCCGGGTTGTTGGCGACGGCCCGTACCGCACCGGTCGACGGCTTGATCGCCACCACCGACGCCTCGGGGTAGCGCTGTACCTCGCGCTCGGCCGCCGCCTGCACATCGGCGTCGATGGTCGTCTGGAGCCTGCCCTCCTTGCCCTTGGAGAGCGTGAGCAGCGTGGTGTCCGGCACGTTCGGGTCGCCCGAGTCGACGACGAGTTCGACGCCCGGCTTCCCGCCCGTCGTGGAGCCGAACCGCTCGCGCAACTGGGCGAGGACGGGCCCGAGCGACGGGTACTTCTCCGCCGTCAGCACCCGCCCCTGGTAGTCGACGGCCTGGATCGCGCCGGTCTTCGACTCGCCCGTGCGCAGGCTCGCCGAAGCCGTCGTCAGCTTCGGGTGCAGCACGGTCGGGAACCAGTCGACCAGCGCCCGCCCCGTGGTGATCCCGCGCACCACGGTGAGCTCGGAGTCGTACGTCAGATCCTTGCTGACGCCCCCGTAGGTGACGGTCGCCTTCACCGTGAACGGCACCGTCGCCCCGTCCGCCGGGCCGGGGGTGATCTTCGCGGCGGAGACCTTGGCGTTCTCCTGGAAGCCGCTCAGCGCGGGACCGGCCGCGCCCGGATTGTTCGTCAGATGGGCCGCCTGGTCGGCTTCCCCGCCGGCCCAGGCCGCGAGGAAGTCCTTCGAGACCTCGGCGACCTCCTCGCGGGTGACCGGCCCCGTCTTCTTCGGCCCCGCACCGTCCCCGGCCTCGGACGCGGTGGAGACCGTGTCGGAGCCCCCGCCCGTCATCGTGTTCCAGAGGTTGTAGCCCCCGTACCCCACCCCGCTCGCCACGACGAGGAACACCCCGCCGACGATCGAGACCTTGGCCCCACTGCGCATGACGCGCTCCCTCCCCAGGTATGGCCTTGGACACGGCCCCGGGCGCGGCCTTCAGGGCCTCGCGCGGGGCCTTCGGGCCGTCATCCGGCCGAACCGGCCGGATTCCACCCCGCCGTCACCCTACGAGCACGCTCCGACACGGCGGGGCGGGGGTGGTGATCGTTACGGGAACGCGATCGTGCCGGGCTCCGGTTTCGAGGCCCCGGAACCCCGGTTCCAAGGCCCCGGAACGGCCTCCTGAGCCCCGGCCTCCCCCTGGGCTCCGGGCCGCAGCGGCTCGGGCGCGCGGTTGCTGCCGTGGCTCAGGCGGACGTGCCGTGCGGCCGGTCCGACGCATCCGCCGCGCGGGCGGGCCTGAGCGGGAGGGTGTGCGCGTGGGCGGCGGCCGCGGTGGCGTAGTCGGCGGTCGTGGCCGGGCCCGCCTTGCGGAACCGGCCGACCAGGAGGGCCAGGGCGATCCCGAACGCGCAGAACAGGGCGAGGCCGATGGACGACCGGGAGAAGCCGGCGGCGAGGGCGTCCGCCGTGGCCGACGGGCCGGAGTGGTGGCGGGTGTAGACCGCGCTGAAGAGGGCGGCGGTGACGGCGGTCAGGACCGCCGAGCCGATGTAGCGGCCCATGTTGGAGATCCCGGAGGCGGCGCCGACCTGGTCCTTCGTCACGCAGGCGGTGGCGACCGAGGAGGCGGGGCCGTTGGCGAGCCCCAGTCCGACGGCGAGGACGACCAGGGGGACGACGAAGGTGGCGTACCCCCAGGACGCGTCGGTGAAGGCGAAGACGGAGAACGCGGCCGTCGCGATCCCGAACCCGCCGGCGATGACCGTCCGGGCGCCGAGCCGGTCGACGAACCGGGTGATCAGGGGTGCGGTCACCACGATGCCCACCGCGGCGGGGAGCGTCGCCACGCCCGCCTTCAGCGGGCTCATGCCCAGCCCGTCGGGGTTCTGGAAGTACAGGCTGCAGATGTACATGATCGCGTTGAGGCAGCCGGCCACCACCAGGATGGCGACGCTCGAACCGACCAGGATCCGGTTACGGAGCAGCGCCAGGTCGATCAGCGGGGCGCGGACGCGTTTCTCGACGAACGCGAAACCGGCGAGGGCCACGGCCGAGACGACGAGGCACACCAGGGTCGGGGCGCTGAGCCAGCCCCAGTTCGCGCCCTCGGTCACCGCGAAGACGAACGGGACGAGGACGGCGGCGATCAGCGCCGTGCCCGCGAGGTCGACGGAGCGGGGCCGCGCGGGGTCGCGGGACTCCGGGACCGTACGGAGGGTCAGCGGGACGCAGGCGGCGGCGATGACCGCGTCGATCCAGAACAGGCCCTGCCAGCCGGTGACGTCGACCAGCACACCGCCGAGCAGCGGCCCGGCGGCGGCCCCGGCGGCCGAGGCCGCGCCCCACAGGGACACCGCCCGCAGCTGCGCGTCGCCCGAGGCGGCCGCCGACAGCAGGCTGAGCCCGCAGGCCAGGATCGTCGAGCCGGCCGCGCCCTGGATCGCCCGGCCCGCGATCACCATCGCGCCGCTGCCGCTCAGGGCGATCAGTACGCACGAGGCCACGAACAGCAGCAGACCGCCGAGGAAGACCCGGCGGCGGCCGAAGATGTCGCCGAGGGCGCCCGAGGTGACGATCACGGCCGCGCCGACCAGCGCGTAGCCGGTCACGGCCCACTGGAGGGTGGCCAGGGACGCGCCGGTGTCCTCGCTGATGGCGGGCAGCAGGATGCTGACGGCGGAGGTGTTCGCGTTCACGACGAACGTGGAGACGCAGGTCGCCGCCAGCACCCCGGCCGCTGCGGGCGCGTCCGCCGGGGCGCCCGTGCGGGAGCCGGCGGGGGAGCCGGTGCCGCCGCCCGCGCTCACGGGGTCGCCCCGGGACGGCAGTGCGGGTGGGTGTGGGTCAGCGGGTGGGTGTGCGTCATGAGAACCGGTTCCCCGTGCGGTCGTAGGGTCCGTCGCCGACGCGAGCACCCTAGAACCGGGGCCGGGATCCGGGCGGTAGCCGCTCCGCCCGGCGGCCGGTGTTCACCCGCGTGTCGCGCTCAGGACGGGCCGGGTGCCACCGTCGTCGGCCATCACCGGCCACCATCACCGGCCACCATCGACGGCGACAGAAGCCGACAGAAGTCGACCGAAGTCGACTCCCAACGACCGGCAATGACAGACAACGATCGGCAGCGGCCACCGACGTGAAAGAGGGCACGGCCGAACGGCCGCGCCCTCTTTCGTTTTTCGCCTTCCGCCCCGCTAGACCCAGGTGTCGAGCCACATCCGGTGCCGCCACGCGTCCAGCGGAATCGGCGTCCCGGTATACAGCGGCCAGAAATAGATGAAATTCCAGACGATGAGCAGAACGAGTACGCCCGCGCCCACCACACCGAAAGTCCGGCGCCTTTCCGAGGAACCCGGCGGACCCACGATCGCACCGATCATCATCGCCACCGCGAGACACAGGAACGGCACGAACAGCACCGCGTAGAAAAGGAAAATGGTGCGTTCCTGATAAAGGAACCAGGGCAGCCAGCCGGCCGCGATGCCGCAGGCGATGGCGCCCGCGCGCCAGTCGCGGCGGAAGACCCAGCGCCACAGCACGTACAGGATCGCGAAGCAGGCCGCCCACCACAAGAGCGGTGTACCGAGGGCCAGTACCTCCTGCGCGCACTTCTCGCCCGCGTCGGCGGGGCAGCCGTTGACGCCGGGGGCGGGGGACTCGTAGAAGTACGAGACGGGACGGCCGAGGACGATCCAGCTCCACGGGTTGGACTGGTACGTGTGCGGCTCGTGCAGGCCCACGTGGAACGCGTAGACCTCGGTCTCGTAGTGCCACAGGCTGCGCAGCCACTCCGGCAGCCAGCCCCACGTGCCCCCGCCGCCGGTGGTCAGGTCCTGCTGCTTGGCCCAGTGCCGGAAGTAGCCGTTGTCGGTGGCCAGCCAGCCGGTCCAGGACGCCACATAGGTGGCGATCGCGACCGGCACCACCGACACGAACGCCGGGACGAGATCGCGCCGGGCGACCGTCGCGTACGGGCGGACCGCGCCGGCCGTCCGGCGCGCGCCCACGTCCCACACCACCGTCATCAGGCCGAACGCGACCATGACGTACAGGCCGTTCCACTTGGTGCCGGCGGCCAGGCCGAGCAGCACACCGGCGGCGAGCCGCCACGGCCGCCAGCCGAGGTTCAGCGTCCGGGCCACCGTGTCGTCGGGCCGCAGCAGACCGTCCTCGCCGGCCGGCAGCGCCCCGGCGAGCCGGGCGCGGGCCCGGTCCCGGTCGATCACCAGCGCGCCGAAGGCGGCGAGCACGAAGAACATCAGCACCAGGTCGAGCAGCGCGGTGCGGCTCATCACGAAGTGCAGGCCGTCCACCGCGAGCAGCAGACCCGCCAGACAGCCGAGGAAGGTGGAGCGGAACAGGCGGCGGCCGATCCGGCACAGCATCAGCACGGACAGGGTGCCGAGCAGTGCCACCATGAAGCGCCAGCCGAAGGGCTCGAAGCCGAACAGCTTCTCGCCGAGGCCGATCACCCACTTCCCGACGGGCGGGTGGACCACGTACCCGGGGTCGGTCGGCACGAGCACCGAGCCGGGGTCGGTGAGGATCGTCTTGTCGATGTCCTTCGGCCAGGCGCCCTCGTAGCCCTGGTTGATCAGGGCCCAGGAGTCCTTGGCGTAGTACGTCTCGTCGAATATCACCGCGTGCGGCTTGCCCAGGTTCCAGAACCGCAGCACGCCGGCGACCAGCGCCACGAGCAGCGGCCCGCCCCAGGCGGACAGCCGCACGATCCGCTCGGCGCCGGCCGGGGAGACCCCGATCGTCTCCCACAGGCGGGGCGAGGGGCGGGTGTACGGCGGGACGAGGCGTTCCCGCAGGCCGAGGGCGAGCGGGCCGGTCGCGGGCGGCCGGTAGCCGAAGCGCCGCAGCCGGTGTGCCCACGAAGAGGGCTCGGCCACGGTCGGTGCCATGGGGTGCGGACCCTCCGGGGCCTCGGGCGCGGTACTGGTCATCGCGCCATCGTAGGGAACGCGCCTCGGCCAGGTCGCCTGTCCGGACGAGCCGGATCCAGCGTGGGGCCGTCCGGTGCGGCTTGGCGAGGCCGTCCGATGCGGCTTGGCGGCGGCGCGCGGGCCGGGCCGGCGGCGGCTCCCGGACCGGCCCGTGAAGCGCCCGGACCGCGCCCGGACCGGCCCGGCCGCCGCCCGGACTGGGAGGAACGGGGCCCGGGCTGGGAGGATGGCCCGTGTGACTGGAACGCTCGTACTCGCAGGGACCCCCATCGGCGACATCGCGGACGCCCCGCCCCGTCTCGCCACCGAGCTGGCGCGCGCGGACATCGTGGCCGCCGAGGACACCCGCAGGCTGCGCGGCCTGACCCGGGCGCTCGGCGTGCACACCGAGGGCCGTGTCGTGTCGTACTTCGAGGGCAACGAGTCGGCTCGTACGCCCGAACTCGTCGAGGCGCTGGCCGGCGGGGCCCGGGTGCTCCTCGTCACGGACGCCGGGATGCCGTCCGTGTCCGACCCCGGCTACCGCCTGGTCGCGGCCGCCGTCGAGCAGGACATCAAGGTCACCGCCGTCCCCGGCCCGTCCGCCGTGCTCACGGCGCTCGCGCTGTCCGGGCTGCCCGTGGACCGTTTCTGCTTCGAGGGCTTCCTGCCCCGCAAGGCGGGCGAGCGGCTGTCCCGACTCCGTGAGGTCGCCGCCGAGCGCCGCACCCTCGTCTACTTCGAGGCCCCGCACCGCCTCGACGACACCCTCGACGCGATGGCCGAGGTCTTCGGCGCCGACCGGCGGGCGGCCGTCTGCCGTGAGCTGACCAAGACGTACGAGGAGGTCAAGCGCGGCCCGCTGGGCGAGCTGGCCGTCTGGGCGAAGGACGGCGTACGGGGCGAGATCACCGTCGTCGTCGAGGGCGCCCCGGAAGCCGCCCCGGCCGAGCTGGACGCCGACGAGCTGGTGCGCCGGGTGCGGGTGCGCGAGGAGGCGGGCGAGCGCCGCAAGGAGGCCATCGCGGCGGTGGCCGCCGAGGCGGGCCTGCCCAAGCGCGAGGTCTTCGACGCCGTCGTCGCCGCGAAGAACGCCGACGCGAAGAGTGGCGCGGGGAAGAGCGGCGCCGGGAAGAACACCGACGCGTAGAACGCCCCGCCACGGGAGGCGACCACGGGAGGCGACCGCGGCTGACCGTCCGCTACCGGCCCCGAGGACGGTAAAGGGCTAACCTGAAAAGCAAAGCGGTACCCCGGCGGATAGGCCGGGCGAGGGGCCTTTTGGCAAGGAAACGCCAAAGCGCGTCCATGGTTGTTCCGGCGCTGATGCGTTCCGACTCGAAAAGGCGTCCACTGGATCAGTGGAGAGGAGCTGGAATGAGTGAGATCACCGGCACCGGAACGCCCGTCGCCCACGAGGCATACGCCTTCGCCTGCATGCGATGTGGTTACGGATGGGAGCAGGCGTACGTCATCGAGCACCACGTCGACGCCCGCGGACACGCGTATGTCGTCTACAAGGCCGACGGAGAGCGGGTTCCTTCCCCGCTTTCGAAGCCGACCTGCATGAACTGCGGAAGCCACGTCGTGCGCATCATGCGCTCGGGGCAGGTGTCCTCGGTCCTCGACCTGATGGCCCCGCGTGAGCGCCACCACCGCGGCGCGCACGCCACCCGCCCGGTGGGTCCGGCCGGCCCCATCGGACAGGAACTGACCGAGGACGACACGGACACCACGGCGGGCGCCGACCGCCCGCCGGTGCCGCACCACTGGCACCTGTCCGACCTGCTCCACCCCTTCCGGTCCCGCCGGTAACCCCCCTCGTTCCGGCCCGCCACCTCCCTCGCCCCTCTCTCCCCGTTCGAGCGGGAGGGGCGTGGGGCGGTGCGTGCGGGAACGAGCGGGATCGGGGGACAGGGGGTCGGGGGTACGTCCTCACTTACGATCACCCCATGACCGCCAAGGACGCCCCGCCTCCCCTGCCCGAGCCCCTTCTCGTCCCCGTCGCGGACTCGCACACCCACCTCGACATGCAGTCCGGCACCGTCGAGGAGGCCCTGACCAAGGCCGCCGCCGTCGGCGTCACGACCGTCGTCCAGGTCGGCTGCGACATCAAGGGCTCGCAGTGGGCCGCCGAGACCGCCGCCGCGTACGAGAACGTGTACGCCGCCGTCGCCCTGCACCCCAACGAGGCCCCCCGGATCGTCCTGGGAGACCCGGACGGATGGTCGCGTCAGGGGGCCCGCGAGGCGGGCGGCGACGCCGCCCTGGACGACGCGCTCACGGAGATCGAGCGGCTGGCCGCTCTCCCGTACGTGCGGGCCGTCGGCGAGACCGGACTCGACTACTTCCGTACGGGCCCCGAGGGCATGGCCGCGCAGGAGCGTTCCTTCCGCGCCCACATCGAGATCGCGAAGCGGCAGGGCAAGGCGCTGGTCATCCACGACCGCGAGGCCCACGCCGACGTGCTGCGCGTCCTCGACGAGGAGGGCGCGCCCGAGCGGACCGTCTTCCACTGCTACTCCGGCGACGCCGAGATGGCGGAGATCTGCGCGGCGAAGGGCTACTACATGTCGTTCGCCGGCAACGTCACCTTCAAGAACGCCCAGCCGCTGCGCGACGCCCTCGCCGTCGCCCCGCTGGACCGCGTCCTCGTCGAGACCGACGCCCCCTTCCTGACCCCCGCGCCCTACCGGGGCCGCCCGAACGCCCCGTACCTGATCCCGGTGACCGTCCGGGCGATGGCGGCGGTGCGCGGGATCGCGGAGGAGGAGCTGGCGGAGGCGCTCGCGGTGAACACGGCGCGCGCGTTCGACTACTGACGGGTCCGGCGGTGATGCCGCCGGGCGCTCACCGGGCCCCGGTGACGCCGGCTCACATCACCACCGCATAACGATCGCGTGGAGTAGCCGCGCCGTCATCGAGCGCGACCGGCCCCGGGGCTAGGGTCCCGGCCTCGTGAGCACTCGATCCGGCGCGGGCACCGGCCGCCGCCGCAAGGCGCCCCCGCCCGCCGCCGACGGACTGCGCCGGGCCGTCCCCCAGGCCCTCGTCGTCGCCTGCCTCGCCGGCGGCACCAGCGCCTTCGTCGCCCACGACAAGACCGTGCATCTCTCCGTCGACGGCGTCCCGCGCACCCTGCACACCTTCGCCGGCGACATCGGCGAACTCCTCGCCGAACAGGGCCTCAGTGCCGGCGCGCACGACATCGTCGCCCCCGCGCCCGGCGCCGCCCTCTTTGACGGCGACGAGGTCGCCGTCCGCTACGGCCGCCCCGTCGCCCTCACCCTCGACGGGCAGCGCCGCCAGGTGTGGACCACCGCCCCTACCGTCGACGGCGCCCTGCGCCAGCTCGGCGTCCGCGCCGAAGGCGCCTACCTGTCCGTGTCCCGCTCCGCGCCCATCTCCCGCCGCGGCCTCGCGCTCGACGTCCGCACCGAGCGCACCGTCACCTTCCTCGCGGACGGCCGCGAGCGGACCATCCGCACCAACGCGGCCACCGTCCGCGAAGCCGTCGACGAAGCCGGCATCGTCCTCACCGGCCACGACACCACCTCCGTACCGCCCGGCTCCTTCCCCCGCGACGGCCAGACCGTCAGCGTCCTGCGGATCACCGGCCGCGAGGAGATCCGCGAGGAACCCGTGCCGTTCGCCGTCGAACGGACCCGCGACCCCGCGCTCTTCGCCGGGACCGAAGTCGTCGAACGCCAGGGCGTGCCGGGCGTACGCCGGGTCACGTACGCCGTGCGCACCGTCAACGGCGTCCGGGAGAAACCCCGCCCCACCGGCGAGGAGACCGTCCGCGAACCCGTCACCGAACGGATCCGCGTCGGCACCCGCCCGCTGCCCGGCTCCGTCGCCGGAGCGGACGGGCTGAACTGGGGCGCGCTCGCCGCGTGCGAGTCGGGAGGGCGGGCCGACGCGGTGGATCCGTCCGGGACGTACGGGGGGCTGTACCAGTTCGACGCGGGGACGTGGCGGGCGCTCGGGGGGTCGGGGGTGGCGCAGAACGCGCCGGCGGCGGAGCAGACGTACCGGGCGAAGCGGTTGTACGTGAGCAGGGGGGCGGCGCCGTGGCCGCATTGCGGGTCGCGGCTGTTCGGGTAGGCGCGGGGCGCTGCGCGCTGCGGTGGGGGTGGGCGTCGCGTGGTGCGGGTGGGCGTGGCGTGGCGTGGTGGTGCGGGGCGCGTTCGGGGTTGCGGGGTGGCGCGCGTGGGTTGTGGTGGGTGCGCGTGGGCCGGTCCGGGGGTCGCGTTCTGCACTGCATGATTTACGGCGCGGAGCCCTTGCTTGTGCGTGAAGCGCCCTTCTTCCGCGCCACAAATCACGCTTTACGTTTCGAACACGACCCCCTTCCCGGCCCCCGCTCCCGTCCGCGTCGTGGCGCACCACCCCGCACCCCGTCCGCTTGAGTGGGGTGGGAGGTGGTCCGCCTCCGGCTGTGGGGGAGGGGTGGGTGGGGGTGGACGTGGTGGGTTCCGTTCGCTGGAGGGAGAGGGGTGGGGGGAGGGGTGGGGAGAGAGAAAGAGGGGGAGGAAAGAAGGGCGATCTCGGGGGTCCTGCCCGTCCTCGTGGGCTCCGCGCCGCGGGTCCGTGCCGACAGGCCCTACGCTGTACCGGTGAGCACCACCACCGGCCCCGACAGCCCCGACGCCCTCCTCGGCCCCGCCGACATCCGTGAGCTGGCCGCCGCCCTCGGCGTCCGGCCCACGAAGCAGAAGGGCCAGAACTTCGTCATCGACGCCAACACCGTGCGGCGGATCGTCCGCACGGCAGAGGTGCGGCCCGACGACGTGGTGGTGGAGGTGGGCCCCGGGCTCGGCTCCCTCACCCTCGCGCTGCTGGAGGCCGCGGACCGGGTGACGGCCGTCGAGATCGACGACATCCTCGCCGCCGCGCTGCCCGCCACGATCGCGGCGCGCATGCCGGAGCGCAAGGACCGTTTCGCGCTGGTCCACTCCGACGCGATGCTGGTCCGCGAGCTGCCCGGGCCCGCGCCGACCGCGCTCGTGGCCAACCTGCCGTACAACGTCGCCGTGCCGGTCCTGCTGCACATGCTGGACCGGTTCCCGACCATCGAGCGCACCCTCGTCATGGTCCAGGCCGAGGTCGCCGACCGGCTGGCCGCGAAGCCCGGCAACAAGGTGTACGGCGTGCCGTCGGTGAAGGCCAACTGGTACGCGGAGGTCAAGCGGGCCGGTTCCATCGGCCGTAACGTCTTCTGGCCCGCGCCCAACGTCGACTCGGGTCTGGTCTCCCTGGTGCGGCGCACCGAGCCGGTCGCCACCACCGCCTCGAAGCGCGAGGTCTTCGCCGTCGTCGACGCCGCGTTCGCGCAGCGCCGCAAGACGCTCCGGGCCGCGCTCGCGACCTGGGCGGGATCGCCCGCCGCCGCCGAGGAGGCCCTGGTCGCGGCCGGGATCTCGCCGCAGGCGCGGGGCGAGGCGCTGACGGTCGAGGAGTTCGCCCGGATCGCCGAGAACAAGCCCGCGCAGGAGATGCGGGAGAAGGAAGCCACGGCATGAGCGGCGGCGTCACCGTACGGGTCCCGGCCAAGGTCAATGTCCAGCTCGCGGTCGGCGCCGCGCGCCCCGACGGGTTCCACGACCTCGCCAATGTCTTTCTCGCCGTCTCCCTGTACGACGAGGTGACGGCGACGCCCGCCGACACGCTGACGGTCACCTGTACCGGCCCCGACGCCGACAAGGTGCCGCTGGACCGTACGAACCTGGCCGCGCGGGCCGCCGAGCTGCTCGCCGCCCGCCACGGGATCTCCCCCGACGTACGGCTGCACATCGCGAAGGACATCCCGGTCGCCGGCGGCATGGCCGGCGGCAGCGCCGACGGCGCGGGCGCGCTGCTCGCGTGTGACGCCCTGTGGGGTCTGTCCACGCCGCGCGCCGAGCTGCTGGAGATCTGCGCGGAGCTGGGCAGTGACGTGCCGTTCAGTCTGGTCGGCGGCGCGGCGCTCGGCGTCGGGCGGGGCGAGCGGCTGACGGAACTTCCGGTCGGCGGCGACTTCCACTGGGTGTTCGCGGTCGCCGACGGCGGTCTGTCCACCCCGGCGGTGTACGGCGAGTTCGACCGCCTCACCGAGGGCGTCGACGTGCCGGAGCCGGCCGCCTCGGCGGTCCTGCTCGACGCGCTGCGCACCGGCGACACCGCCGCGCTCGCGGGCGCTCTCGCCAACGACCTCCAGCCCGCCGCCCTGTCGCTGCGCCCCTCGCTCGCCGCGACCCTCGCGGCCGGCACCGAGGCGGGCGCCCTGGCGTCGCTGGTGTCCGGTTCGGGGCCGACCACCGCGTTCCTGGTGAAGGACGCGGACGCCGCCGCCGTGGTCGCCGACGCGCTGATCGCCTCGGGCACCTGCCGTACGGCACGGGTGGCGACCTCCCCGGCCACCGGAGCCACCGTCCTCTAGAACTCACTGATGGTCGGGCGGGGGCTTCCGGGCCCCTTCCCGGCAGTCGGGGGTACGGGCCCCTGGCCCCCCGGCCCCCGACCCCGGCGTCGAGGTCACGGTCCGTCGGATGCCTCCTCCGCTCCCTCCGGCGGTCGGGTCACGCCCCCTCAGAAACTCCCCGCCACCCTGCCCCGCGGATGAGCGTTACGGCACTCGGCTCCAATGCGGCAGTCTTTGGGGGTACGTGGCACTTTGTCAGGTAGTCACATTTATGTCGTGACTGTCTGATGCGGTGTATGAGGAAAAGACGACCCCCTTCCGCGCCCGGCCGGCCCACGCCGCCCGGGCGCGCCTCCCGCTTCGCCGCGTTGGCCCTGGCCCTCGTGGTCGGCGCGGGAGCGCCCCTCGCGCTGAGCGGCACCGCTGGCGCCGAGCCGAAGCCCCAGCCGAAGCCGAGGGCGGGCGCCGAGCCCAAGCCCCAGCCGAAGCCGCGGGCCGGCGGCTCGCCGCTGCTCAACGAGACGTTCACCGGGACCGAGGCTCCGGAGTTCACCGGCGTGGGGCCCGCGTGTCTCACCGGCGCGCCGACCGCCGGCGCGCCGCCGTCCAGCGGCCACCCGCTGGGCGGGTGCATGGTCACGGCGGTGGGGCCGGTGCCGCCGAACAACGCGGCACCCGACGGCTTCCTCCGGCTGACGGACGCCAGCCACTTCCAGAGCGCGGCCGTCCTCTACAACCACGCCATCCCCGCCGGGCACGGTCTGGACGTCTCCTTCGACCAGTACCAGTACGGCAGCACGACCCCGGTCCGCCCCGCCGACGGGATCTCCTTCTTCCTGGTCGACGGCGCCGCCTCGCTGACCCACCCCGGGGCCTTCGGCGGCAGCCTCGGCTACGCCCAGCTCCGCGAGGGCAACAACCCGTCGCTTCCCATGCAGCCGGGCGTCGACCACGGCTACCTCGGCGTCGGTCTCGACGTCTACGGCAACTACTTCGGCGACGGAGAGGCGCGCGGCAACGGCTGCGCGCAGCGCTCGCCCACCTTCGAGGCGTGGCCGCCGCCGGCCCCCAACATGATCACCCTGCGTGGTCCGGGCAACGGTGGCATCGGCTACTGCTTCATGACCGCGACGACGAACAACACCACGACCACCCCGCCGTGGCCGTCGACCCTGCCGGGAGAGCTCCAGGGCCCGACGACCGAGATCCCGGCGGGCTCCACCCCCGCCGAGGCGGCGGCGATCCTGGAGGCCGACCGGCGCCGGATCAACGTGCACATCACCGCCGGGGCCAACCCGCAGCTCACGGTGTCCGTGGACTTCAACGACGGCAACGGTCCGCAGCAGGTGCTGTCCACCCCCGCGCCGCTGCCCCTCCCGCTGACGTACAAGTTCGGCTTCGCGTCCTCGACCGGCGCGAACACCGACGTCCACCTCATCCGCAACGTGGTCGTCACCAGCGCCGAGGAACTCCCCGAGCTGAACCTCGTCAAGCAGGCCAGGCTGCCGCTGCCCGGCGACCTGGGCGTGGGGTCGCAGGTGCCGTACGACTTCGTCGTCACCAACTCGGGGACGACGCCGATCAACGACCTGGTCGTCACCGACCCGAAGGTCAGCCCGGTGGTCTGTCCCACGACGGATCTCGCGGTCGGACAGACCATCACCTGTTCCGGTACGTACACCGTGACCGCCGCCGACGTGGCCGCCGGCGCCATCCTCAACACCGCCATCGCGTCGGGTACGTCGGACGGCGAACCGGTCGAGTCGCCACCCTCCTCGGAACGGGTGCCGCTCCAGCGGCCCCCCGGCATCGAGATCGAGAAGAACGTGGAGACGCCCGGGCCCTACTCGGTCGGGCAGACGGTCACCTACCGCTACACCGTCCGCAACACCGGCGGCACGGAACTGACCGGCGTCACGGTCCACGACGACAAGGTCACGGGCATCACCTGCGAGTCGACCACGCTGGCCCCCGCGGAGGAGCCGGGTGACAGCACCAGCTGCACCGGCACCTATGTGATCACCAGCGCGGACGGTACGGAAGGCTCGGTCACCAACACCGCCACGGCGACCGGCAGCTCCGACGGGACCACGATCACCTCGCCGGAGACCGAGGTGACCCTCCCCATCGGGCAGCCGCACATCACCATCGCCAAGTCGGTGACGTCGACCGGCCCGTACCAGCTGGGCTCGCGAGTCGACTACTCCTACACCGTCACCAACACCGGCACCACCAACCTGACCAATGTGCAGGTCCTGGACGACCACGTCACCTCGGTCACCTGCGCGGCGACGACGCTCGCGCCGGGTGCCTCCACCACCTGCACCGGCTCGTACACGATCACCCAGGCCGACATCGACCAGTGCCGGGAGTCCGGGGAGCCGGACTGCGTGATCACCAACGTGGCCCAGGCCGGCGGCGCCGACCCGCAGGGCGAGGAGATCGTCAGCGATCCCGACCAGGCCAGCGTCGGCATCTCCCTGCCGGAGCCGCACATCACGGTGGACAAGCGCGTGACGTCGACCGGCCCGTACCAGGTGGGGTCGGAGGTCACCTACGGCTACACCGTCACCAACACCGGCAACGTCCAGCTGACCAACGTGCAGGTCAGCGACGACAAGGCCGCCTCCATCACCTGTGAGGCGACCACGCTGGCGCCCGGCGCCTCCACCGAGTGCACCGGTACGCACACCATCACCCAGGCCGACGCCGACGCGTGCGGCACCACCCGGCCGTGCATGCTGACCAACGTGGCCCGCGCGAACGGCACGGACCCGTCGGGCGACCCGGTCGTCAGCGAGCCCGACCAGGCCAGCGTCGAGATCCTCATCGGGGAGCCGCACATCTCCCTGAACAAGCAGGTCGTCTCGGAGGGCCCGTTCCAGGTCGGATCGACGGTCGACTACATGTACACCGTCACCAACACCGGCACCGCCCCCCTGCACAACGTGCGGGTGAGCGACGACCGGGTCACCCACGTCGTCTGCGACGCGATCGACCTGGACCCCGGTGACTCCACCGTCTGCCAGGGCACGTACACGATCACCCAGGCCGACATCGACGCGTGCAAGGCGGCCGGCGCGACCACCAGTTGCGTCATCACCAACGTGGCCCGGGCGACCGGCACCGACCCGCGCGGTCAGGACGCCACGAGCGATCCCGGCGAGGCCAGCGTCACCGTTCCGATCGGTCAGGGCGCTCTCACCGTCGCCAAGCGGGTCGTCTCGCGCGGACCGTTCCACGTCGGTTCGGTGGTCGAGTACGCGTACACCGTCACCAACTCCGGCACCGCGCCGCTTGAGGACGTACGGGTGAGTGACGACCTGATCTCCGAGGTCACCTGCGAGGCGACCACGCTCGCACCGGGCGCCTCCACCACCTGCACCGGTACGTACACCGTCACCGAGGAATCCCTCGACAAGTGCGCCGACCGGGGCAAGGACGCCAAGGGTGCCAAGGAAGCCAAGGGCACCAAGGAGACCAAGGGCGACAAGGGCGGCAAGGGCGGTGGCCACGGCAAGGAGTGCGTGATCACCAACGTGGCCCGGGCGACCGGCACGGACCCGGAGGGCCACGAGATCACCAGCCCGCCGGCCGAGGCCCACATCACCGTCCTGGTGAAGAAGCCCTGCGAGTACGGCGACGACTACGGCGACTGCCACGAGTACGGCGACACCTACGGCGACGACGAGCGCAAGGCCGAGCCCAAGGGTGAGAGCCAGGGGAAGGAGAAGAGCACCGCCGGGCACTGAGACCGGTCGAGGTCGGTCGAGGTTGGTTGAGATTGGTTGAGATTGGTTGAGACCAGTTGGGACCGGTTGAGATCGATTGAAGTCGGGTTGAAGTCGGGCTGAAGCCGATTTGGCCTCGGCCGAGACCAACAGACGCTCGGACAGACCTCCGGCGCCGCCCCTTGAGAGGGGCGGCGCCGGAGGCGTTTCCGTGAACGGCCGGACCGTGGTGCTCGCCTCGCCCACCCCGCTCGTACTCATGCGCGAGATGAGTACGTGAGCGCTGACCCCGGGCCCGCCCGGCCCGGCACCGTACCCCCATGGGAATCAGCGCTCGGGAACTCGCCGCCGCCACCCCGGCGTCGCGCGACCGCTACATCGACCTGCTGCGGGTGGCCTCGCTCGCCGTCGTGGTCCTCGGCCACTGGCTGATGGCCGCCGTCACCCCCGACGGGCAGGTCGGCAACCTCCTCGCCGTCGTCCCCGGCCTCCAGCTCCTGACCTGGGCCCTCCAGGTCATGCCGGTCTTCTTCTTCGTCGGCGGCTTCTCGCACGCCCTCGCCCACCGCTCACGGCCGCGGTACGCGGGCTTCCTGCGGGCCCGGCTGCAACGGCTGCTGCGCCCGACCATGGTCTTCATCGCGGTCTGGGGCGCGCTCGCACTCGCCCTCCAGCTGTTCGCCGCCGACGGCGCCGGGCACGGCCTCACGGGGGTGGCGCTGCGCCTGGTCACCCAGCCGCTGTGGTTCATCGGCGTCTACCTCGCCATGGTCGCCTTCACCCCGCCTCTGCTGCGGCTGCACGGGCGGTACGGCTGGGGCGCCTTCGCCGGCCTCGTGCTGGGCGCGGTCCTGGTCGACGTGCTGCGGTTCGCCTTCGGGGTGCCGTACGTCGAGTTCCTGAACTTCGCCCTCGTCTGGCTCGCGATCCACCAGCTCGGCTTCCTGCGCGCCGACGGCCTGATCCGCCGTCCCGCCGTCCTCGCCGCCGCCGGTCTCGCGGGCGCGGTGCCGCTGGTGGCCCTCGGGCCGTATCCGCTGTCCATGGTCGGCATGCCGGGCGAGAAGATCTCCAACATGGCCCCGCCCACCCTGGCCCTGCTCTGCCACGGCCTGTGGCTGGTCGGCGCGGTCGAGCTGCTGAGGGGCCCCGGCACTCGCCTCGCCGCCCGTGCCAGGGTCTGGCGGGCGGTCGTCGCCGCGAACGGCGTCGCGATGACCGCGTTCCTGTGGCATCTGACGGCCATGCTCGGCGTGTATGGGGCGATGCTCGCCCTCGGCGTCCGCTTCCCCGCACCCGCGACCGGCACCTGGTGGGCCCAGGTCCCGCTGCGGATCGCCGCCGCCGTCCTGCTCACCGCGCTGCTCGTCGCCGTCTTCCGCCGCTTCGAACAACCGGCCCCGCCGACCCCCTCGGACGGCACGGGCGGCCCGCTCGCCGCCCTCGGCATCACCCTCGCCCTGCTCGGCGTCCTCGGCCTGTCCATGACCGGCTTCGGCGGCCTCCTCGAAGGCCACACCGCGACCCTGATCGCGGTCCGGGTGACCGCCCCGGCGGCGGTGGCGATGGCGCTGGCGGGCTGGTTCCTGGTGGAGCGGGCGGGACGGGGCGGGAGTTCCTAAAGCTCGTCGACGGCGGTCAGATCGATGTCGATGGGATAGGGGACCGAGAGCTTCAGCCGGTCGCGGTAGATGCCGGTGGGGACATAGGTCCCGGTGACCGGGTCACGCTCGTGGACCCGTACGACCGGGCGCTCCTCCTCGCCCTCCATCTCCACCAGCCAGAAGTGCGCGATGCCGGCCGCCGCGTACTTGTGCGGCTTGGTGGTGCGGTCACGGGACTCCGAGTCCGGCGAGACGATCTCCACGGCCAGCACGACCCCGGAGACGGGGAACGAGGTCTGGTCGAGACCGCCGACGACCTCCTCACGGACCACGACGATGTCCGGCTCGGGGGCGTTCGCACGGTCGATGACCACGGTCATCCCGCTGTAGACACGCACCCCGCGCGGCGCGCTCGTGCGCAGCGCCTCGCCAAGGAGCGAGGTCATCACGCCGTCGAAGCGGCGCCGCCGCGCGGCGAAGACCAGGCTCGCGTCGATCAGCTCGGTGTGGCGCGGCAGACCGGGCAGCGTCATCAGGTCGTCCACCGTCCAGCCCCCGGCGGGCGGCCTCGGCCAGGAGGGCGGATCCGGCCAGACCAGGTCCGGCCAGGGCGGATCCGGCACCGCGTCCGGCTCTGTGTCGATGTCCCCGGACGAGTGGGCCGCCGGCCCGGACCCCGTGGTTTCTCCCATGGGGCCGATTCTCCGGACCGGGTCCCCGGGCCGCCGTCCGTTTCCGCCCGCGTCATTACAAAGAGTGAGGCATACCCCGCACCGTCTACCCTTGAACGTCTACCCATCCCGTACAGGAGTGAAATGGCCGTCAACCTGGTCAATGTCGAGTCCGTCAGCAAGGTGTACGGCACCCGTGCACTGCTGGACGGGGTGTCGCTCGGCGTCTCCGAAGGGGACCGGATCGGTGTCGTCGGGCGCAACGGCGACGGCAAGACCACCCTCATCCGGATGCTCGCCAAGCTGGAGGAGGCCGACACCGGCCGGGTCACGCACAGTGGCGGGCTGCGGCTCGGCGTGCTCACCCAGCACGACTCGCTCGACCCGAAGGCGACCATCCGCCACGAGGTGATCGGCGTGATGGCCGACCACGAGTGGGCGGGCAGCGCCAAGATCCGCGACGTGCTCACCGGGCTGTTCGGCGGGCTCGACCTGCCGGGCTTCGAGCAGGGCCTCGACACCGTCATCGGCCCGCTCTCCGGTGGCGAGCGGCGGCGCATCGCGCTCGCCAAGCTGCTCATCGAGGACCAGGACCTGATCGTCCTCGACGAGCCCACCAACCACCTCGACGTCGAGGGCATCTCCTGGCTCGCCGAGCACCTGCGCAACCGTCGTTCCGCGCTCGTCTGCGTCACCCACGACCGCTGGTTCCTCGACCAGGTCTGCACCCGGATGTGGGATGTGCAGCGCGGTGACGTCTACGAGTACGAGGGCGGCTACTCCGACTACGTCTTCGCCCGCGCCGAGCGGGAGCGGATCGCCGCCACCGAGGAGGTCAAGCGGCAGAACCTGGTCCGCAAGGAGCTGGCCTGGCTGCGCCGAGGCGCCCCGGCCCGTACCTCCAAGCCCCGTTTTCGGATCGAGGCCGCCAACGCGCTCATCGCGGACGTGCCGGAGCCGCGCGACACCGGCGAGCTGATGAAGTTCGCCAACGCCCGCCTCGGCAAGACCGTCTTCGACCTGGAGGACGTGTCCGTCACCGCCGGTCCGAAGACCCTCCTCAAGCACCTCACCTGGCAGCTCGGCCCGGGCGACCGGATCGGCCTGGTCGGCGTCAACGGCGCCGGCAAGACCTCGCTGCTGCGCGCCCTCGCGGACGCCGCCGTCACCGAGGGCGAGCAGCAGCCCGCCGCGGGGCGGATCGTCGTCGGCAAGACGGTGCGGCTCGCGTACCTCTCGCAGGACGTCACCGAACTCCCCGCCGAGCTGCGCGTCCTGGAGGCCGTGCAGCAGATCCGCGACCGGGTCGACCTCGGCAAGGGCCGGGAGATGAGCGCCGGGCAGCTGTGCGAGCAGTTCGGCTTCGGCAAGGAGAAGCAGTGGACGCCGGTCGGCGACCTCTCCGGTGGTGAGCGGCGCCGGCTCCAGCTGCTGCGGCTCCTCATGGACGAGCCCAACGTCCTCTTCCTCGACGAGCCCACCAACGACCTCGACATCGAGACGCTGACCCAGCTGGAGGACCTGCTGGACGGCTGGCCCGGCTCGATGATCGTGATCTCCCACGACCGGTTCTTCGTGGAGCGCACCACCGACCGGGTCCTCGCGCTGCTCGGCGACCAGACGCTGCGGATGCTGCCGCGCGGGATCGACGAGTACCTGGAGCGCCGCCGCAAGATGGTCGAGCCGGCCGCCGCCCCGGCGTCCGCCCCGGCCGCTTCGGCGGGTGGCGCGGCCGGTCAGAAGCCGGGTGTGTCGGCCGCCGACGCGCGCGCCGCGAAGAAGGAACTCCAGAAGGTCGAGCGCCAGATGGACAAGATCTCGGCCAAGGAGTCCACGCTGCACACCCGGATCGCCGAGAACGCCACGGACTTCGAGAAGGTGGCCAAGCTCGACGCCGAACTGCGCGGGCTGGTGGCCGAGCGCGAGGAGCTGGAGATGCGCTGGCTGGAGCTGGCCGAGGACGCGTAGGAAGACGCGGGGTCCACTTCTCCGCGAGCCCTGCGGGCGTGGAGAAGTAGAGAAGTCGTAGAAGTCGAGTAACGACGGCATCACAGGCCGGTTCGCCCTTGGGAACAAGGCGCGGACCGGCCACTTTTGAGCCATCCTCCGAGTGGTAGAAAGAAAAACCGCTCATATTCAAGGGGGATCCGCGCTGTGACCCAGCCGCCGAGCAACCAGCCGCCGGGCTTCGGCGCACCGAACCCGGACTCCAACGTGCCGCCCGTGCCGCCGGCTCCGCCGCAGGCGCCCGCGGCTCCGCCCACGGTGCCCGCCACACCCGTTGCACCCGCGACGCCCCCGCAGCAGCCGCCGGCGGCCCCCGGCCCGGTGCCCCCGGCCGGTCAGCCCGGTCAGCCCGCACAGCCGGGTCAGCCCGCGCAGCCCGGCGGCCCCTACGGGTACCCGCAGCAGCAGCCCGGTCCGTACGGCCAGCCCGCGCAGCCGGGCCCCTACGGTCAGCAGCCCGGCCCCTACGGGTCTCCGCAGCAGCCGAATCCGTACGGTCAGCCCGGCCAGCCCGCCGCCCAGCCGGGCCCCTACGGGTACCCGCAGCAGCCGCAGCAGCCCGGACCGTACGGTCAGCAGCCCGGTCCCTACGGCCAGCAGCAGAACCCTTACGGCGGCGCCGGCTATCCGACCGCGCAGGCCCCGATGCAGGGCATGCCCCTGACCGGTCCGGCCGACGGCGGGGCCGGGGGCGGGGGCGGCAAGAACCCGTTCAAGGGCAAGCCCGGCGTCATCGTCGCCGCGGCGGCGGCCGCGTTGCTCGTGGTCGGCGGCGGCACCTGGCTGGCGCTCGGCAGCGGCGACGACGACAAGCCGGTCGCGAACCCGACCGAGTCCCCGGTCGGCCCGAAGCCCACCGCCTCGGTCGACAAGGGCGACGGCAAGGGCGACGGCGACGACGGCAGCGCGGACAACCTCAACGCGCAGCGCGAGAGCGGCGAGGCCAAGGTCGAGTGGCTGCTCAAGAACAACGTCGACGTGCCCCGCAACGGCTCCGACGTGTACGGCCCGTGGATCGTCGGCGACACCGTCGTCAAGGCCATGTACAAGGGCATCGACGGCTACAGCCTCGCCGACGGCTCCTCCAAGTGGCACGTCGACGTGCCCTTCGAGCTGTGCGCCGCCCCGCCGGAGCCGTCCGCCGACGGCCTGATGGCCTTCGGCGTCAAGGACGGCGCGGGCGACCGCGCCAAGTGCCTCCAGCTGCAGCAGGTCGACCTCAAGACCGGCAAGGCGGGCTGGAAGAAGTCCATCCCCAAGCCCACCGGCCTGTTCGCCTTCTCCGACAACACCCTCGCCATCAGCGGCAACACGGTGACCGCGTCGGGCACCAGCTCCGCCTACGGCTTCTCCCTCGCCGACGGCAAGCAGCTCTTCGCCTCGCCGACCAGCGGCTGCAAGCCGTACGCGTACGCGGGCGGCAGCAAGCTGATCGCCGCCTCCAAGTGCCCGTCCGGGGACGTGAAGAAGGAGTCGCACGCGATCAGCGAGATCGACCCCGCCACCGGCGCGGCCAAGTGGACCTACAAGCTCCCGCTGACCTGGGAGATCGACCGGGTCTACTCCGTCGACCCGCTGGTCGTCTCCACGGTCCAGCGCGACGAGGACAGCACCCAGAAGAAGTGGTCGATCTTCTCGCTCACCTCGGGCGGCAAGCTGCGCTCGCAGATGAAGGCGGGCGGCTCGGACCGCTTCTCCCCGCGCTGCGGCGGCGGCATCATCGTCTTCGGCAAGAACCTCCAGGGCTGCACCGGGGTCGCCGCCGACGCGAACACCTTCTACATGGCCACCGAAACCGACATCGGCAAGTCGAACGAGGTCGTCGCCTTCGACCTGAACAACGGCGCGATCAAGTGGCGTTCCAAGGCACCCGCCGAGCAGTCCATGAAGCCGCTGCGCATGGAGGGCTCCGAGGTGCTGGTGTACGTCGAGCCCCGCTACGGCAAGGGCAGCGCGCTCGAGACGATCGCCCCGACGGGCGGTGCGCCGAAGGTGCTGCTCAAGGGCCAGGTCGGACTGACCTCGATCGAGAGCTCCTTCTACAACACCGCCTACGCGTACGCGAACGGGACGTTCGTGATCGCGTCCGGCCGGATCTCCGGCTCCAACGACAAGGCGGAGCTGGAGACCAAGTCGATGATGGCCTACGGCAAGTGACATGCCGAGGGTGAGTTCACCCGGGCGGTCCCGAGGGGCCGTCCCCGGGGGACCGCCCGGGTGAGCCGTCCGCGGGAGAGGCCCGGGGGACGGGTGGAGACGTTCGGCATATGCCGTTCCACCCGGCCCCCGGGCCTGTGAAGTCCCGCCCGTGAAGCCGTGCATATGACGCACTGTTCGCTCCGTCCGCCCTGCCTCTCCCGCCTCTCCCGCTCCTCCCGTCTCTCCCGCCGTTCCCGCCCCGACCTTTCCGAGGTACGTACGCCATGACGCAGCCGCCGCCCCCGCCGAACCAGCCCCCCGGGCCGCCCCCGGGCGGCTTCGGGGCACCGCAGGACCCCCCGCCGGGCGGGTTCGGCGCGCCGCAGGAGCCCCAGCCCGGCGCGTTCGGCACCCCGCCGCCGCCCGGCCACCCCGGTCAGCCGGGCCAGCCGGGCCAGCCGGGTCAGCCCGGGTACGGATTCCCGCAGGCGCAGCCCGGCCAGCCGCCGGTGCCGCCGCCGTACGGCTATCCGCCGGGCCCGCCCCAGCCCCAGCAGCAGCCGCCGCAGCCGCCCACCATGCCGCAGCAGCAGTACGGCTTCCCGCAGGGCCCGCCCCAGCCGCAGTCGTACCAGCAGTTCCCCACCCAGCCGATGCAGCCGGGGCAGCCGATGCAGCCCGGGCAGCCGGTGGCGCCCGGGGGGCCCGGCGGGCGCAAGAAGCTGTCGACCCAGATGAAGATCGTCATCGCGGCGGCCGCCGCGGTCGTCCTGCTGGTCGGCGGCGGCCTGGTCTACGCCGGTCTCGGTGACGACTCCACCGGCCCCGCGGGCACCGCCGGCGGCGCCACGGGCGGCGGCAAGGACGGCGGTTCGGGTGGAACGGACGGGCCCGGCAAGGAGAAGGCACCGGCCGACCCGAAGTCGAAGCTCGCGTTCAAGGTCGACCTGCCCAAGGTCCCGGACGTCACCGACGCCTCCGGCGCCTGGCTCACCGACACCACGTACGCGAAGGCGGGCGTGAACTCGATCGTCGGCTACGACCCGGACAAGGGCACGCCGAAGTGGACGCTGCCGCTGACCGGTCAGATCTGCGCCGCCTCCGCGCACATGACGGCCGACTTCAAGGTCCCGATCCTCTTCGAGGCCACGAAGCGGACCGCGCCGCGCTACTACCAGCCCTGCACCGAGGTCGGCCTGGTCGACCTCGCCAGCGGCAAGCTGGTGTGGTCCACCTCGATCACCGGGGGCACCGCCGGTGACAAGAAGGCCACCTTCAGCGAGGTGACCGTGCACGACCGGACCGTCGCGGCCGGCGGTCTCGACGGCGGCGCGGGCTTCGACCTCGCCAACGGCAACCCCCGCTGGAAGCCGCAGGTCAACGCGGACAACTGCGAGGACGCGGGCTACGGCGGCGGCGAGGGCGGCCTGGTCGCGGTCCGCAAGTGCGGCTCGTACGACGACCCGGCCGTCAGCATCCAGACTCTCGACCCGATGACGGGCGCGCCGAAGTCGGAGTACAAGATGCCGCGCGGCGTCGACTTCGCGTCGGTCGTCTCCGCCAAGCCACTCGTCGTCGCGGCGGAGGTCGGCGACGTCGAGGGCGACGGCAGCGGTATCTCCGACTTCTTCTCGATCGACGAGACGACCGGCAAGCTGAAGGCCAAGATCACGGCAGACCCGGCCCGTTACGCGGGCCGCTGCCGCTCCAACAGGGTCGAGGGCTGCACACAGCTTGCCGTCGGCAACAACAAGCTCTACGTGCCGACCGAGGAGCACGAGGGCAGCACCGGCGAGTACGGCGACGAGACCAACGAGGTCGTCGCCTTCGACCTGGACACCGGCCGTCTCGCGCCGGAGAAGGCCGACGCGGGCGACGGCTACACCCTGATGCCGCTGCGCATGGACGGCGGCAACGTCATCGCGTACAAGCTGCCCCCGTACAACAAGGGCGGACAGATCGTGTCCATCGACGGCGGCTCGATGAAGCAGACGGTGCTGATGCAGAACCCGAACGAGAAGCCGGTCCGGGACATCGAGACCGGTTTCAGCGTGACCGGCGCCGAGTTCCTGTACGGCGACGGGCGCTTCTTCGTGTCGGACATGCTGATCAGCAAGCGGCCGATCGGCAGGGAATACCTGGTCGTCGCCTTCTCGGCGGCCGGCTGACCGTACGCACATCCGTACCGCCGCCCGTACGCGGCGGCCGGCCGGTTTCGGGGCCCCTTCCCTGGCGGGAGGGGCCCCGCGCGTTTCCCGCACCGACGAGGTCCGGCCGATGCGCGCGAACAGGGCGGCGGAGGGCCGGGGAGTGTGTACCGTGCCGGGTCAGGGTCTGTGCGGGGGGCCAGGGCCGGATAGGCCGGGGCGTCTGGTGCATGGGGCCTCCCCAGGCCCGCCCGGGCCTAGGGGACGGATGGCAAGGCGCCGGAGTGTCTTGATAGCGGAGCTATCCAGGCATTTCGGCAACGCAGCCAGGTGCCGTGCCAGGCGTCATGGCCCCGGCCAAGGCCCGCCGTACAGACACTAGGGCCGGGGGAGGCTTGGCCCGGGTCCAGGGAGGAAGACCGATGGGGGTTCGGCTCATGGTGGTCGACGACCACCGTCTGCACGCGGAGGCGCTGGCCTCGGCGCTGAAGTTGCGCGGGCACCGGGTGCTCGCGGCGGCGGCGCCGGTTTCGGGGGTCGCGGACCTGGTGGTGAGCCGGGCGCCGGAGGTCTGTCTGCTCGGCACGTCCTCGCCCGCCGAGCCGGGGGTCTTCGACCCGGTCGTACGGATCCGGCGCGAGCGCCCGCAGACCGCCGTGGTGGTGCTCGGTCCGGTGCCGTCGCCGCGCGGGATCGCGGCCGCGTTCGCGGCCGGGGCGGCGGGGTACGTCCGGCACGACGAGCGCATCGAGGGGGTGGAGCGCGCCCTGGTGAAGGCCCGGGCGGGCGAGGCGGCGGTGGCGCCGCAGCTGCTCCAGGGCGCCTTCGCGGAGCTGTTGCACCCGGTGGCGCAGCCGGACGACGAGGGGCAGCGGCTGCTGCGGCTGCTGACGCCGCGTGAGGCGGAGGTCCTGGTCCGGGTCGCGGAAGGCGAGGACACCCGGGGGATCGCGGCGGGCATGGCGATCGCGCCGAGCACGGCCCGTACGCATGTGCAGCGGGTGCTGATGAAGCTGGGCGTCGGTTCGCGCCTCGAAGCGGCGGCGCTGGCGGCGCGGACGGGGCTGCTCGACCGGGTCCCGGCGCCGGGGGCGGCGACCGGCGCGGGGTTCGGGGCGTTCGGTGCCGGGGCCGGCCTGCGGCCCGGCGCGGGCCCCGGCGGGGGAACCGGCCTCGGCTTAGGCGGCGCCGCGCGCGGCTGACCCGCGCCCCGTGCGCGAGGAGACCCCCACGGCGGGACAGCCAGGACGGGACAGCCAGGACGGGACACCCGCCCCGGAACACCCACCCCGGACCCCCCACCCCGGAACCCCCACGGCGGGACGTATTGCGCGGCGATGTTGGATCGTGGTTTTTTGTGAAGGGTTCTGTTCGATGGAGGCCCCGCCGTGAAGAAGACCGTCACCCGCCTCGCCGACGGGCGCGAGCTCATCTACTTCGACGCCCGTGACGACACCGTCCGCACCGCCGTCGACCCGCGCCCCCTCGCGCCCGTCGCCTCCGCCTCCGAGATCCGCCACGACCCGCTCCTCGACGAACACGTGGCCATCGCCTCGCACCGCCAGGCCCGTACGTACCACCCGCCCGCCGACGCCTGCCCGCTCTGCCCCGCCACCGGCGACCGGCACGGCGAGATCCCCGCGGACGCCTACGACGTCGCCGTCTTCGAGAACCGCTTCCCCTCCCTCTCCGGTGACAACGGCCGCTGCGAGGTCGTCTGCTTCACCTCCGACCACACCGCGTCCTTCGCGGACCTCACCGAGGACCGGGCCGCCCTCGTCCTCGCCGCCTGGACCGACCGCACCGCCGCCCTCGCCGCCCGCCCCGGCGTCCGGCAGGTCTACTGCTTCGAGAACCGCGGCACCGAGATCGGCGTCACCCTCGCCCACCCCCACGGCCAGATCTACGCCTTCCCCTTCACCGCCCCACGCACCGCCACCATGCTGCGCACCACCGCCGCCCACCGCGCCCGCACCGGCCGGAACCTCTTCGACGACGTCCTCGCCCGCGAACGGGCCGGCGAGCGGGTCGTGCTCGCCGGCGCGCACTGGACCGCGTTCGTGCCGTACGCCGCCCGCTGGCCGTACGAAGTGCACCTCTACCCGCACACCCGCGTCCCCGACCTCACGGCCCTCGGCGACGCCGCCCGCGCCGAACTCCCGTCCCTCTACCTGGAACTGCTGCGCCGTTTCGACCGCCTCTTCGGCCCCGGCGCCCCGCCCACCCCGTACATCGCGGCCTGGCACCAGGCCCCCGCCGACAGCCGTGCCGAGTTCGCCCTGCACCTGGAGCTTTTCACCGTCCGCCGAGCCTCTGGCAAGCTGAAGTACCTCGCGGGCACCGAATCCGGGATGGGCGCCTTCATGAACGACGTCTCCCCGGAGTCCGCGGCCGACAGACTCCGAGAGGTGGCAAGCAGTTGAGTAAGTACCTGGTGACGGGTGGAGCCGGCTACGTGGGCAGCACGGTCGCCACGCACCTGCTGGAAGCGGGGCACGAGGTCACCGTCCTCGACGACCTCTCCACCGGCTTCAGCGAAGGCGTCCCCGCCGGCGCCGAGTTCATCGAGGGCCGTATCCAGGACGCCGCGCGCTGGCTGGACTCCTCCTACGACGGCGTCCTGCACTTCGCCGCGTTCTCTCAGGTCGGCGAGTCCGTCGCCAAGCCCGAGAAGTACTGGGACAACAACGTCGGCGGCACGATGGCGCTCATCGCCGCGATGCGCGACGCCGGCGTACGGCAGCTGGTCTTCTCCTCGACCGCCGCCACCTACGGCGAGCCGAAGACCGTGCCGATCACCGAGTCCGCGCCCACCGCGCCGACCAACCCCTACGGCGCGACCAAGCTCGCCGTCGACCACATGATCACCGGCGAGTGCGCGGCCCACGGCCTCGCCGCCGTGTCGCTGCGCTACTTCAACGTCGCCGGCGCCTACAAGGAGTGCGGCGAGCGCCACGACCCCGAGTCGCACCTCATCCCGCTCGTCCTCCAGGTCGCCCTCGGCAAGCGCGCGGCCATCAACGTCTACGGCGACGACTACCCGACGCCCGACGGCACCTGCGTGCGCGACTACATCCACGTCGCCGACCTCGCCGAGGCACATCTCGCCGCGCTCGGCGCGATGAAGCCCGGCGAGCACCAGATCTGCAACCTCGGCAACGGCAACGGCTTCTCCGTCCGCGAGGTCGTCGAGACCGTCCGCAAGGTCACCGGGCACCCCGTGCCCGAGGTCATGGCCGAGCGCCGCGCCGGCGACCCGGCCGTCCTCGTCGCCTCCGCGGACGCCGCGCGCGAGCGGCTCGGCTGGACCCCGTCCCGCTCCGACCTCGCGGCCATCGTCGAGGACGCGTGGGCGTTCGCGCAGAAGAAGGAAGCCGAACAGGAGTAAGGAGTACGCATGAGGATCGCGGCGGAGTTCGACGCGCTGTACGGGGCCCGGCCCGAAGGGATCTGGGCCGCGCCCGGACGCGTCAACCTCATCGGTGAGTACACCGACTTCAACGAGGGCTACGTGCTCCCGCTGGCTCTGCCGCACACCACCGTGGCCGCCGTCGCCCGCAGGGACGACGGCGTGCTGCGGGTGCACTCCCGCGACGCGGCCGGGGGCGTGGTGCGGGTCGACCCGGCCGATCTCGCCCCCGGGCGCGTCCCCGGCTGGGCCGCGTACCCCGCAGGTGTCGCCTGGGCGCTCCGCGACGCCGGGCACGCCGTCGGCGGCGCCGATATCCATGTCACCTCCACCGTGCCCACCGGCGCCGGGCTCTCCTCCTCCGCCGCGCTCGAAGTCGTCACCGCGCTCGCCCTGAACGACCTCTACGGCCTCGGCCTCTCCCGGCCCGAACTCGCCGTCCTCGCCCAGCGCGCCGAGAACGACTTCGTCGGCGTGCCCTGCGGCGTCATGGACCAGATGACCTCCGCCTGCGCGACCGAAGGCCACGCCCTCTTCCTCGACACCCGCGATCTGTCGTACCGGCAGATCCCGTTCGACCTCGCCGCCGCCGGACTACGGCTCCTCGTCGTCGACACCCGCGTGAAACACGCGCTCGGAGACGGCGCGTACGCCGAACGGCGCGCCGGGTGCGAAGCGGGCGCGCGGGCGCTCGGAGTGCGGACGCTGCGCGAGGTCGACGTGACGCGACTGGACGACGCGCTGCGCGAGGTGGACGCGATCGGGGACGGCGCCGACACGGTGCGCGGATACGTCCGGCACGTCGTCACCGACAACGACCGCGTCGCACGCGTCATCCGGCTCCTGGACGGCGGCGACCCGCGCGCCGTCGGGCCGCTCCTCGTCGAAGGACACGCGTCGCTGCGCGACGACATGAAGGTCTCCTGCGCCGAACTGGACCTGGCGGTGGAGACGGCGGTCGGCGCGGGGGCGCTCGGGGCGCGGATGACCGGCGGCGGGTTCGGGGGCTCGGCGGTCGTGCTGGTGGAGGACGAGGCGGTGGACGCGGTCGCGAAGGCGGTGGGGGAGGCGTTCGCTTGTGCGGGGTACGGGGAGCCGGGGGTGTTCGAGGCGGTGGCGTCGGCGGGGGCGGGGCGGGGCGCTGCGCGCTGCTGTGACGGTGTGGGGCGGTAGCGCTGCGGTGCGGGGTGGGCGTCGCGTGGGTGGGCGTGGGCGTGGGCGTGGCGTGGTGGTGCGGGGCGTGCGGGGCGTGGGGGCGCGTTCGGGGTGCTGGGGCGGTGCGCTGGGGGTTGTGGGTGGGTGCGCGGGGGCCGGTCCGGGGGTCGCGTTCTGCACTGCATGATTTACGGCGCGGCCGCCTTTGTAGTGCGTGAAGCGTTCTTTTTTCGCGCCACAAATCACGCTTTACGTTTCGAACACGACCCCCTTCCCGGCCCCCGCTCCCGTCCGTCGTCCGCGCACCGCCCCGCACCCCTCCCGCTTGAGTGAAGGGGTGGGCGGGGGTGGGTTGTCTCCCCCTGATGCGGGTGGGGGTGGGGGGTATGTGTGGGAGGGGTGGGGGACTTCGGGGAATTCGCCTCGTGCGGGGGCGGGCTGCTTGTACGTTGGTGCGTGGCAGCGGTGGGGGCCGGTGCCGATCAGGGGTATCGAGACCCGCCGGGTACGGCGCCCGGGGCGGGGTAACTGTCAGGGCACGGCGGCGGCCGTGCGCGTCGACGGGCCCGCCCCCGGCGCCGTACCCGCGCCGGGCCTGCCTCATCCACTCTTGGGGGTTTCCATTGGCCCGAATCCGGGTTCTGGTGGTGGACGACCATCGCGTCTTCGCCGAGTCGCTGGCCGCCGCCCTCGCGGCGGAGCCCGATGTCGAGGTGGCCGCCGCGGGACGCGGCGCCGCCGCGCGGCGGGC
>NZ_JBEYZX010000011.1:0-156242 GCF_040646255.1 Streptomyces sp. NPDC046203 | reverse complement strand
CTCGACCATCCGAAGATGGACGGGGTATCAACTAATCTGGCGTTGATTTTTGGCACGCTGTTGAGTTCTCAAGGTGCGGACGCTTCCTTTGTACTGACCCTCTCGGGCTTTCCTCCGGGCGCTTCCTTCGTTTCCGACTCTATCAGATCTTTCCGATCCGATTTCCTCGGTGCTTTCCGGTCCCGGTCGCTTTCGCTTCCGTTCCCTTCTCGCATTTCGAGCTTATCAGACCCTTTCGGCTCCGATTCACTCTGCGCTTTCCGTTTCCTCAGGCTTTCACCTTTGGGCCCTTCCGGCGTGTCCACTACTTTAGCGAATTTCCCCGGCGACTCATAATCGAGCTTTCGGAGCGATTTTCGGCATGCCGAAAAGGGCCCCTGAGGGATCTTCGTAAGTGAGTGGTTGGCCGCCTCGGGAGGCTGAGAAAGCACGATCCGTCTCAAGCGGCTCGGGCCACATTACGCATCCGTGACAGTCGAGTCAAGCCGAGGGCTCCCGGGTCGCTTCCGCGGCACATGGGCGCGGTACGGGCTCACCGTGCGGTCGCCGTCGATCCAGAAGCGCCAGGGGTGCGGGGCGCCGTCGCCGCCGACGCCGGTGCGGGGGCCGGTGCGGATCAGTCCGGCGGCCGGCGGGGTTCCGGTGAGGACGGCGAGCGGGGCCTCGGGGCCGGCGCAGGCGTCAGTGCCGTTGAGGGAACCGGCCACGCCGAGAGCGGTGGCGAGGCGGGCCGGGCCCTTCGCCAGTTCCGTGTCGTTACGGGCCGAGCGGCGCCGGGTCCGGGCCTCCTCGGCGCCGATGAGGATCTCGCCGGCGCGGAGCAGGACTCCGCTCGCCCGGCCCTCGGGGCCGCACACCAGATTGAGGCAGTGCCACATGCCGTAGGTGAAGTAGACGTACGCGTGTCCCGGCGGGCCGAACATGACGGCGTTGCGTGCGGTGCGGCCGCGGAAGGCGTGCGAGCCGGGGTCGATCTCTCCGGCGTATGCCTCCACCTCGGTGAGGCGCAGTTCCATACGGCCCTCCGGGGAGTTCCGTACCAGCGTGCGGCCGAGCAGGTCGGGGGCGACCTCCAGGACGGGGCGGTCGAAGAAGCTCCGCGGGAGCGGGGTGCGGTCGGGGCTCTCGCTCATGGGGTCCGAGCGTAACGGCGGGCCGGGAACCCGGTGGGGCGGATGGGGGAACCGGCTACGGTCGTCACGCGTATGTAGAGGTCAGGACAGCGCAGGACAGACAACAGAACCGACAAGAGGAGTCGTTCGGTGGCATTCAAGAAGCTGCTCGCGAGCCTGGGGGCCGGCGGGGCGTCGGTGGAGACCGTGCTCATCGAGGAGAACGTCGTCCCGGGTGGGATCGTCCAGGGCGAGGTGCGGCTCCAGGGCGGTTCGGTCGCCCAGCGGATCGAGGGGCTGTCCGTCGGTCTGCAGGCGCGGGTCGAGGTCGAGAGCGGCGACTCCGAGTACAAGCAGGACATCGAGTTCGTGAAGGTGCGGCTCGGCGGCGAGTTCGAGGTGCAGGCCGGGGCGGTGCACGTGGTGCCGTTCGGTCTGGAGATCCCGTGGGAGACGCCGGTCACCGCGATCGCCGGGCAGCAGCTGCGCGGCATGAACATCGGGGTGAAGACCGAGCTGGAGATCGCCCGCGCGCTGGACTCCGGCGACCTGGACCCGATCAACGTCCACCCGCTGCCGGCGCAGCAGGCGATCCTGGACGCCTTCATCCAGCTGGGCTTCCGTTTCAAGAGCGCCGACATGGAGCGCGGGCACATCCGCGGGACGCGGCAGCGGCTGCCCTTCTACCAGGAGATCGAATTCTTCGCGCCGCAGCAGTACCGGGGCCTGAACCAGGTCGAGGTCAGCTTCGTCGCGGACGACCGGGAGATGGACGTCGTCCTGGAGATGGACAAGAAGGGGGGCCTGTTCACCGAGGGCAGCGACACGTACCGGTCGTTCCGGGTCGGGCTGCACGACTTCCACACGACCGACTGGGCGGCGTACCTGAACCAGTGGCTCGCCGAGGTCGGCGGCCGTCGCAACTGGTTCTAGTCTCGGTCCCGTAGAGCCGGTCGGTGAGGCCGGGCAGCGATTTCGGAGGTTCAACGTGGCCGACGTGGCCGAGGGCAAGAGGGCACCGCTCCCCCATGACTTCCATCCGCCGGTGGCGTCGTTCGCCGTGGCGAGCGACGACGTCGTGGCAGGCGGGGTGCTGAAGGAGGCTCAGGTTTTCGCGGCGGGGAACACCTCGCCGCAGCTGCGCTGGGAGGGGTTCCCGGCACAGACGAAGAGCTTCGCCGTGACGTGCTTCGATCCGGACGCGCCGACGGGCAGCGGGTTCTGGCACTGGGTGCTGTTCGACATCCCGGCGTCGGTGACGGAGCTCGCGGCGGGTGCGGGTTCGGGGTCGTTCGAGGGGCTGCCGGCCGGGGCCGTGCACGTCCGTAACGACTACGGGACCCGGGACTTCGGCGGGGCCGCGCCGCCGCCGGGGGACGGGCCGCACCGGTACGTCTTCACCGTGTACGCGGTGGACCAGGAGAAGCTGGGGCCGGACGCGGACGTCTCGCCCGCGGTGGTCGGCTTCAACCTGCGGTTCCACGCGCTCGGCCGGGCGCAGCTCGTCGCGGAGTACGAGAACCCCGCGTAAATCCGTACGTTCGCCCGTTGTTTGCCCGCTTCTGGTCCTGGAGAGATCAGAAGCGGGCATCTTTCTTTACGCGGATATTGCGTTGTCCTACCCGGCGTGCCCGGCCAGAGTTGATCCGAGCCCGGCTCCTGCGAGAGGCGGCTGGGCCGGCACACGGGAGGTGGGCACAGATGCGGGACACGCTGGTACTGAACGCGAGCTTCGAGCCGCTTTCGACGGTCACACTCAACCGTGCGGTGGTGCTTGTCCTCCAGGACAAGGCCGTCGTGGAGCAGGAGCATCCGGGTCTGCGTCTGCGGGCGGCGGCCGTGGACATGCCGGTGCCGAGGGTGATCAGGCTCTGCCGGTACGTACGGGTGCCGTTCCGAAGACACGCCCCGTGGTCGAGGCGGGGGGTGCTGGTCCGGGACCAGCACCGGTGCGCGTACTGCGGGAGCCGTGCCACGACGGTGGATCACGTGGTGCCGAGGGCGCAGGGCGGTGGGGACGAGTGGCTGAACACGGTGGCGTCGTGCGCGGCGGACAATCACCGCAAGGCCGACCGGACGCCGGAGCAGGCCGGGATGCCGTTGCTGCACCAGCCGTTCGTGCCGACTCCGGCGGACGCGATGCTGCTGGCGATGAAGTCGGCGGAGCGCGACGGTCTGCCGGACTGGCTGACCGACCAGGCGGCGTGACCTGACGACGTACCGGGCGACGTGACCGGGCGTTCGTGGCCCGGCGGCGCGCGGAACGGCACGTACGGCGAAGGGTCCGCCCTCTCGGGGGCGGGCCCTTCGCCGTACGCGGGATCCCCTACTTCAGGGTGAGGTGGAGGATCGCGACGATGCCGACGGCGATGATGACGCCGCGCAGCAGGGCCGGGGGCAGCCGGCGGCCGACCTTGGCGCCGATCTGGCCGCCGATGGTGGAGCCGACGGCGATGAGGAGGACGGCGGTCCAGTCGAATTCGGCGACGAAGAGGAAGAAGACGGCGGCGACGCCGTTGACGACGGCGCTGAGGACGTTCTTGACCGCGTTGATGCGCTGCAGGGTCTCGTTCAGCAGGAGGCCCATGAGCGATATGTAGAGGACGCCCTGGGCGGCCCCGAAGTAACCGCCGTAGACGCTGGCGAGGAAGAAGCCGACGAGCAGGGCGGCGCCGCCGTGCGGAGGGGCCTCGGTGCCGTTGGCCTCGCGGCGGCGCTGGACGGCCGCTCCGATGCGGGGCTGGAACAGGACGAGCAGCAGCGCGATGCCGATGAGGACGGGGACGATGGCGTCGAATGCCTCGGACGGCAGGGTGAGGAGGAGGATGGCGCCGGCGAGTCCGCCGAGGAGCGCGGCGACGCCGAGGCGCAGCACGCGGGCGGTCTGGCCCTTGAGTTCGCTGCGGTAGCCGATGGCCCCGCTGATGGACCCCGGGACGAGGCCGAGGGCGTTGGAGACGTTCGCCGTGATGGGCGGAAGGCCGGTCGCGAGGAGGACCGGGAACGTGATGAGGGTTCCCGATCCGACGACGGTGTTCATGGCGCCTGCGGCGGTGCCGGCGCCGAAGATCGCGAGCATTTCCCAGATGGACAACGCCATCTCCTTCGGGGGTTGTCGAGTCGCCTCCCCGCCCCGACACCGGCCGGAGTCGAGGGGCTCGCGCCCGATCATGCCCGAGGTTACGTGTACGTGTCACCCATCGGGCCCCTGTCCCGGTCCGTCGACCAGGGCAGGGGCCCGTGCAGCTGAGGAGGCGCCGGTCAGTCGACCGGGGGCACCTCGCGGCGCTCGGCGGAACCGGCCGCCGGAGGGGACTTGGTGAAGCCGGACGCGGCCCCCGGGGCGACGTTGCCGAGGGCGCCGGAGAGGCCCTTGAGCGCGTCGCCGATCTCGCTGGGCACGATCCAGAGCTTGTTGGCGTCGCCTTCGGCGATCTTCGGCAGCATCTGGAGGTACTGGTAGGAGAGCAGCTTCTGGTCCGGGTCGCCGGCGTGGATGGCCTCGAAGACCGTACGGACGGCCTGGGCCTCACCCTCGGCCCTGAGGGCCGAGGCCCGCGACTCGCCCTCGGCGCGCAGGATCGCGGACTGCTTCTCGCCCTCGGCGGTCAGGATCTGCGACTGGCGGATGCCCTCGGCGGTGAGGATCGCGGCGCGCTTGTCACGGTCGGCGCGCATCTGCTTCTCCATCGAGTCCTGGATGGAGGTCGGCGGCTCGATCGCCTTGAGCTCGACGCGGTTGACGCGGATGCCCCACTTGCCGGTGGCCTCGTCGAGGACGCCGCGCAGGGCCGCGTTGATCTCCTCACGGGAGGTGAGGGTCCGCTCCAGGTCCATGCCGCCGATGATGTTGCGCAGCGTGGTGACGGTGAGCTGCTCGATGGCCTGAATGTAGCTGGCCACCTCGTAGGTCGCCGCGCGGGCGTCGGTCACCTGGTAGTAGATGACGGTGTCGATGTTGACGACCAGGTTGTCCTGGGTGATCACCGGCTGCGGCGGGAACGGGACGACCTGCTCGCGCAGGTCGATCCGGTTGCGGATGCGGTCGATGAACGGGACGACGATGTTCAGACCGGCGTTGAGGGTGCGGGTGTAGCGGCCGAACCGTTCGACGATGGCGGCGCTCGCCTGTGGAATGACCTGGATGGTCTTGATCAGGGCGATGAAGACAAGCACCACCAGAATGATCAGGACGATGATGATGGCTGACATCGTGTTGCCTGTGCCCTTCGCTGCCGGTTGATGGACCAGATGATGATCGAGTTTCCCAGATGGCGGAGCGTCATGGGTGAGGTTCGGTCACATGACGACGGCGGTCGCGCCGTCGATTTCGACCACATCGACCTGTTCGCCGGGTTCGAAGCTCTGCTCGTTGTCCAGCGTACGGGCCGACCAGACCTCGCCGGCCAGCTTGATCCGGCCGCCGCCGGCGTCGACCCGTTCCAGGACGACGGCCTGACGGCCCTTCAGGGCGTCGATGCCGGTGGCGATGGCGGGGCGGTCGCTGCGGTGGCGGGCGGCGATGGGTCTGACGACCGCGATGAGCGCGACCGAGACCACGGCGAAGACCACCACCTGGGCCACGATTCCGAAGCCGAGCGCGGCGGTGCCCGCGCCGGCGATCGCGCCGACGGCGAGCATGCCGAACTCCGGCATCGCGGTGAGGACGAGAGGGATACCGAGCCCCACCGCTCCGATCAGCCACCAGATCCATGCGTCGATGTCCACAAGGTCATGGTAGGGCGGTGGGGCAGCCGGGGACAGGGCCCGGCCGGACCGGGCCCGATGGCGGGCGAGCGGGCGGGCATGACGGTGCCGGGCCGGGTGGCATCGGTGGGCGCCGGACTGTGCGGGTGCGGCGCCCCGTGAAGCCGCCGGGTTCGCCGGGTGGGCCGGCGGGTGGCGGTCCGGACTACTTGAGCGGGAGGCCCTGGGCGGTGTAGCGGTCGCCGACGTGCTCGACGACGAGCGGGAGCCCGAAGCAGTGGGAGAGGTTGCGGGAGGTCAGCTCGGTCTCCATCGGACCGGCGGCCAGCACCTTGCCCTGGCGGATCATCAGGACGTGGGTGAAGCCCGGCGGGATCTCCTCGACGTGGTGCGTCACCATGATCATCGAGGGGGCGTACGGGTCCCGGGCCAGCCGGCCGAGCCGGCGCACCAGGTCCTCGCGGCCACCGAGGTCGAGACCGGCGGCGGGCTCGTCGAGGAGCAGCAGCTCGGGGTCGGTCATCATCGCGCGGGCGATGAGGGTGCGCTTGCGCTCGCCCTCGGACAGGGTGCCGAACTTGCGGTCCAGGTAGTCGGTCATGCCGAGGCGGTCGAGGAACGCCTTGGCGCGCGCCTCGTCGACCGGGTCGTAGTCCTCGCGCCAGGTGGCGGTCATGCCGTACGCGGCGGTGAGGACCGTCTGCAGGACGGTCTGGCTCTTGGGGAGCTTCTCCGCCATCGCGATGCCGGCGACGCCGATGCGGGGGCGCAGCTCGAAGACGTCGACGGAGCCGAGGCGGTCGCCGAGGATGGAGACGGAACCGGTGGTGGGGTAGAGGTAGCTGGACGCGACGTTGAGGAGGGTGGTCTTGCCGGCGCCGTTGGGGCCGAGGATGACCCAGCGCTGCCCTTCCTTGACCGACCAGGAGACGCCGTCCACCAGAGCGCGTCCGTCGCGGACCACGGATACGTCCACCAGCTCCAGTACATCGCTCATGAGCGCGTTGTCTCCCCTTGCGGTCGAGTCGTGTCGTCGCCGAGCGCCGATGGGCGCGGCTTCCAGGTAAGAACCTACGCCACCGGCGGGCCGGGCCGGTCCCTAGGGCTTGCTTTGGGCGGGATTCATGCCGTTCGACCGAGGCCCGCCGGGCAGGGCGGCGAAGCCTTCGCGCCAGGGCCGAAAGGGGCATATCCCCGAAGTGCGCGGGTGGTTGGGGGTGGGGGCGAAGGGGGTGGGGCGGGGGCGAAGGAGGCTCGCTTGTCGGGGCGGGGCGTGATCTCCGTATGACGGGTGCGGGATCTCCTAGGCTTGGGGGATGCATTCGGAACCACGCTCAGGACGTCTGGCCGCTTGGGGCAATGCCCTGCTGGCCGGGGCCGTGTCGCCGGACGAGGCGGCGCTCGCGATTGTCGGGGAGGACGCGGTACACCGCGTGGAGGGGCTGCCGGGCGAGGCGGGGCCGGTGGGCCTGACGCTGGCGCTGGGGCGGCTGCGGCGGCTCGGGGTGACCGGGTGGCGGGTGGCGCTGCCGGCTCCGGGGCATCCGCTGGGGCTGAGCGGCCCGCCGGAGTTCAACGCGCGGGCGCTGGCGGCCGAGGAGGCGGTGGTCGGTTTCGGCGCGCCGTACGGGCTGGTGCCGGAGATCTCCGAGGTGGGCCCGTCGGGCGACCGGCATGTGTCGGTGGTCTGGCACTGCCTGCCGGTACGGGAGGCTCCGCCGGCAGACGTGCCCTCGCTCGGCGAGGCGGAGCGGGAGCTGGCGGAGGCACTGCGGGAGGCGACGACGGTGCTGGTACGGCTCGACGTCGCGGCGTCGGGGCCGGGCGCCGAGGTGGCGCGGGACGCCTACCGGGCTCGCGCGGAGGCCGGGAGCGAGGTCCTGGCACCGGGTTATCCGCCGCGCGCGGTCCGGGTGCTGGAGCTGGCCCGGCGGATCGGGATGCTCGTGGACCTGGCCTACGACGGTCACGGCGGCGCGGTGAGCGCGGCGGAGATGGCGGCGCGCGGCGCGGCGCTGCGGCCGGTGGAGCGGGTCGCGCGGCGGGCGCAGGTCGCGGCGTACAACGCGTACGTCGAGAACCGGGAGCGTGAGAAGGAACGGGGCTTCTGACAGATGCCCTCCCCTCCCTTTCTCCTGCGCGCCTTTGCCCCGGCGGACGGAGTCGGCCGGGGCGGGCATCACGGACCCGCAAGGCGCGGGGTGCGGGGCGCCCGGCGGTGCCGCGGAGCTGTGCGGGAAACGGGCCCGGCCCCCGGGGGATCGTCCGGGGGCCGGGGGTTTCGGCTCGTCAGTGGTTGACGGCGGTGTTCCCGAAGGACGGGTTGAGCAGGCCGATGACGTCGATGGTGTTGCCGGAGACGTTCACGGGGACGTGGATCGGGGCCTGGATCACGTTGCCGGAGACGACGCCCGGCGAACCGACGGCCTTGCCGTGGGCGCCCGCGTCGGCGGAGGCGACGCCGGCACCGGCGGCGACGATGCCACCGGCGACCATGGTGAGGGCTGCGGCCTTCTTGAAGTTGATCACGTGAGGTCTCCTCTGGTCATCGCTGCGGCCGGTCCGCCGCAGCACGCCCTGAAGAACGCCGCCACCCCCGGGAGGTTGCGCCAAACGGGGGATATACGCCCGACAGTATGAAAAGGGGAACGGTCGTACGTCGGCCGTCCGGGCCCCCGGCTCGCCGGGCCGGTCCGCCCCGGCCGTCCGTCATCCCGTCATTCCGCCATTCCGTGCCGTACGGCCCAGAGCGCGGCCTGGGTCCGGTCGGCGAGGTCCAGCTTCATGAGGATGTTGGAGACGTGCGTCTTGACCGTCTTCTCGGACAGGACGAGCGCGCGGGCGATCTCCCGGTTGGAGCGGCCGTCCGCGATCAGGCCCAGCACCTCCCGCTCCCGCTCGGTGAGGCCGGAGCCCCGCCCCGTACCGCCACCGGAACCGTGCTCGTCCTGGCTGAGCAGCGCGCCCGCGACCTCGGGCTGGAGCAGGACGTGTCCGGCGTGCACGGAGCGGATGGCCCCCGCGAGGGCGTCCGGGTCGATGTCCTTGTAGACGTATCCCTTCGCGCCGGCCCGAAGGGCGGGGACGACGGTGCGCTGTTCGGTGAAGCTGGTGACGATCAGGACGCGCGCGGGGTTGCCGAGGTCGCGCAGCCGGCGCAGTGCCTCGATGCCGTCGGTGCCGGGCATCTTGACGTCCATGAGGACGACGTCGGGCCGCAGCTCCTCGGCGCGGGCCACGCCCTCGGCGCCGTCGGACGCCTCCCCCACCACTTCTATGTCGTCCTGGACCTCCAGGAAGGTGCGCAGTCCGCGACGGACGACCTGGTGGTCGTCGACGAGCAGGACACGGATCATCTCAGCCACCGGGGACCTCCATCTCGATCGTGGTTCCGCTGCCGGGGGCCGAGGTCACGGTGAGCCGGCCGCCGACCCCGTCGGCCCGGTCGCGCATGGAGACCAGCCCCAGGTGACGGCCGGCGCTGCGGACGGTCGCCGGGTCGAAGCCGGTGCCGTCGTCGGCGACGGTGAGCCGGGTGCCGGTGGCGCCCCGGGCGAGGGAGACCGTGACGAGTCCGGCGCCGGAGTGCCGCAGCGCGTTGTGCAGGGCCTCCTGGGCGACCCGGAGCAGGGCCGCCTCCTGGGCGGCGGGCAGGGCGCGGATCCCGGAGCCGTGGAAGGTGACGCGCGCGGTGTGGGCGCGGTCGAGGACCTGGACCTGGGTACGCAGGGTATGGACGAGGCCGTCCTCGTCGAGGGCGGCGGGGCGCAGCTCGACCACGGCGGCGCGCAGCTCCTCGGTGGCCTCGGCGGCCAGCTCGGCCACCTGCTGGAGTTCGCCCTTCGCGCGGGCGGGGTCGCGGTCGACAAGGGCGGCGGCGGCCTGGGCGGTGAGCCGGAGCGAGAAGAGCTTCTGGCTCACGGCGTCGTGCAGCTCGTGGGCGAGGCGGGAACGCTCCTCGGCGATGGTCAGCTCGCGGCTGCGCTCGTAGAGCCGGGCGTTGGTGAGGGCGATGGCCGCGTGCTGGGCGAGCAGGGCGAGCAGTTCCTCGTCCTCTGCCGTGAAGCCGCAGCTGCCTTCGAGCTTGGGGCACCGCTTGTTGGCGAGGAACAGCGCGGCGATCGTCTCGTCGCCGTCCCGCACGGGCAGGCCGAGGAAGTCGGACATCGCCGGATGGGCGGCGGGCCAGCCCTCGAAGCGGGGGTCCTTGCGGACGTCGGCGAGGCGCTCGGGCCCGTCCTTGTCGAGCATGGCGGCGAGAATGCCGTGCTGGCGGGGCAGCGGGCCGATGGCGTGCCACTGCTCGTCGCTGACGCCGTCGACGACGAACTGGGCGAAGCCCCCGTGGTCGTCGGGGACGCCGAGAGCCGCGTACTCGGCGTCGAGGAGTTCGCGGGCGGAGGCGACGATCGTCCTGAGGACGTCGCGCACCTCCATCCGGCGGTTCATCGCCAGGAGCGCGCTGCTCACTGCGGCGAGACCGGAGCTCGGTCGGTGACTCATGGTTTCACCGTACCGGTGGGGTGTGACCGTCCGTATCCGACGGGGGACGGCGGTGGTCTGGGGCCGGGGACCTACGCCGAAGGGCCCGCCGGAGGACCGGCCGGAGACCGTTGCGGGGGCGGAGGCCGTGGCGTGGGGGTGGGCGCCGGGGGCTGGGCGAGGGGCTGGGGGCGCTTCGTCGCCGTACCCCTCTCTCGTACCCCCTGAGCCCGGCATCCCCTGTGTCCCCGCGCGCGTACGAGGCGGGGGCGGGGCAGCGGCGCGTACGGGGATGCGGGCCCCTGGGGCCGGGCTCGTGGGGCCTTCCGGCGCCTGCCGCGCGACCGGCTCACCGTGCGCATTGCTCCTGCAACGTCCAGTGACCCTGCCATGGGGCCGATGTGAGGCCGGGCATAGGGCCCAGGTCACTTACGAATGCCCCTAGTGGAGGCGTAAAAGCCGGACGAATGCCGATGGGGCCGGATGCGGGGCGACTCTGGGCCGTTCGGGTGCGGCCCCTGATCCACTACCGGGGATCGTACGTCACATCTTTGCCTCGGCATTTTGCGGTCGCTAAGAATTGCCTTCGTCGCCGCCGAGCCAGGCGCAGCGCCGCCCGGCCTGAGCGACTCCCCCAGCGATTAAGAGGTAGTCCTGCATGTCTGCGAACAACACCCTGCGTGGTCTGAAGAAGACCCACAAGGCCGCGATCGCCGGCGTGGCCGCGCTGAGCGCCACGACGCTCGGCCTCACCCTCGTCCACGGTGGCGGCGACAGCAACCAGCCCGAGCCCCAGGCTCTGGCGAGCACCCAGCAGGTCGCGTGGTCCTACGACGCGCACAGCCCGGAGGCGAAGGCCCTGGCCTCGAGCCTTACGGACCAGCACTCCACCTTCACCTCCAAGGCGACGCTCGAGGCCGACGCCAAGGTCGCCGAGCTGAAGAAGACGGCCGACATCGAGGCCAAGGCCAAGGCTGTCGCCGCCGAGGCGAAGGCCAAGGCCGAGGCTCAGGCCAAGGCCGTGCAGCGGGCCGCCGAGGAGGCCGCGGCGAACCGTTCCGCCACCCGTGCCCCGGTGTACGCGAACAACCTCGACGGCTGGATCCGTGAGTCCCTCGACATCATGGACAAGCACAACATCCCGGGTACCTACCACGGCATCTACAAGAACGTGATGCGCGAGTCCTCCGGCAACCCGCTGGCGATCAACGACTGGGACATCAACGCCGTCAACGGCGTCCCCTCCAAGGGCCTGCTCCAGGTGATCTACCCGACGTTCAAGGCGTACCACATCGCCGGCACCAAGTTCGACCAGTACGACCCGGTCGCCAACATCGTCGCGGCCTGCAACTACGCCGCCGACCGCTACGGCACCATCGACAACGTCAACAGCGCGTACTGATCCGGCCCACGCGCCGCGAGATCCGTACAGGCATATGCCGAAGGGCGGCACCCCAGCGAGGGGTGCCGCCCTTCGGCATATGCCGGACCGAGGCCGGGCCGGTGCCAGGCCATTGCGGGACCTGTACGCGCGCGTACGGGTCCCGCAGCCGTTACTTGCGCATGACCTCGGGCTCGTGGCGGCGCAGCAGCCGGGCGACCAGGATGCCGAGCAGCGTGGCCATCAGCAGCAGTACGCCCACGTTGAAGCCCCACTGGCCGGCGCTGTGCTCCCACAGCGGGTCCAGGTCGGTGGGGTTCTTCGGGTCCCACGGAGCCATCAGGTGCGCCAGGTCCAGGGTCGTACCCGCGCCGGCGATGGCCCAGCGGGACGGCATCAGCCACGCGAACTGCTCCAGGCCCGGCGAGCCGAAGACCTTGAAGAGGATGCCGGTGAACACCACCTGGACGATGGCGAACATGACCAGCAGCGGCATCGTCTTCTCGGCGGTCTTCACCAGCGCGGAGATGACCAGGCCGACCATCATCGAGGTCAGGCCGAGCGCGATGACCACCAGGCAGAGTTCCAGGGCCGGCGGCATGATCAGGCCCTCGGCGGGCAGGTCGCGGATGGCGAAGCCGATGCCGCACAGGATGACGCCCTGGAAGGCCGTGATGACGCCGAGGACGATCACCTTCGACATCAGGTACGCGGAGCGTGACAGGCCGGTGGCGCGCTCCCGCTCGTAGATGACCCGTTCCTTGATCAGCTCACGGACCGAGTTCGCGGCGCCCGAGAAGCACATGCCGACCGTGAGGATCAGCATGATGATGCCCGCGTCGCCGTTGAACCGGGACGGCGGCTTGGGCGGCGCGAGACCGAAGTCGGCCGGGATGACGACGGAGACCGAGCCGATCACGGCCGGCAGGATCACCATGAGGGCGAGGAAGCCCTTGTCGGAGGCGATCACCGACGCATAGCGGCGGATCAGCGTCCACAGCTGGGATCCCCAGCCCTGCGGCTTGGGCGGCTTGGTCATCGCCTGCTGCGCGTGCTGCGGCATCTGCACGGGCTGGGCGGCGACGGCGTCGATCTCCGCCGCGTACATCTGGTAGTGCTGCGAGCCCTTCCAGCGGCCCGCCCAGTCGTAGTCGCGGTAGTTCTCGAACGCGGAGAAGACATCGGCCCAGGTCGAGTAGCCGAAGAAGTTGAGCGCCTCGTCCGGCGGACCGAAGTAGGCCACCGAACCGCCGGGCGCCATCACCAGCAGCTTGTCGCACAGCGCCAGCTCGGCCACCGAGTGGGTGACGACGAGGACGGTACGGCCGTCGTCGGCGAGGCCGCGCAGCAGCTGCATGACATCGCGGTCCATGCCCGGGTCGAGACCCGAGGTCGGCTCGTCCAGGAAGATCAGCGACGGCTTCGTCAGGAGTTCCAGCGCGACCGAGACGCGCTTGCGCTGGCCACCGGAGAGGGAGGTGACCTTCTTCTCCTTGTGGATGTCGAGCTTGAGCTCGCGCAGCACCTCGCTGATCCGGGCCTCGCGCTCGCTCTCGGCGGTGTCGCCGGGGAAGCGGAGCTTGGCCGCGTAGCGCAGCGCCTTCTGGACGGTGAGCTCCTTGTGCAGGATGTCGTCCTGCGGGACCAGACCGATGCGCTGGCGCAGCTCGGCGAACTGCTTGTACAGGCTGCGGTTGTCGTAGAGGACGTCGCCCTGGTCGGCCGGCCGGTAACCGGTCAGCGCCTTCAGCAGGGTCGACTTGCCGGAGCCGGACGGGCCGATGACACCGATCAGGGACTTCTCGGGGACGCCGAACGTGACGTCCTTGAGGATCTGCTTCCCGCCGTCGACGGTCACCGTGAGGTGACGGGCGGAGAAGGAGACCGCACCGGTGTCGACGAACTCCTCGAGCTGGTTGCCGACGATCCGGAAGGTGGAGTGACCGACACTGACGATGTCGTTCGGGCCGAGGACGGCGGTGCCGCCCTTGGGGATCGGCTGACCGTTGACGTACGTGCCGTTGTGCGAGCCGAGGTCGCGGATCTGGAAGCGGCCGTCGGGGGTCGCGTGGAACTCGGCATGGTGACGCGAGACCTGGAGGTCGGAGACGACCAGCTCGTTCTCCAGGGCACGGCCGATGCGCATGACCCGGTCGAGGACGAGCTGGTGGAAGGTGGTGGGGCTGCGGTCGCCGTGCACCGGGGCCGCGCCCTGGGCGCCGTCCGCCTTCGGGTACCCGGCGGCGGCCTGTGGGGCCTGCTGCTGCGGGACCGCGTGCGGGGGCTGGTGGGGCTGGTGGGCCTGGTACTGCGGAGCCTGCTGCGCGGCCGGCTGCTGCCACTGCTGCTGCGGCGGCTGCTGGGCCGGGGCCTGGTGGGCGGGCTGCCCGACCGGCTGCTGTGCGGCGTGCTGCTGCGGGACCGCGTGCGGAGCCTGCTGCTGGGCCTGCTGCGGCGCGGCCGGAGCACCGGCGGCGACGAGGTTGAGACGCGGGCCGTCGGTGGCGTTGCCGAGGTGGACGGCCGAGCCCGGGCCGATCTCCACCTGGTGGATCCGCTGCCCCTGCAGATACGTGCCGTTCGTCGAGCCGTGGTCCTCGATGACCCAGCTCCGGCCGCCCCAGCTGACGGTGGCGTGCCGCCACGAGACCCTGGCGTCGTCGATCACCAGGTCGCCCTGGGGGTCCCGGCCCAGGGTGTACGACCTGGACGGATCGAGAGTCCAGGTCCTGCCGTTCAATTCCAGTACGAGTTCTGGCACTCCACGCCCCACTGTGTGTCCCCCGATGCACCCCCGTCGCCGGGGGCCCAGGGATGATGAACATCCGGGGGAACTATTTCAGGCCGCCCCCCGGATTCGAAAGTCGGGCCGCTCGAAGAGGCTTGCGTACGACCGATATCTCGCGTACGTCCCCACCCGCCCCCGTACTCGCGCCGTCGGGCACGGGTACGGGGGCGGTGGTCGGGGTGGGATGGGGACAGCGGGGCAGGACGGGACGGGAGCGGCGGGGCGGGGTGCGAGCGGGTGGTCGGGCCGGGGAGCGAGCGGGTGGTCGGGGGCCGTCGTGTCCGTCAGTCGGGACGGAAGGCCGGGTGGCACCGGGTGCCGATACGGTGGAAGCACCATGAGCGCATCGCAGACCTCAGCCGTCCCCGCCGCGGACGTACCCACCCTTCTGGTCAAGATCTTCGGAAAGGACCGGCCCGGGATCACCGCCGGTCTCTTCGACACCCTCGCCGCCTACTCCGTCGATGTCGTGGACATCGAGCAGGTCGTCTCCCGGAGCAGGCTCGTCCTGTGCGCACTGATCACCGAGCCGACGGTGGCCACCCAGGGCGAGCTGCGCGCCACCGTGCACAGCTGGGCCGAGTCCATGAAGCTCCAGGCCGAGATCATCTCCGGCACCGGTGACAACCGGCCGCGCGGCGAGGGCCGCTCGCACGTCACCGTCCTCGGCAACCCGCTGACCGCCGAACAGACGGCGGCCATAGCGGCCAGGATCGCCGGCACCGGCGGCAACATCGACCGCATCTTCCGGCTCGCGAAGTACCCGGTGACAGCCGTCGAGTTCGCCGTCTCCGGCTGCGCCACCGAGACCCTGCGCACGGCGCTCGCCATCGAAGCGCACACAGTCGGCGTCGACGTCGCCGTCGTCTCCGCCGGACTGCACCGGCGGGCCCGGCGACTCGTCGTCATGGACGTCGACTCGACCCTGATCCAGGACGAGGTCATCGAGCTGTTCGCGGCACACGCGGGCTGCGAGGACAAGGTCGCCGAGGTGACGGCCGCGGCGATGCGCGGCGAACTCGACTTCGAGCAGTCCCTGCACGCGCGAGTCGCGCTCCTCGCCGGCCTCGACGCGTCGGTGGTGGACAAGGTCCGCACGGAAGTACGGCTGACGCCCGGGGCACGCACCCTGATCCGCACCCTCAAGCGGCTCGGCTACCAGGTCGGCGTGGTCTCCGGCGGATTCACCCAGGTCACCGACGACCTGAAGGAACGCCTCGGGCTCGACTTCGCCCAGGCCAACACCCTGGAGATAGTGGACGGCAAGCTCACCGGCCGAGTCACGGGGGAAATCGTGGACCGCGCGGGCAAGGCCCGGCTGCTGCGACGCTTCGCGGCGGAGGCCGGAGTCCCGCTGGAACAGACGGTCGCCATCGGCGACGGCGCCAACGACCTGGACATGCTGAACACGGCCGGTCTCGGAGTCGCCTTCAACGCCAAGCCCGTGGTCCGCGAAGCCGCCCACACCGCGGTCAACGTGCCCTTCCTGGACACCGTCCTCTACCTGCTCGGCATCACCCGCGAAGAGGTCGAGGCAGCCGACGGCGGCTCGGGAGAACTGCTCCTGCACTGAGCTGGGGATGGGGTGTGAACGTGCGGGGCGGGTAGGCGCCTGCCGAGGGAGGGTGGCGGCTGAGGCCGGGCCCCGCACGGGGGTGAGGTGGCGGGTCGGGGGCGCGCAGGGGTGCGAAGCGGCTGGAGCTGGGCTTGCGGGCGTGAGGCGGCTGGGACGCGGCCTGCGCGGGTGCGAGACGGTCGCGGCTGAGGCTGTACGTAAGCGAGAGGGCTGGGGATGGGCCCGCACGAGCGCGAGACGTGCGGGGGCTGGTGCTCGGCCCGCACGTAAGCGCGGCGGTTGCGGCTGGGGCTGCGCGTAAGCGAGAGGGCTGGGTATGGGCCCGCACGTGGGCGAAGAGGCAGGGACCCGGCCCGCAGGCAGGGGCGCGGCCCGCACGGGTACGAGACGGCTGGTGTGCGGCCCGCACGTAAGCGCGGCGGCTACAGGTGAGCGCATGTTGTTTGCGCAGCGTTGGCCTTTTTTGTGCCTCGGTTCTCCTCCGGGGTGCTGGAGTCGGACTCACAGCACCGATCGTGCTCGGCCCACTCGTTCCTCGCGGGCCTGTGCGCGTTCGGCACTGTTCCCCCGACGCACCCCTTCGGCTCACTCGGCCATAGAGGCCAGCCCGCACAAAGACGTAACGGCATGGGCTCAGCCCGCACTCACGGGGCCTCCGGGAGCGGGCCCGCACGAGCGCAAGGCAGCAGGGTCAGCCCGCACTTGTCGGCGCGGGGCGGGGGTGAAGGTCCAGCCCCTGGGTTGCCCAGGACCAGCGCGTCCGCCCTTGTCGTTGCGAAGGCTTGCGGGGTGCCCTTTACGGGCGAGTGAGCCGAAGGGTGCCGCGGGTGTCGAAAGGGAGAGCGCGCACAGGCCCGCGAGGAACGAGTGGGCCGAGCACGGTCGACCGTCGACACACGCACAAGGCACCCGGAGGCGAAGGAGCCACAAAAAAGGCCAACGTTGCTCAATCACACATGCGCTCGCCCGTAGCCGCCTCACGCCCGTGCGGGCCGCATACCTGCCGTCCCGTACCCGTGCGGGCCCAGCCCCCACCGTCTCGCCCCCCGTGCGGCCTCGGCTGACCGAAGGCGAACCGAGCCACGAAAAATCAAGCGTGGGGTGCCCAGAAGTCGGCGAGCTTGGCCGTGCCCGGTTCCAGCGATTTCCAGGAGCCGTTGAAGGTCAGGATGGCGAAGGCGGCCGTCGGGAAGCCGGTCCGGGTCATCCGGGTCAGGGTGTCGCCTTCGGATTCGGCCGCGAGGATGTCGGCGAGGCCGTGCATGCCGGGGTTGTGGCCGATCAGCAGGAGGTCGTCGATGGTGTCGGGGGTCTCGTTGATCAGGGCGATGAGTTCGCCGGGCGAGGCCTCGTAGATCCGCTCCTCGTAGACGGTCTTCGGGCGCTCGGGCAGTTCCTGGACGGCCAGTTTCCACGTTTCGCGGGTGCGCAGCGCGGTCGAGCAGAGAGCCAGGTCGAAGTCGATGCCGGTGTCGGCGAGCCGGCGGCCCGCGACGGGGGCGTCGGTGCGGCCGCGGTCGGCGAGCGGGCGTTCGTGGTCGGTGGTCTGGGGCCAGTCCGCCTTGGCGTGTCGAAGCAGCACGATCCTGCGGGGTGTATCGACGCTCATGGGCTCAGCTTCGCATGGATCGTCCCGGCCCGGCCCGGGGACGGCAAAGGCTCAGCGGGACAGGGTGTGCTGGATCTGCTGGACCCGGGTGAGGACGCCGCCGACGCTTCCCGTGCCGGTTTCGCCGCCCATCGCCCGCGCCTCGCCCTGTCCCGCTATCAGGACGAACAGGGTGGCGAACGCGATCATGGACAGGGGCAGTGCCCACCAGGGGAGCCGGGTCGCGGCGCCGGCCGCCGTGGGCCGGACACCGGTGTGGGTTCGCGCCGCCATGGCCGCCTCCGTGGTCGGGGTCTTCGTGAGGACTCCCACGCTACGGAGAACGGGGCCGCGGGCCCATCAGGTGATCCACCCATACGACCCTGAGAAGCGCCCCCTAGGGGATGGGGGGTCAGCCCCACCGTCCCCTGGGGGGCGTGGTCTTGACGGCCCCGGTCGGGGCGAGGTGGATCAGGGCGACGCGATCGAGGCGATGACGGCGACGACGGCCGCGATGCCGAGCATCGCGCCGAGCACGATGAGCAGCTTCTGCTGACCGTTCGGGGGGTTCGGTTCGAGTACGGGCATGGGGTCAGTCTCGCATCTCAGCACTCGTCCTCGACGGTCCGGTCCCGCCCGGCGAGGGTGCCGACGATCATCTGCGGGATCATCAGGCCGCCCATCAGCATGATGGGCAGTCCCCAGCCACCGCTGTGCTGGTAGAGCACGCCGACCAGGAGTGGTCCCGGGATGGAGATGAGGTAGCCGACGCTCTGGGCGAAGGCGGAGAGCTTCACGACGCCGGTGCCGGTGCGCGAGCGCAGTCCGATCATGGTGAGGGCGAGCGGGAACGAGCAGTTGGAGATGCCGAGCAGCAGGGCCCAGCCCCAGGCGCCGGCGGCCGGTGCGAGGTAGAGGCCGGTGTAGCCGGAGATTCCGCACAGGGCGAGGGCGACGACGATGGGGCCCTGGGTGCGCATCCGGGTCGCGAGGCGGGGGATGACGAAGGCGAGCGGTACGCCCATGACCATGGTGACGGCCAGCAGCAGGCCCGCGGTCTCGGGCGAGACTCCGGCGTCGCGGAAGATCTGCGGCATCCAGCCCATGGTGATGTAGGCGCCGGTGGACTGGAGGCCGAAGTAGGCGCCGAGTGCCCAGGCGGTGCGGCTCCGGGTCACGCGGGGCGCGACCGCGGCGGGTATCGCTCCCCCGGTCCCGGCCGGTGCGGTGGCGGGAATCGTACCCGCGCCCGGTCCGTCCGTATGGCCGGCCTTCCGGCCGGCGCCCTTGACGGTGCGCGGGGCGCCGGACGTGGTCACGGTGGCCCTGTGGTCGCGGACCAGGGGCAGCCACGGGAGGACGGCGACGGCGGCGAGGGCCGCCCAGACGCCGAGTCCGAGCCGCCAGCTGCCGCCGAGGGCCTGGGTCATCGGCACGGTCACGGCCGCGGCGGCCGAGGTGCCCAGGGCGAGGGCCATGGAGTAGAGGCCGGTCATGCTGCCGACGCGGTCGGGGAAGTACTTCTTGACGAGGACCGGCATGAGGACGTTGCTGAGCGCGATGCCCATGAGGGCGAGGGCGCTGGCGGCGAGGAAGGGCACGGTGCCGCTCGCGAAGGGGCGCAGGGCCAGGCCCGCGCAGATCGCGGCCATGCCGGCGGCGACGACGGCCACCGGGCCGAAGCGGCTCGCGAGGCGCGGGGCGGCGGTGCCGAAGAGGGCGAAGCAGAGCGACGGTACGGAGGTGAGGACTCCGGCCACGCTGCCGCTCATGTGCAGGCCCTGGCTGACTTCTTCGAGGAGGGCGCCGAGGCTGGTGATGGCCGGGCGCAGGTTGAGGGCGGTGACGACGAGTCCGACGGCGACGAGTGGGCCGATCCAGCGGGCGGGCCCGCCGGTCGGGGAGGTGTCGGCTCCGCGGGGTACGCCGGCGGTGTCGCGGGATCGGTCGGCGGACTGTCCGGGAAGCTTCCCGGGGGTGGAACCGAGTGTCTGGGGCTCGTCAAGCATGGACTCATCATAGAATCATGGGATGATTGATTGTCCATGTATTTGATGGTCGATCATGGGTTCAGTACGACGATCCGGTCACACGGGCGGATCGGCCGGACGAACGTGTCGAACGGAACGAGCGGAACGAACGGGAGGTGCGGCCATGGCGCTCGGCCAGCCGCGGCGCAGCGGGCTCTCCGACCAGGTGATCGCCCAGCTGCGGAACCAGATCACCTCGGGCGAATGGCCGGTGGGCACCCGGATCCCGACGGAACCGGAACTGGTCGAACAGCTCGGCGTCGCCCGTAACACCGTCCGCGAGGCGGTCCGCGCGCTCGCCCACAACGGGCTGCTCGACATCCGGCAGGGCTCGGGCACCTATGTGGTGGCGACGAGCGAGCTGGCCGGGGTGATGGACCGCCGGTTCGCCGACTCGGACCCCCTGCACGTGGCGGAGCTGCGCGCCACCCTGGAGTCCTCGGCGGCCCGGCTCGCCGCCGAGCGGCGCACCGACCGCGACCTGGTGCAGCTCGACACGCTGCTGCGGCGCCGCGAGACGGCCTGGGAGGCGCGGGACGCGGAGGAGTTCGTGACCGTGGACACGGCCTTCCACCACGCGGTGGTGGTCGCCTCCCACAACGACGTCCTCATCGAGATCTACGCGGACCTCGGCCATGTCCTGCGCACCTGGCTGCGGGAGGACCTGGGCGGGACGCTGCGCCCCGAGAACCACATGGAACACGGGCGTCTGGTGGAGGCCATCCGCGCCGGTGACGGCGAGCTGGCGGCGACGGAGGCGGCCGGTTATCCCTTCATGTGCCTGCGCGGTCCGAAGGCCGCGGAGAGCCTGTCGGAGGCATAGCCCGCGAGGGCGCCGCGGACTCCCCCGCCTCCCCGGGTTCCGGGGACTCGGGACGGCCGGGCCCGGCGGTCACGGGCTCATGGGTGACCCAGGCCCAGCGGACCTCTTTCCAGCAGCGGCCGGTCACCTGCGCGAAGTCGGCGGGCTCGACGTCGACGGGAGCGCTGTCGCTGTCGACGTCCCACCAGCGGTCGCACTCCAGGTGCAGACGGACGCGGTCGGCGTACGGGTCGGGGTTACGGCAATGGGCGGTCACCACCGAGCCCCGCAGAAGCAGCCGGCAGGAGGGGCCGGTGTCCTTGCGCGTCCCGCCCGTTCCCGCACCGCCCCCCTCCTCTTCCTCCGCCGACCCGGCGCCGGCGCCGGATCCGCGAGCCGATCCCCCGGCACCGGTTCCGGCGCCGATTCCGGCACCGATCCCTGCCCCGCCCCTCGCCTCGCCGGCCGGTACCGTCCCCGGCCAGGCGGGGTCCGTGACCCGGACCCGGGCGGGCGGGTCGGGTGCGGTGTGCAGGTCGGCGGCGACGGCGAGACCGGCGATCCCCGCGAGAAGGGCGACGGCCGGAACGACGCCGCGAACCCTGTGCCGCCGCGCGCGCATACCCGTACCTCCTGCCCGCCCGTAGCCGGAATGCCACACCCCGAACATCACGCTCTGCCCCAGTCTGGGGTGGATCGCGTGACATTTCGACCCGGGAAGCGGCCGGACGTACGAAAGGGCCGGGTGCCCGCCGTCCTCCGGCGGGCACCCGGCCCTCGCGTCACGCTGGTCCTACGGTGTACGGCGCGTGTGTCCTACGGCGTACGACACGGGTCGTACACCGTACGGGCGCGCTTCTCGTACGCCGTACGACGCACGGCGTACGACGCACGGCGTACGACGCACAACGCACGACGTACAAGAGGTCAGGCGCCGATGGCGTGCAGGCCGCCGTCCACGTGGACGATCTCGCCGGTCGTCTTCGGGAACCAGTCGGAGAGCAGGGCCACGATGGCGCGGCCGGCCGGCTCCGGGTCGGTCAGGTCCCAGGCCAGCGGGGAGCGGCTGTCCCAGACGCTCGCCAGGTCGGAGAAGCCCGGGATGGACTTCGCGGCCATGGAGCCGAGCGGGCCGGCCGAGACCAGGTTGCAGCGGATGTCCTGCTTGCCGAGGTCACGCGCCATGTAGCGGCTGGTGGCCTCCAGGGCGGCCTTGGTCGGGCCCATCCAGTCGTACTGCGGCCAGGCGAACTGCGCGTCGAAGGTCATGCCGACGACCGAGCCGCCCTCGGTCATCAGCGGCAGCAGCGCCATCGTCAGGGACTTCAGGGAGAAGGCCGAGATGTGCATGGCCGTGGCGACCGACTCGAACGGCGTGTTCAGGAAGTTGCCGCCGAGCGCGTCCTGCGGCGCGAAGCCGATGGAGTGCACGACGCCGTCGAGGCGGTCGCCCAGGTGCTCGCGCACCTGGCCCTCCAGCCGGGCGAGGTGCTCGTCGTTGGAGACGTCCAGCTCCAGGACCTTGACGTCCTCCGGGCGGGGCAGCTTCTTGGCGATGCGCTCGGTCAGCGTCGGCCGGGGCCAGGCGGTGAGGATGATCTCCGCACCCTGCTCCTGGGCCAGCTTCGCGGCGTGGAAGGCGATGGAGGACTCCATCAGCACACCGGTGATCAGGATGCGCTTGCCCTCGAGAATTCCGCTCATGTGATCAGTGACCCATGCCCAATCCGCCGTCAACCGGGATGACGGCTCCAGTGATGTACGAGGCGTCGTCCGAGGCGAGGAAACGCACCGCGGCGGCGATCTCCTCCGGACGCGCGTAACGGCCGAGCGGCACCTGGGAGACGATCCCGGCGCGCTGCTCGTCCGTGAGCACCTTGGTCATGTCCGTGTCGACGAAACCGGGCGCGACGACGTTGAAGGTGATGTTGCGCGAGCCCAGCTCCCGGGCCAGCGACCGCGCGAAACCGACCAGTCCGGCCTTCGAGGCGGCGTAGTTCGCCTGACCCGCCGAGCCGAGCAGACCGACGACCGAGGAGATCAGCACGACCCGGCCCTTGCGGGCGCGCAGCATGCCTCGGTTGGCACGCTTGACGACCCGGAAGGTGCCGGTGAGGTTGGTGTCGAGGACGGACGTGAAGTCCTCCTCGGACATGCGCATGAGGAGCTGGTCCTTGGTCACGCCCGCGTTGGCCACGAGCACCTCGACCGGACCGTGCTTCTCCTCGATCTCCTTGTACGCCTGATCCACCTGCTCGGTGTCGGTGATGTCGCACTTGACGGCCAGGAATCCGGCCTTCTCGAGCTCCACCGGGTCACCCGAGCGGTACGTGATGGCGACCTTGTCGCCGGCATCGGCGAACGCGCGGGCGATGGCGAGGCCGATGCCCCGGTTGCCTCCGGTGACGAGAACCGAGCGGCTCAACGGATCACCCTTTCCATAGCGGTCTGGTATGCCGAAAACCTATCGGTCCATTTCGGAATACGGGGAATCGGGCCGTGACAGTCGCGTCCGGACGTCACTGTCGGATCCCTACAGAAACATCTGGGCAACCCGGCCCAAAGAGCGACATGATCGGGGCGACCGGTCTCATACGACAGGAGACAGCTGTGCAATCTGGGACCCATTCCCTCGATGAAGCCTTCACCCAGCTTCCGTTGCGGGCGCTCGCCGACGCCGCGCTCGCGCGGGCCCGGGCGCTCGGCGCGGACCACGCCGACTTCCGCCTGGAGCGGGTGCGCAGCGCCGCGTGGCGGCTGCGGGACGCCAAGCCGTCGGGTTCCTCGGACACCACGGACCTCGGGTACGCGGTGCGGGTGGTGCACGGCGGGGCCTGGGGCTTCGCCTCGGGCGTCGACCTGACCATGGACGGTGCCGCGCGGGTGGCCTCGCAGGCGGTGGCCATGGCGAAGCTGTCGGCGAAGGTGATCGCCGCGGCCGGGTCCAAGGAGAGGGTGGAGCTGGCCGAGGAGCCGGTGCACGAGGACAAGGTGTGGATCTCCTCGTACGAGATCGACCCCTTCACCATCGCCGCCGAGGAGAAGAGCGCGCTGCTCGCCGACTGGAGCGCGCGGCTGCTGCGGGCCGACGGGGTGGCGCACGTGGACGCCTCGCTGCTGACCGTCTTCGAGAACAAGTTCTACGCGGACACCGCCGGCACCGTCACCACCCAGCAGCGGGTCCGGCTGCACCCGCAGCTGACGGCGGTCGCCGTGGACGCGGCGACCGGCGAGTTCGACTCGATGCGGACGCTGGCGCCGCCCGTCGGCCGGGGCTGGGAGTATCTGACCGGCACCGGTTGGGACTGGGACAAGGAGCTGGACGAGATCCCGGCGCTGCTCGCCGAGAAGATGCACGCGCCGAGCGTCGAGGCCGGCCGTTACGACCTGGTCGTCGATCCGTCCAACCTGTGGCTGACGATCCACGAGTCCATCGGCCACGCCACCGAGCTGGACCGCGCGCTCGGCTACGAGGCGGCGTACGCGGGCACCTCGTTCGCGACCTTCGACCAGCTGGGCAAGCTGGCGTACGGCTCGTCCGTGATGAACGTGACGGGCGACCGGACCGCCGAGCACGGGCTGTCCACCATCGGCTACGACGACGAGGGCGTCGAGGCGCAGAGCTGGGACCTGGTGAAGGACGGCACGCTCGTCGGCTACCAGACGGACCGCCGGATCGCCCGCCTCACCGGCCTCGGCCGCTCCAACGGCTGTGCCTTCGCCGACTCCCCGGCGCATGTGCCGGTGCAGCGGATGGCGAACGTGTCGCTCCGGCCGGACCCGGGCGGGCTGTCCACCGAGGACCTGATCGGCGGGGTCGAGCGGGGCATCTACGTGGTGGGCGACCGCTCCTGGTCGATCGACATGCAGCGGCACAATTTCCAGTTCACCGGCCAGCGCTTCTTCCGGATCGAGAACGGCCGGCTCGCCGGGCAGCTGCGGGACGTCGCCTACCAGGCGACGACCACCGACTTCTGGGGCTCGATGGAGCAGGTCGGCGGCCCGCAGACGTATGTCCTCGGGGGCGCGTTCAACTGCGGCAAGGCCCAGCCGGGCCAGGTCGCCGCGGTCTCGCACGGCTGCCCGTCCGCCCTGTTCCGGGGCGTGAACATCCTCAACACGACGCAGGAGGCCGGTCGATGAGCCGCCACAGCAAGCCGTCCGAGATCGTCGAGCGGGCCCTGGAGCTGTCCCGCGCCGACGGGTGCGTCGTCATCGCCGACGAGCAGTCCTCCGCCAATCTGCGCTGGGCCGGCAACGCGCTGACGACCAACGGCGTCACCCGGGGCCGCGAGCTGACGGTGATCGCCACCGTGGACGGCGCGCGGGGCACCGCCTCCGGTGTGGTCTCCCGGTCGGCGGTGACCACCGAGGAACTGGAGCCGCTGGTACGGGCGGCCGAGCAGGCGGCGCGGGCCGCCGGGCCCGCCGAGGACGCCCAGCCGCTGGTCGAGGGGCCCGCGGTGTCCCCCGGTTTCACCGACGCGCCGGCCGAGACCTCCTCCGCCGTCTTCGACGCCTTCGCGCCCGCACTCGGCGAGGCGTTCGCCCGGGCCCGCGCCGGCGGCCGGGAGCTGTACGGCTTCGCGTACCACGAGATGACCTCCACCTACCTGGGGACGTCGACCGGGCTGCGGCTGCGGCACGACCAGCCCAAGGGCACCCTGGAGGTCAACGCCAAGTCGCCCGACCGCACCCGCTCCGCCTGGGCCGGCCGCGCGACCCGGGACTTCACGGACGTCGACCCGGCCGCGCTGGACGCCGAACTGGCCACCCGGCTGGGCTGGGCCGAGCGGCGGATCGAGCTGCCGGCCGGCCGTTACGAGACGCTGCTGCCGCCGACCGCCGTGGCCGACCTGCTGATCTACCAGCTGTGGTCCTCGACGGCGCGGGACGCGGCGGAGGGCCGTACGGTCTTCTCCCGGCCCGGCGGCGGGACCCGGGTCGGCGAGACGCTGTCCCCGCTGCCGCTGAACCTGCGCAGCGACCCGGGCGCGCCGGGCCTGGAGTCGGCGCCGTTCGTCATCGCGCACGCCTCGGGCGACGACTCGTCCGTCTTCGACAACGGTCTGCCGGTCGCCCCGGTCGACTGGGTACGGGACGGCAAGCTCGCCCACCTGGTCACCACCCGGCACTCCGCGGGGCTCACCGGGCTGCCGGTGGCTCCGGGGGCCGGGAACCTCATCCTGGACGGCGGCGGCGAGAAGTCCCTGGACGAGATGGTCGCGGCCACCGAGCGCGGGCTGCTGCTCACCTGCCTCTGGTACATCCGCGAGGTCGACCCGGCGACGCTGCTGCTCACCGGGCTCACCCGGGACGGCGTGTACCTGGTGGAGAACGGCGAGGTCGTCGGCGAGGTGAACAACTTCCGGTTCAACGAGTCGCCGGTCGACCTGCTGTCGCGGGCCACCGAGGCGGGCCGGACCGAGCAGACGCTGCCGCGCGAGTGGTGCGACTGGTTCACCCGGGCCGCGATGCCCGCGCTGCGGGTGCCGGACTTCAACATGAGCTCGGTCAGCCCGGGCGTCTGACCGCCCGGGGCCTGTCTTTCGGATCAGGTCTTTTGGATCAGGCCGGGTCAGGGAGCACGCGAGCCCGGCGAGATCCGGAAGACAGGCCCTTAGACTGGACTGTCACATCCCAACTGCAACCGAGGAGACGGACGACGTGACCGACATCGTCGACGAGCTGAAGTGGCGTGGGCTCTTCGCCCAGTCCACCGACGAAGAGGCCCTGCGCAAGGCGCTCGCGGACGGTCCCGTCACGTTCTATTGCGGTTTCGACCCGACCGCGGCCAGTCTCCACGTCGGCCACCTGGTCCAGGTACTCACCGTCCGCCGGCTCCAGCAGGCCGGGCACCGGCCGCTGGCGCTGGTCGGCGGGGCCACCGGCCAGATCGGCGACCCTCGGCCGACGGCCGAGCGCACCCTGAACGACCCCGAGACGGTCGCGAACTGGGTGAGCCGGCTGCGTTCGCAGATCGAGCCGTTCCTGTCCTTCGAGGGCGAGAACGCCGCGGTCATGGTGAACAACCTGGACTGGACCGCCGGGCTGTCGGCGATCGAGTTCCTGCGGGACATCGGCAAGCACTTCCGGGTCAACAAGATGCTGACCAAGGACTCCGTGGCCCGCCGGCTGGAGTCCGAGCAGGGCATCAGCTACACCGAGTTCAGCTACCAGCTGCTCCAGGGCATGGACTTCCTGGAGCTGTACCGGCGGTACGGCTGCACGCTCCAGCAGGGCGGCTCCGACCAGTGGGGCAACCTGGTGGCCGGCCTCGACCTGATCCACCGCCTGGAGCCGGGCGCCGAGGCACACGCGCTCGCGACGCCGCTGATGGTGAAGGCCGACGGCACCAAGTTCGGCAAGACCGAGGGCGGCGCCGTCTGGCTCGACCCGGAGATGACCACGCCGTACGCGTTCTACCAGTTCTGGCTGAACGTGGACGACCGTGACATCTCCACGTACATGCGGATCCTGTCCTTCAAGTCCCGCGAGGAACTGGAGGAGCTGGAGGCGCTCACCGCCGAGCGGCCGCAGGCCCGTGCCGCCCAGCGCGCACTGGCGGAGGAGCTGACCACGCTGGTGCACGGCGCCGAGCAGTGCCAGGCCGTCGTCGACGCCTCCAAGGCGCTGTTCGGTCAGGGCGAGCTGTCCGCGCTGGACGCGCCCACCCTGGCCGCGTCCCTGTCCGAGCTGCCGCACGCGCGCGTGGCGGAGCTGGGCGCGGTCGTGGACCTGTTCACCGAGGTCGGCCTCGCGCCGAGCAAGTCGGCGGCCCGCCGTACGGTCAAGGAGGGCGGCGCCTACGTGAACAACGTGAAGGTGACCGCCGAGGACGCCGAGGTGTCGGCGGACGAGCTGCTGCACGGGCGCTGGCTGGTGCTGCGCCGGGGCAAGAAGAACCTCGCGGCGATCGAGTACGCGCCGCAGGGCTGAGCCCCCGGGTCCCGTACCCGAGGGACGGGACCCTGAGGAACGCTGACGGACGCGAAGGCCCGGGGCCGGTGGAGGAATCCACCGGCCCCGGGCCTTCGTGTGCCACCGGCCTTCCGCCGCCGGTCAGGTTCGTTGTTTGTTGCCCTTGATCGAGACCCACAGCATGTCGCCCAGGCCCACGACCACGACGGCGCCGATCAGCTGGAGCAGATGGCGGATCCAGTCGATGCCTTTGGTGTCGTTGACCCCGATCCAGGTCGCGACCGCGTTGCCGAGCAGACTGCCCACCATGCCGCACACGATCGTCAGCCACAGCGGGATCTGCTGCTTACCCGGGAGAATCGCCTTCGCGATCAGGCCCAGGACCAAGCCCACAATGATCGCCCACAACCAGCCCATCGTCGCCTCCTCGCGCACGTGTGAGCTCAGTTTCGGCTCGCCGCCCGCACCGCGCATGTCGGGCGGTGCCATCCGTGCCCCGGCCGCTGCCCGGACCACCGCCCGGACCGCTGCCGCGCCGCCGCTCCGGTCGCCGCTCCGGTCGCCGCCCCGGTCTCGTCGGGCCGGGCGGGCGGGCGTACCGTGGAAGCAGACCGGGCCGGGCAGTGTTCCGGCATGAGCCGTGGTGGTGGAATGTGATGCGGAAGCGTGGCGGGAGCGAGGTCTTCCGGATCACCGGTGCCCGTCAGGGGCTCGCCGAGGATGTCCGGGGCCGGCAGCGCCGGTACGTCATCTCGATGCTGATCCGCACCGTCGCCGTCATCGCCGCCACGACGCTGTGGAACGTGGAACGGCCCGTGGCCATCGTCGCCCTGGTGCTCGGCGCCCTGCTCCCCTATGTCGCCGTCGTGATCGCCAACGCCGGCCGCGAGACCACGCCGTCCCTTCCGTCCACTTTTGTCGTCAATCAGGTGCGGCCCGCGCTGGACGCCGGACCGGAGGCGGGAGCGGAAGACCAAGCGGAGGACTCGTTCCGCCGGGGCGCTCACCCAGAGTGATACGAACGGTGGAATGAACGCCCGGGTTCACTCCGAGCAATCATGAAGTTTCGGTGCACCACACCCCATCCCCCGTGACATACTGCGTACGCGCTCCGCATCCCCCGTCGGAGCGACGGACCGATGCCGGGCAGCTCCCCCCGTGGCTGCTCGGCATCGCCTTTGTGGACAATGATCACGTGATCCATGGTCCCGTGAGCGAAGACAAGCCGATCTGTTCCGCCAAGGGCTGCCGGGTGGCCGCCGTCTGGGTACTGGCGTGGAACAACCCCAAGCTGCACACGCCGGAGCGACGCAAGACGTGGCTCGCGTGCGAGGAGCACCGCGAGCATCTGTCCCAGTTCCTGGGGGTACGGGGATTCCTGAAGGACGTCGTCCCGCTCGCCGAGTGGGAGGCGCCCGAGGAGGAGCGGCCGGAGGTCTGAGCCCCGGCCCGGACCCGGGTGTCCGTCCCCGCGGCGTGCCCATCCGTGCGACGCACCCGCCAAGAAGCCCGACCGGCCCCCTGAACAGCGCTCAAGAGCCGCTGCCGGGGGCCGCTTTCCCGTACGGGTGACTCAGAGCCTGTCGGATGACCTCTGATCGGGCGGCCACGCCCTGACACGCACGCTTCCGGCGTTGCCGAAATACCCTGGTAGCTCCGCTACAAGGGCATCCCGGCGCCTTGGAATCGCACGCGCCATGCCGCGTCCGCTCTCCGACCCAAGGTCATCCGACAGGCTCTCAGCCGCCGATCGCCGACATCGGGCGTTCGGGCTGGAGGAAATCGGGGTCGTCGAGGCCCGAGCCGGCCTTCTTGCCCCACATCGCCTTGCGCCAGATCTCCGCGATCTCCAGGTCGGAGGCCGTCCCGCGCAGAGCCGCGCGCAGATCGGTCTCCTCGGTGGCGAACAGACAGGTGCGCACCTGTCCGTCGGCGGTCAGCCGGGTGCGGTCGCAGGCCCGGCAGAAGGGCCGGGTCACGGAGCCGATGACGCCGACCGTGTGCGGGCCGCCGTCGACGATCCAGCGCTCGGCGGGGGCGGAGCCCCGGTCGCCGGCCGTCTCGGGGGTCAGCTCGAAGCGGGTGCGCAGCGAGGCGAGGATGTCCTCCGCCGTGATCATGCCCTCGCGCTTCCAGCCGTGCTGGGCGTCGAGCGGCATCTGCTCGATGAAGCGCAGCTCGTACTCCTGCTCGATCGCCCAGGCCAGCAGCTCGGGTGCCTCGTCCTGGTTGAGTCCGGGCATGAGCACGCTGTTGACCTTGACCGGGCTGAGGCCGGCGGCGCGGGCGGCGGCCATGCCGTCGAGCACGTCCCGGTGGCGGTCGCGGCGGGTGAGCGTCTTGAAGACCTCGGGCCGCAGGGTGTCCAGGGAGACGTTGACCCGGTCGAGACCGGCGTCCCGGAGCGCGGCCGCGGTGCGGGCGAGGCCGATGCCGTTGGTGGTCAGCGACAGCTGGGGGCGGGGTTCCAGGGCGGCGCAGCGCTCGACGATGCCGACGAGGCCGGGCCGCAGCAGCGGTTCGCCGCCGGTGAAGCGGACCTCGGTGACGCCGAGGTCCGTGACGGCGATACGGACGAGGCGGACGATCTCGTCGTCGGTGAGCAGGTCCGGCTTGGCCAGCCAGCTCAGGCCCTCTTCCGGCATGCAGTACGTACACCGCAGGTTGCACCGGTCGGTGAGGGACACCCGCAGGTCGGTGGCGACGCGGCCGTACGTGTCGATGAGCACGTAAGTCCCCTCCCCTGTCTCCGGTTCGTCTTCCGGGTTGTCTCGGCCCGAGCCTACGCGACGGCCCGGGCGGCGGGCTTCGGACATCACGGAGTAGGCGACACGCGGCCGGCCGCGCCGTGGTGGTCCACGACGCGGCCGGCCGGTGGGGGCGGTGTGCCCGGGAGGGGTCGGACCCGAGGTCCGGGGCAGGGGTCCGGGGTACGGGGTACGGGGTCCGGGCCCGGGTCAGTGGGCTCCGACGCCGGTGAGGGACTTGACCTCCAGCTCCGCGTACTTGCCCGGGTCCGGCTTCTCCTTGGACAGGACCGTGCCGAGCCAGCCGAGCAGGAAGCCCAGCGGGATCGAGACGATGCCGGGGTTCTCCAGCGGGAACCAGTAGAAGTCGACGCCCTTGAACATCGAGGTCGGCTTGCCGGAGACGACCGGCGAGAACAGCACCAGGACGACCGCGGAGACCAGACCGCCGTAGATCGACCAGAGCGCGCCCCGGGTGGTGAACCGCTTCCAGAAGAGGCTGTAGAGGATCGTCGGCAGGTTGGCGGAGGCGGCGACCGCGAAGGCGAGGGCGACCAGGCCGGCGACGTTGAGGTCGCGGGCGAGGGCGCCGAGCGCGATGGAGACGACGCCGATGAGGACGGTGGCCCAGCGGGCGGCGCGTACCTCCTCCTTCTCGGTGGCCTGTCCGCGCCGGATCACGTTGGCGTAGATGTCGTGCGCGAAGGACGAGGAGGAGGCGAGGGTGAGACCGGCGACGACCGCGAGGATGGTGGCGAAGGCGACGGCGGAGATGACGGCCAGCAGTATCGAACCGCCGGTCGAGCCGGAGCCGCCGCCGATCTCCAGGGCGGCGAGCGGCGCCGCGGTGTTGCCCGCCTTGTTGGAGGCGATGATGTCGCTGTTCTTGAGCAGCGCGGCGGCGCCGAAGCCGAGGACGATCGTCATCAGGTAGAAGGCGCCGATGATGCCGATGGCCCAGTTGACCGACTTCCGGGCGGCCTTGGCGGTGGGCACCGTGTAGAAGCGGATGAGGATGTGCGGCAGTCCGGCGGTGCCGAGGACGAGCGCGATGCCGAGGGAGAGGAAGTCCAGCTTCGAGGTGCCGGTGGCGCCGTACTTGAGGCCGGGCCGCAGGAACGCGTCGCCCTTGCCGCTGTTGGTGGCAGCCGCGCCGAGCAGCTCCGAGACGTTGAAGTGGAACTTCATCAGGATCAGGAAGGTGATCAGGAGCGTGCCCGCGATGAGCAGGACGGCCTTGACCATCTGCACCCAGGTGGTGCCCTTCATGCCGCCGATGGTCACGTACACGATCATCAGGACGCCGACCAGGGCGACGATCGCCACCTTGCCGCCGTCGCTGGTGATGCCGAGGAGCAGCGAGACGAGCACGCCGGCTCCGGCCATCTGGGCGAGCAGGTAGAAGATCGAGACGACGATGGTGGACGTGCCGGCGGCGGTACGGACGGGACGCTGGCGCATCCGGTAGGCGAGGACGTCGCCCATGGTGAACCGGCCGGAGTTGCGCAGCGGTTCGGCCACCAGGAGCAGCGCGACCAGCCACGCGACAAGGAAGCCGATGGAGTAGAGGAAGCCGTCGTAGCCGAAGAGGGCGATGGCGCCGGCGATGCCGAGGAAGGACGCGGCGGACATGTAGTCGCCGGAGATGGCCAGGCCGTTCTGGAAGCCGGTGAACTGGCGGCCGCCGGCGTAGAAGTCGGCGGCGCTGCGGGTCTGGCGGCCGGCCCAGATGGTGATGACGAGGGTGGCGACGACGAACGCGCCGAAGAGGCCGATGATCAGCGGCCGGTGCTCGGTGGTCGCGTTGGGCGCCGCGGCGGCGAGGAGGAGCGGGGCGGCGGTCATGCGTCGGCCTCCGTACGGGCGTCACCGGGGGTGCGGGGGGCTCCGAGGGTGGTGGGGCCGCCCTCCATGTGCGTCTTGATGGTCGCGGCGCGCGGGTCGAGGCGGCCGGCCGCGTGCCGGGAGTAGAGCCACGCGATGAGGAACGTGGTCAGGAACTGGCCGAGGCCGAGGACCAGGGCCACGTTGATGTTCCCGAACAGCTTGGTGCCCATGAAGCCGTCCGCGTAGTTGGAGAGCAGCACGTACAGCAGGTACCAGGCGATGAAGGCGACCGTCAGGGGGAAGGCGAACGAGCGGTAGGTACGGCGCAGGTCGCCGAACTCGCTGCTCCCCTGGACCTCGACGAATTCCTCCGTCGTGGGCGGGGCGGGGGCGGTGAAGTCCGGGCCGCTGCGGGGCGGCGGGGCGGCGTCGTAGGCCACGGGATCTCCTCATCTCCTCGGTCCGCAGGAGCGGCCGCGGGTGCGGGTGCAAACGCGCGTGCGAGGCGCGGAATGCGGACAAGGCGGGCAGGGACGAGCTCAAGGGGCAGGGGAGGCAGGGAGGGTGGGGACACGAGTGCCAAGGTGCCCTTCCTCCCTTGCCCATCGACACGGAATCCGACACCAGGGGGTTCACCCGAGTGGGGAATTCTCCGTGCGATCTTCATGAAGTCTTCTCAACTCATTGAGCGAGAGGGAGATCAGCGCTAGCTTCACTCGTCATGCACCTGTCCAGCTGCACGTCAGCGGCCGGACGGCTCGACGGACGATGTGGAGAAACCATGGCTCACCTGGGATCGCGGCGCGCCCGCGTACTCGCTCTGCCCGCAGGCCTCGCACTCACCGCTTCGCTGGGCTTCCTGCCCGCCGCCGGTGCCTCGGCCACCGAGCTGAGCGACGCGCCGACGGCGGCGGCCGCCAGTGGCCCGGAGCTGTCGTACGTCGTCAACGTCGGGGGCGGCCGGTGGACCGCCGACGCGGTGCGCGTGTCCATAGCCAAGGCCGGCGGCGACATAGTGCAGTCGTACGACCAGATAGGCGTCATCGTCGTCCACTCGAAGAACCCCGGCTTCGCGGCGGCCATCCGCAAGGCCCCCGGCGTCATATCCGCCGGCGCCACCCGGACGGCCCCGATGGCCGTGCAGACCGACGACTCGATCGGCGAGGGCGGCCAGGCGCTGACCGAGGCCGAGATGAAGGCCGCGGCCGCCACGGCGACCGCGGGCCAGGACCCGCTCGAACCCCTCCAGTGGGACCTGCCGGCCATCAAGGCCGACAAGGCGCACGAGAAGACCCTCGGCAGCAGCAAGGTGACGGTCGGCATCATCGACACCGGCGTGGACGACACCCACCCGGACCTCGCGCCGAACTTCGACCCCGCCGCCTCCGCCAGCTGTGTGGGCGGCAAGGCCGACACCACCTTCGGCGCCTGGCGTCCGAAGCCGGGCGAGAGCGACCACGGCACGCACGTGGCCGGCACCATCGGCGCCGCGAAGAACGGCATCGGCGTCACCGGTGTCGCGCCGGGCGTGAAGCTCGCCGGCATCAAGGTGTCCACGCCCGACGGCTACTTCTACACCGAGGCCGTGGTCTGCGGCTTCGTGTGGGCGGCCGAGCACGGCATCGACGTCACCAACAACAGCTACTACACCGACCCGTGGATGTTCGCCTGCAAGAACGACGAGGACCAGAAGGCCCTCATCGAGGCGGTCACCCGCGCGACCCGGTACGCGGAGAAGAAGGGCGCCGTCAACGTCGCGGCGGCGGGCAACTCCGCCTTCGACCTGGCGGCCGACTCGATCCACGACGGCAGCAGCCCCAACGACTCCACCGCGGGCGGCCGTGACATCGACCCCAAGGAGTGCTTCGACTACCCGGCGATGCTGCCGGGCGTGGTGACGGTCTCCGCGACCGGCGCCCTGAACATGAAGTCCTCGTACTCCAACTACGGTCTGGGCGTCATCGACGTCGCGGCGCCGGGCGGCGACAGCACCAAGTACCAGCCGCCGCAGGCCCCGGCGAACAACGGTCTGATCCTTTCGACCACCGTGAACGGCGGCTACAACTACAAGGCCGGCACCTCGATGGCCTCCCCGCACGTGGCGGGCGTCCTCGCGCTGCTCAAGTCGAGCCACCCGAACGCCGCCCCGGCGGCCCTCAAGGCGCTGCTGGCCGCGCAGGCGACCGCGACGCCGTGCGCGCCGTACGACTACAACGGCGACGGCCAGGCCGACGCGGTGTGCCAGGGCGGCAAGCAGAAGAACGGCTTCTACGGGGCGGGTATCGTCGACGCGCTCGCCGCTGTCCGTAAGTGACGAGGCTGCCGGCAGTACTGCGGGTACCTCGCTGATAGGCATCGGATCGGCCTCCGACCGGCCCCTGGACCGGACTTTGATCGACGGCTGATCCACCTCACTATGAACCGCCCATGGCACTGAGTGCCATGGGCGGTTCATAGTGGTGCCCATGGACACCGACATGCGCACGGACACGGGGATCGGCACGGGTACGGAGTTGTTGTGGTCGGCGCTGGGCGGGGATCCCGCCCTGCTCGGCCGGGTGGTGTACGGCGGCCCCTCGGGGCTGCTCGGGGCGCGGCTGCCGGTGATGGACCTGGCCCGGGCGGCGGTCGCGGTGGCCGGACTCGCGGCGGTGGAGCGGGCCGGGCTTCCGGGGCCCGTACGGGTCCACGACGGCGCGGTGGCCACGGCGTTCACGAGCGAGCGGCGGCTGCGGGTGGACGGCCGGGCGCCCGAGGTCTTCGCGCCCCTCTCCCGCTTCTGGCGGGCCCGGGACGGCTGGGTCCGCACCCACGCCAACTACCCGCACCACCGGGCCGCGCTGCTCGCCGCGCTCGGGCTGAAGGACAGCGTGGACGGCGCGGGCCCGGGCGGTGCGCTCGCCGACGCCGTCGCGGCGGCGATCGCCGAGCGGACGGCGGTGGAGACCGAGACCGCGGTGTACGGGGCCGGTGGCCTCGCCGTCGCCCTGCGTACGCCCGAGGAGTGGGCCGCCCATCCGCAGGGCCGCGAGGTGGCGGCCCACCCGCTGGTCGTCCGGGAGCGGCTCGACGAGGCGGCGCCGCGCCGCCGGGACGGCCGTCCGCTGCGCGTACTCGATCTGACCCGGGTCATCGCGGGCCCGGTGGCGACCCGGACGCTGGCGCTGCTGGGCGCCGACGTGCTGCGGATCGACCCGCCGGGCAACCCGGAACTGCCGGACCAGCACGCCGACATGGCGTTCGGGAAGCGGACGGCGGCACTGGACCTGGAGCGGCCGTCGGACCGGCGTACCGTCCGTGAACTCCTCGACGAGGCCGACGTCCTGGTGACCGGTTACCGGCCGGGCGCGCTCGACCGCTTCGAGCTGACCCGGCCCGGTCTGGTGGTGGCCCGGCTGTCGGCGTGGGGCGACTACGGGCCGTGGGCCGAACGGCGCGGCTTCGACAGCCTGGTGCAGGTGGCGACGGGCATCGCGACGGTGGAGGGCTCCGAGGAGCGGCCGGGGGCGCTGCCGGCGCAGGCGCTGGACCACGGCACGGGATATCTGCTGGCCGCCGCGGTGCTCCGCGCGCTGACCGAGCAGGACCGGGACGGCGGCACCCGGCTGGTACGGCTGGCGCTCGCCCGCACCGGGCACTTCCTGACGCACTCTCTGGCCCGGTACGAGCCGGAGCGGCACCTCACGGAGACCGACGGCCCGCTCGGGCGGCTGCTGCACGCGCGCCCGCCCGTGACGTACGACGGCGGCCCGGCCGGCTGGTCGCGCCCGCCGGGGGTGGCGGGCGCCGACGCCCCGGTCTGGCGGTAGACCGGGGGCGGGTGCGGGCGATCCCCTGAGGGAGGGGGAGGGCGGCCCGGGGCTGGGGCGGGACCTGGGCCGGGGCCGGTGTCGTACCCGGGCCGGGCCGGGCCCTGGTCAGGCCCCGGGGGCCGGGGCTGCTCCGGTGACACGGGGTGCCGTGCCGGTCGTACGCGGCGCCTGTCCGGTGGCCCGCAGGGCTCCGGTGGTGAGCAGGTACTGGGCGGCGAGGTAGGTCGCCATCACCCAGAAGTCGTGCCCGGGCAGCCGGGGCCAGTCGGCGACACCGGTCGCGATGAGGGTGTCGGAGAGCAGGAACAGCGCGCCGCCGACACCGGCCGTCACACCGAGAGAGCTCGACCGGTAGGCCATCGAGGTCAGCAGCAGGGAGTAGCAGGCGACGGGGATCCGGAGCCCGGTGGGAAGGTCGGGCCAGAGCGCGACGACCGTACCGGCGAGGGCGACGGCGTAGAGCGCGCCCAGCGGGACGCTGCTGCGACGCCGTCCGAACAGCGTCAGATAGCCGATGTGGCCGGCGGCGAAGCAGCCCATGCCGGCGAGGAAGGCCCAGTCGGGGTCCAGCATCAGGAACACGTCGCCGCCCCAGCCGAGCAGCAGCGCGACGATCAGGACCCGGGGGGCGCCCTGCGTGGCGGCGTATCCGGCGAGCAGCGGTATGAGCAGTGGCTTGGCGATCATGTGCCCGGTGTGCACGCCGATGAGCAGCGAGACGAGGTCGACCGCGGCGGCGAGCAGGAAGGCGCCGAGCAGGGCGCGGGACAGACGGTTCACGCGGCGGCCTCCGGTGCGGTGGTGGGGGTGATGGCGTCGGTGCCGGCGCCGGGGATGGAGACGGCTGTGGCGGCGGTGGTGGCGCCGGTTCCGGTGCCGGGGACAGCAGCGACGGTGGTGGTGGTGCCGGGCAGGGCCGCGGCCGGCTGCCAGCCCGGTCCGCGCAGCAGCCGCCCGGAACGCTCGCGCCAGTCGCGGGCGGCCTTGAGGTCGCGGGCGATGGAGACGTACTCGTGGGTGGCGACGCGCAGCGGGTTGTGCGTGGAGATGTTCTTGGTGAGTCCGTACACGGGCCGCTCCGTCTCGGGGACGAAGGAGCGGAACAGCCGGTCCCAGACGATGAGGATGCCACCGAAGTTACGGTCCAGATAGCCGCCCTGGGAGGCGTGGTGGACCCGGTGGTGCGAGGGCGTGTTGAAGACGTACTCCAGGGGGCGCGGCAGTCTGTCGATCCGCTCGGTGTGGATCCAGAACTGGTAGACGAGGCTGATGGAGGAGCAGAACGCCACGGCCGCCGGGTGCACCCCGAGCAGGATCATGGGCAGATAGAACGGCCATGAGGTGAGGCTGGTCCAGGGCTGTCGCAGCGCGGTGCTGAGATTGAACTTCCGGCTGCTGTGGTGCACGACGTGGCAGGCCCACAGGATGCGGACGACATGGTGGCCGCGGTGCTGCCAGTAGTAACAGAAGTCCTGCGCGAGCAGCATGAGCAGGACCGTCCACCACACGACGGGGACGCGCAGCGGCGTCAGCTCGTACAGGAGCGTGTAGAGCGCGACGACGGGGATCTTCCACAGGGCGTCGAAGAAGAGGCTGCCGAGGCCCATGCCGATGCTGGTGGCGGCGTCCTTGGTCTCGTACCCGGCGGCGTCCTCGTCGGGATGGAGACGGCAGCTGACCACCTCGATCACGGTGAGGAGGACGAACGCCGGTATGGACCAGAGCACGACATCGGGCAGATTCGGCATGCCGATGACGGTAGAGGCGGGCGGGCAGGCAGGGCTAGACGCTGTTACCAACAAGTATGTGAGACGGTTCGTCAGCAGGCTTTGGTGGCTTCCGACAATGCGGAGGGGTCGCAACGCGGAGGGGTCACACCCCCACGGCTCCGAGCAGCGAACCGGCCGCGTAGGTCACGGCCATCGCGAGCGCGCCGCCGCCGACGTTGCGCAGGATCGCGCGGCCGGCCGGGGCCTCGCCGAGGCGGGCGCTCCACCAGCCGGTGAAGGTGAGGGCGCCGAGGACGGACACCACGGTGATCCACAACCGGTGCTCGGTGGGCGGCAGGGTGATCGCCAGGAGCGGCAGCAGGGCGCCGACGGTGAAGGCGAGACAGCTGGCGCCGGCCGCGTGCCAGGGGTTGGTGAGTTCGTCGGGATTGATGCCCAGTTCCACAGCGGCGTGGGCGCGCAGCGCGTCGCGTTCGGTGAGCTGGAGGGCCGCCTCGCGGGCCACGTCGGGGCTCAGACCGCGGGCGGTCAGCATGACGGTCAGCTCGTCGAGTTCGGCCTCGGGGTCCTCGTGCAGTTCACGGCGTTCCTGGGCGAGGGCCGCCTGTTCGGAGTCGCGCTGGGTGGAGACGGAGACGTACTCCCCCGCCGCCATGGACATGGAGCCGGCGAGCAGTCCGGCGAGACCTGCGGTGAGCAGGGCGGACCGGGACTCGCTGGCGCCGGCGACGCCGACGACGAGACCGGCGGTGGAGACGACACCGTCGTTGGCGCCGAGGACGGCGGCCCGGAGCCAGTTCAGCCGGGAGCCGAGGCCGCCCCCGTGCGCTTCGTCGTGTGCGGGGACTTCGGTCACCCCAGGAGGGTCGCACCCACCGGCCCGGCCGCGGCGGACCGACCCGCCGCCCCGGGTACCCGTGTCCTGAGACGGTGCTCACACGGCAGCTGGTGCTCCCACGGCGACGCGATCGGCGGTCCGGTGACCCCACGACACCTCTTCACCGCTTCACCGTCACATTTCGGCCACTGATCACCATCGATTCCGGCCGGGAAAGCGGCACCGGGGGCCCGAGTGTCGGTCGGGGCCCGTATTCTCAGTGACCATGCTCGACGACCGTACGACAGCAGCGACGTGGCCGGCCGCCTACCCACAGGGGTACGCGGTCGTCGACGTGGAGACCACCGGCCTCGCCCGCGACGACCGGATAGTTTCGGCTGCCGTCTACCGGCTGGACGCCCAGGGTGAGGTGGAGGACCACTGGTACACCCTGGTCAACCCCGAACGGGACCCCGGACCGGTGTGGATCCATGGGCTCACCAGCGACATGCTGGCGGGCGCGCCGCTGTTCCCCCAGATCGCCGAGGAGTTCTCGGCGCGCCTCGACGGACGGGTGCTCGTCGCGCACAACGCGATGTTCGACTGGCAGATGATCGCCCGCGAGTACGCGCGGGCCGAGCTCACCGCCCCGGTCCGGCAGCGGCTGTGCACGATCGCGCTGTCCAAGGAACTGGCGCTGCCGCTGCCCAACCACAAGCTGGAGTCGCTGGCCGCGCACTACGGCGTGGTCCAGCAGCGCGCGCACGACGCGCTCGACGACGCACGCGTGCTCGCCGAGGCGTTCCGGCCGAGTCTGCGCACGGCCGCCGAGCGGGGCGTACGCCTGCCGCTGCTCGAATGCCGGCCGCTGACCGAGTGGGCCACGACGCCCGCCCGCCCCCGCGTCGGCTACCAGCCGTCGTACGGAGCGGGCAGCTGGCGCCCCTCGCGCAAGCGCCCCGCGTGCCCGTACCCCAACCCCGGCCGCTACACCGCCGACGCCCCGCTCAAGCAGGGCATGCGGGTCGCGTTCTCCGGCGACACCTCCATCGACCGCGAGCTGTTGGAGGACCGGACGGTCGAGGCCGGGCTGCACGTGGCGACGAGCGTGTCGCGGGTCACCAGCCTGCTGGTCACCAACGACCTCGACTCCGCCACCTCCAAGGTGGTCAAGGCGCGGTCCTTCGGCACGCCGATCGTCGACGAGGCCGCCTACACCCAGCTGCTGCGGGACGTCGCCCCGGCGGACGAGTAGACCGTCTGAGGTGACCCCGGCGGACGAGTGACCGCCTGAAGGTGACCCCGGCGGCGAGTGTCTGCCGCGGGTCGCCCCGGCAGACGAGTGACCGCCGCGGAAGGCCGGGCGCGCCGTCCGGCCTTCCGCCGCACCCCGCCCCACCCTGTGGCGCATGGCACGTTGTGAAGTCTGCGGAAACGATTACGGCATGTCCTTCGAGGTGCACGCGCAGGGCGCGGTGCACGTCTTCGACTGCTTCGCCTGCGCGATCCACCGCATGGCCCCGATCTGCGAGCACTGCCGGGTCCAGATCATCGGCCAGGGCGTCGAGGTGCAGGGCAGCTGGTACTGCGGAGGGCACTGCGCCCGCGCCGAGGGGAGGGCGGGCATCGTCGACAAGGTGTGAACGGCGGCGATGGACCGTACGAGGGAACCGGGGGACGGTACGAAGGCGGCGCGAGGGACGGCGGTACGAGGGGCCGTACGAGGGTGAGCGGAACCCCCGTGCGCAGACCTCATGGCCCCCGGGGGTACCGTCGTGGGGTGTACCGCTTCCTGTTGTCCCGGCAGTGGGTGATCCTCACCCTCATCACCCTCGTCCTCATCCCCACGATGATCGAGCTGGGCTTCTGGCAGTTCCACCGGCATGAACACCGGGTGGCCCAGAACACCCTGATCGCGGACAACCTCAAGGCCGCACCGACCCCGGTCGAGCGACTCACCTCCCCCGGCCACACGGTCCCGCGCACCGACTACTGGCGCCAGGTCACCGCCACCGGCACCTTCGACACCGCGCACGAGGTCGTCGTGCGCCGCCGCACCTCGAACGACGACCGGGTCGGCGTCCACGTCCTCACCCCGCTGGTACTGGCCGACGGCAAGATCGTCATGGTCAACCGCGGCTGGGTGCCGGGCGCCGACGACCAGCGGTCCCTGCCGAAGATCCCGGCCCCGCCGAAGGGCGAGGTCACCGTCACCGGCCGGCTCATGGCCGACGAGACCACCGGCGCCAGCGGCATCAAGGACCTCAAGGGCCTGCCCGACCGCCAGGTCATGCTGATCAACAGCACCCAGCAGGCCGCCCTGCTCGGCCGCACGGTCCTCGGCGGCTACATCGAACAGGCCACCCCCGAACCCGCCGGCGACTCCCCCCAGCTCCTCACCGAGCCCGACCACGAGTCGATCGGCCCGCACATGGCCTACGCCGTGCAGTGGTGGCTGTTCGCCGCCGGAGTGCCGGTGGGCTGGGTGGTCCTCGTCCGGCGCGAGAAGCGCGACCGCGAAGCGGCGGCGCGGGAGGAGACGGACACGGCGGCGGAGGAAGCGCAGCCGGTGGCGTAGGGGGTGGGGCGGGGCCCGCACGCACACCGGCAGCCCGCCTGATTGATCGTCGTCGCTTCCGGGAACAGCGCACAGCGTGACGCAACGCATCGACGACTACGCCCTCATCGGCGACCTCCAGACCGCCGCGCTGGTCGGACGGGACGGATCGGTCGACTGGCTGTGTCTGCCGCGCTTCGACTCCGCCGCATGCTTCGCCGCCCTCCTCGGCGACGAGGAGAACGGCCACTGGCGGCTCGCCCCCAAAGGGGCCACCACCTGCACCAGTCGCCGTTACGCCGAGGACACCCTGGTCCTGGAAACCCTCTGGGAGACCCGTACCGGCACCGTCAAGGTCGTCGACTTCATGCCGCAGCGCGACCTGGCCCCCGACCTCATCCGGATCGTCGAAGGCGTCAGCGGAAGCGTCGAGATGAGCGGTGTCCTGCGGCTGCGCTTCGACTACGGCTCGATCGTGCCGTGGATGCGCCGCGCGGACGACCACCGGGTGGCGGTCGCCGGGCCCGACTCCGTATGGCTGCGCAGCGAGCCGCCGGTGAAGACCTGGGGACAGCAGCTTTCGACCTGCTCGGAGTTCACCGTCGCCGCCGGGCAGCGGGTCGCGTTCGTCCTCACCTGGCACCCCTCGCACGAGCCGCGCCCGCAGCTCGTCGATCCCTTCGAGGCCCTGGACCAGTCGCTCGGCGACTGGCGGGAGTGGACGTCCCGCTGCACGTACGGCGGGCCGTACCGGGACGCCGTCGTCCGCTCCCTCATCACCCTGAAGGCGCTCACCTACGCCCCGACCGGCGGCATCGTCGCCGCGCCCACCACCTCCCTGCCGGAGGCGATGGGCGGGGTGCGCAACTGGGACTACCGGGCCTGCTGGCTGCGCGACTCCGCCTTCACGCTCGGCGCGCTGCTGTCCACGGGATACGTCGACGAGGCGCGGGCCTGGCGCGACTGGCTGCTGCGCGCGGTGGCCGGCGATCCGGCCGACCTGCAGATCATGTACGGGCCGGCCGGCGAGCGCCGGCTGCCCGAGACGGTGCTGCCCTGGCTGCGCGGCTACGCCGACTCGGCACCGGTCCGTACCGGCAACGCCGCCGTGAACCAGCTCCAGCTCGACGTGTACGGGGAAGTGCTCGACTCGCTGAACCGGGCGCGGGAGGCGGGCATCCCCGCCAAGCCCCACGCCTGGAGCCTCCAGCTGAGCCTGCTCGGCTTCCTGGAGTCGACCTGGCGCGAACCCGACGAGGGCCTGTGGGAGGTACGCGGGCCGCGCCGTCACTTCACCCACTCCAAGGTGATGGCCTGGGTGGCGGCCGACCGCGCCGTGCGCACCCTGGAAGCCGAGCCGTCGCTGCGCGGCGACGTGGGGCGCTGGCGGGCGATGCGGGACGCGATCCACGCGGAGGTGTGCGCGAAGGCGTACGACGCCAAGCGGGGCACCTTCACGCAGGCGTACGGCTCGTCCGAGCTGGACGCGGCGACGCTGCTGATCCCCCGGGTCGGCTTCCTGCCGCCCGACGATCCGCGCGTGGTGGGCACGGTCGACGCGGTACGGGCCGAACTCCTCGACGGCGGGCTGCTGCGCCGCTATTCGACGGCCGGGGCGTCGGTCGACGGACTGCCGGGCCAGGAGGGCACCTTCCTGGTGTGCTCGTTCTGGCTGGTGGACGCGCTGCGGCTGACCGGGAGGATGACGGAGGCCCGTGAACTGTTCGAGCGGCTGGTCGGGCTGTGCAGCGACGTCGGGCTGCTCGCCGAGGAGTACGACCCGGTGACGGGACACCAGCTGGGCAACTTCCCGCAGGCGTTCAGCCACCTGGGCCTGGTGGGCGCCGCGCTGGCGCTGTCCGACCAGGACGACGCCATCGCACCGTGAGTGCGCCCCCTGCCCCAGCCCTCTCTCCGACCCGCCCTTCCCTGGAGAAATCCTCGGTGCGGAATACCCCCTGGGGGTATATGGTTCTGGTCGTCGTCCTGAACGGACCACGCCAGCAGGCGCGTCACACAGGGGAGTTGTCATGTCGAACCACGCCGCCCACACCGGTCACGACCACGCCGCCCACACCGCCCACGCCCACCACGGCGGAGGACAGCCCGGCGGGCTGTCGGTCTCCCAGCACGGGTACAGCCTCGAACTCGACGCGCCGATCCTTTCCGCCGGCGTGCGGACCGTCTCCTTCCGGGTGATCGGCCCCGACGGCGCGCCCGTGACCGCCTTCACGCCCGAACACGAGAAGGAACTGCACTTCATAGCCGTCCGGCGGGACACCGCCGGCTTCCAGCACGTGCACCCGGTGCGGGACGAGAAGGGCACCTGGACCACCGAACTGACCCTGGAGCCGGGAGACTGGCGGTTCTTCGCCGACATCCACCCGGCCGGCCACGACGGGACCATGACGCTGGGCATCGACGCCTCCGTCGCCGGGGCGTACGACCCCCAGCCGCTCCCCGAGGCCACCGGGATCGCGCGGATCGGCGCGTACACCGTCGCGCTCGACGGCGTCCTCCTGCCCGGCGAGGCGAGCCGGCTGACCCTCACCGTCGGCCGGGACGACCGGCCCGTCACCGACCTGGAGCCCTACCTGGCCGCGTACGGGCACCTGGTGGCCCTGCGCGTGGGCGATCTGGCCTACCTCCACGTCCACCCGGAGGGAGAGCCCGGCGACGGTGTCACCGCGCCCGGACCGGAGATCGCCTTCATGGCGGTCGCGCCGTCGGCGGGCACGTACCGACTGTTCCTGGACTTCCAGCACGACGGCGTGGTCCGGACGGCCGAGTTCACGGTACGGACCGCCGAGACGGCACCCGCGCCCGCGCCCGCGCCCGCCGAGCAGCACCACGGCCACGAGCACCACGGCCACGGCGACCACCACGCCGACCACCACGCGCACCACTGACGGACGCACCACATTTCGCGCCCCGGCCCGAACCTACAATCGGCCCATGGATCTTGGGCTGAAGGACCGTGTGTACGTGGTGACCGGCGCGACCCGAGGGCTCGGCCGGGCCTCGGCGGAGGCGCTGCTCGGAGAGGGCGCGAAGGTGCTGCTCACCGGGCGCGAGGAGAAGACGGCCGCCGAGGCGGCGGCCGAGCTGGGCCCGGGCGCGGCCGGGGTCGCCGCCGACAACGCCGATCCGGGCACGGCGGGCCGGCTGATCGGGGAGGCGAAGACGCGGTTCGGCGGCTTCGACGGCATCCTCATCAGCGTGGGCGGCCCGGCGCCGGGCTTCGGCACCGACAACACCGACGAGGAGTGGGCGAACGCCTTCGACACCGTCTTCCTGGGCGCGGTCCGGCTGGCCCGGGCGGCGGCGGAGGCCCTGCCCGAGGGCGGTGTGATCGGGTTCGTGCTGTCCGGTTCGGTGCACGAGCCGATCCCGGGCCTCACCATCTCCAACGGTCTGCGGCCGGGCCTGGCCGGGTTCGCCAAGTCCCTCGCCAACGACCTGGGCCCGCGCGGCATCCGGGTGATCGGTCTGCTGCCGAGCCGGATCGACACCGACCGGATGCGTTCGCTGGACGCGCTGTCGGGTGACGCGGAGGCGTCGCGCACGGCGAACGAGGCGACGATCCCGCTGCGCCGCTACGGCACGCCGGAGGAGTTCGGGCGGACGGCCGCGTTCCTGCTCTCGCCCGCCGCCTCGTATCTGACGGGTGTGATGCTCCCGGTGGACGGCGGGGCGCGCGGCGGTTTCTGAACCGTCTTCCGAGCCGCCTTCCGAGCCGTCTGCTGAGCCGTCTTCCGAGCCGTCTTCCGAGCCGTCACGTCACGTCCGGACCGGCCTCACGTCACCCGGCTGGCCTGGTGGCGGACCGCGCGCAGGCGGGCCTCGGCGGGCAGGGCGGCGAGGCCGGTGGCGGTACGGGCGTTGCCGAGGGCTTCGGCGGCGAGGGTGGCGAGCGCGCCGGCCGGGGAGGCGTGCGGTTCCAGGAGCAGGGCGACCCGGGCGCGGGGCGCGGCGCGGCGCCCGGTGAGCGCGATCCGGGCCCGGGCGACGCCCTCCTGGGCCTCGGTGTCGGCGGCGAGGACGGCTTCCAGGGCCCGGCCCCGTACCACCGCTTCCTCGCCGTCGCCGCTGTCCACGACGACCTCGGCGAGCCGGGCCCGCCGGAACTGGGCGATCAGCCACCACAGGGCGAGCAGCACGACGAGGCCGAGGACCGCGATGACCACCGGCCACCACCAGCCGTCGGAGCGGAAGTGCTGCCGCTCGGAGCGGCTGAGCAGGACGTCGTGCGGGCCGGACCAGGGCCACCAGGACGGTACGGCGAGGCCGAGACCGGCGGCGAGCACGGCGCCGCCGGCCACGACGAGGACCAGGCCCGCGAGGGCGAGCACGATCCGGTCGACGCGGCGCAGGACTGCGGTCACGCGGATCACCCCTTCCGGGGCGGCCGGGCCACCCGGATCCTCAGGCCCGGCGGCCGGGCGAGGGCGAGTTCGCCGACGCCGGCGGCGAGGGCGTGCTCCAGGTCGGCGCGGACCTCGTCGAGTCCGCGGAAGTGCGAGACGGCCCGCACGGACACCTTCCGGCGGCCGGCCCTGACCCGGACCGACTGGACGCCCGACACCTCCATGGCACGGTCGCGCAGCACGAGGGCGACGGCCTCGCGGTCGAGACCGGCGCGGACGTCGGGGTAGGTGTGGAGCATGGGCAGGACGGCGCGCAGCCCGGGGGTGAGGGCCAGGAGCAGCAGCCACAGCCCGATCAAGGCGGCGAGGGCCGCCGCGGCGAGCACCCAGGTGTCGTCGAGGGGCCGGGTCGCGAGCCGGTCGGCGAGGGAGCGGCGCCAGGACATGGCGGTGCGACCGGCCCGGACGGCGGCGATGTCGTACAGCAGCAGCCCGGCGCCGCCGAGCAGCACGGCGGCGAGCACGGCGGCGGGAACACGCCGTACGGACCAGAACCGGCGCGCGCGCACGCGGGCCGGCGGTTCGTCGCGCCCCTCCTCCAGTACGGGCACGGGGTCGGTCATCGCAGACGCTCCCGCCCGCCGGCGGCGGTCCGTACCGAGTGCAGCCGTTCGACGTGGACGGCGACCTCGTGGACGCGCATGCCGGCCAACTCCTCGACCCGGGTACGCACCCGGCCCCGGACGGCGCCGCACTGGCGGCCGACGTCGGCGGGATAGCCGAGTTCGAGGCTGACCGAGACCCGGGCGGTGTCCCGGTGGACGACGACCGAGGCGTGCGGCGGCTGCCCCCGCTCGGGGACGTCGATCGCCTCACGGGCCGCCTGCGCGGCGATCTTCGCGACGACCCGGTCGGCGATCGTGGTCGCTCCCCGGCCGGCCGGGGGCACCCGTACCGCCCCCGCCCGCCGCTGAGCCAGGTCCGCCACCCCGGGTCACCTCCTGCGGTCGCCGCGTTCGCGGCCGCGGAAGAACTCGCCGGGTTCGAGATCGCCGTCCAGGAACCGGCCGACCACGAATCCGATCGCGCCGAGCGCCGCGACCAGGACAAACGCGCCGAAGCCGCCGAAGTATCCGGCGAAGCCGAGCGCCAAGCCGGCCATCAGGCCGGCCATCGCCATGCTCATGCTGAGCCCTTTCCGCCGGGCGGTCAGCGGCTACTGGAGCCGTGACTCCGGCTCCTCGTCCTCTTCGTCGGGCAGTTTCACGTCGCTGACGGCGATGTTGACCTCGACGACCTCCAGGCCGGTCATGCGCTCGACGGCGGCGATGACGTTCTCCCGGACGGCTCCGGCGACCTCGGCGATGGAGACGCCGTAGTCGACGACGATCTCCAGGTCGAGCGCGGTCTGCACCTCGCCGACCTCGGCCTTGACGCCCCGGGAGGCCCCGGACTTGCCGCCGCCCCCGACGGGGACGCGGTCGCGGACGGCGCCGAGGGTCCGGGAGAACCCGCTGCCCATGGCATGGACGCCGACGACATCGCGCGCGGCGAGCCCGGCGATCTTCTCGACGACCCCGTCGGCGATGGTGGTCCGCCCTCGGGAGGCCGGATCACCCCCACCGCGCTTGGTCATCGTCGTATGCGGAGAGGAATCCGTACGGTCGGCCATCACGCACCCCTTCCATCGACTTTCGTCACCGTATTCGCCACATTAAGACGAGTTGCCCGATCTCGCGCCGGGAATACGGCAGGCTGGGGCGATGACGACGGCGGAGGCGTGGCACGCGACGGACCGGCTGCTGCCGCTCGGCGACGCGGCGGACGGCGCGTGGATCGCGGAGCGGACGGTACGGGCACTCCTGGCCCAGGCGGCCAGGCGGGTACGGGGAGTGGTGGCGGGGCGGCCCGGGTTCCGCCTCGCGGGCGAGGGCGTCCGTTCACCCGTTCCGGTGCCGCCGGGCGGGCTGCCGCCCGGGGAACTGCGGATCTCGATGGACATCGCGGCGGTCGCGGGCCGGCCGCTGCCCCAGCTGACGGGCCGCCTGCGCACAGCGCTCCTCGACGCGGCGGAGGGCACCCTCGGCCTGAAGGTCGCGGGAGTGGACCTGCGGGTGACGGAGCTGCTCGACACACCCCCGGACCGCCCGGCGCCCCCTCCCCCACCGGGCCGCACCTCACCCCCGACCCCGGACGACCCGGCCGCCCTGACCACCCTCACGATCCCGGGCGTGGCCGCCCTCACCGACGCCTTCGGCGCCCCCCTCCAGCGCCCCCCGGGCCACGTCCGCGTCGAGGTGGCGGTGACAACGGGCTACCGCGCCTTGACGGTGGCCCGCGCGATCAGCCGGACACTGACCACCGAGGAGCAATCGAAAGTCACCGTCCTGATCTCAGAACTCCACTAATACAAATCCCCCCAGCGGAAAGCCCCCACCACCCTCACCCACCTCCCCCACCCACCGGCGGACGGCGCCCCACCCCCCATCCCAAGCGGGAGGGGTGCGGGGCGGTGCGCCACGACGCGGACGGGAGCGGGGGACGGGAAGGGGGTCGTGTTCGAAACGTAAAGCGTGATTCGTGGCGCGGAAGAAGGGCGCTTCGCGCACTACAGAGGTGCCCGCGCCGTAAATCATGCAGTGCAGAACACGACCCCCGGACCGGCCCACGCGCACCCACCACAAACCACGCGCACCACCCCGCAACCCCGACCGCGCCCCGCACCACCCCACCCGCACAGCACAGCGCAGCGCCCCACCACGCGCCACGCCCACCCGCACAGCACAGCGCAGCGCCCCGCCACGCTCACCCGCACAGCACAGCGCAGCGCTACTCGCTCAGCCCCGCCAGATCCCGCAGCCGCCGCCCCTGCGCCGCCCGCTCCGCCACCCGCTGCTCCTCGTACGACCGCCCCGCCGCCCCCCGCAGCAACGCCTTCGTCTCGACGACGGCGTCCCGCGGCGCCGCCAGCAGCGCCGCGCTCAGGTCCTTGACCGCCGCGTCGAGTTCGGCGGCGGGCACGGCGATGTTGGCGAGGCCGACACGTTCGGCTTCCTCGGCGTGGACGAAGCGTCCGGTCGCGCAGATCTCCAGCGCGCGGGCGTAGCCGACGAGGGAGACGAGGGGGTGCGTGCCGGTGAGGTCGGGGACGAGGCCGAGGCTGGTCTCGCGCATGGCGAACTGCACGTCGTCGGCGACGACCCGCAGGTCGCAGGCGAGCGCGAGCTGGAAGCCCGCGCCGATGGCGTGACCCTGGACGGCCGCGATGGACACGATGTCGTTGCGGCGCCACCAGGTGAACGCTTCCTGGTACTCGGCGATGAGCGCGTCGAGGTCGCTGTCGGACCCGCGGGCCATGTCGAGGAACGACGGTTCGCCGTCGAAGCCTTCCGGCGTGAACGCCTGCCGGTCGAGGCCGGCGGAGAAGGACTGGCCTTCACCGCGCAGCACGACGACGCGTACGGTGCCCGGCAGGGACCGGCCGGCTTCGGTCAACGCCCGCCACAGCGCGGGAGTCTGGGCGTTGCGCTTCGCCGGATTGGTCAGGGTCACCGTGGCGACGGCGTCCTCGACGGTGAGTCGTACACCGTCCTTTTCGAAAACGTGCTCAGTGTTCTCGAACGTGGTCATGGGGCGTCTCCGGTTCCGGTGCAGCACTGTGTCCGATGCTAAGTGACTGCACAGTAACCACCCGGTCGGTCGCAGGACAGACCGGGTGGCCACCGGGAGACCCGGTGGCCCGATCGAGACGTCCCGGCGTCAGGCCGAGGCCGCTTTCTTGCCTCGTGTGGCTCCGCCGCGTCCTCGCAGCGTGACCCCGGATTCGCTGAGCATCCGGTGGACGAATCCATAGGAACGGCCGGTTTCCTCGGCCAGTGCCCGGATGCTCGCACCGGAGTCGTACTTCTTCTTCAGGTCTGCCGCGAGCTTGTCGCGCGCGGCGCCGGTAACCCGGCTGCCCTTCTTCAGAGTCTCGGCCACCCGTGCCTCCTCATGGGAAGTGCGCTCTGGTCTTCTCATGATCACCCCTCCCGTGTCTCCTGGCCACCCATTCGACAAGGTCGGTGCCATTCGCTCGCGCGCTGTGACACGGCCTGTCACCACGGGAACGGGCCCAAGCCGTCGCCCCGGGCGACCGCTTTCGCCGACGCCGTTCGGGAAGCAGCAGGTCAGCGGCGTGCCGGGGGCAGCGGAACGGCGCGGGCCCCGCGGTGGGAATTCCGCGGGGCCCGCGCCGGAGGTGCGCGAGGAGTACGAGACGTACTCACTCAGATGAAGGATCACCGATGAGCCGAATGATCCAGCCCGGCACGGCACGGCCGGGTGTTTGACGGGTCAGGCGAGGGACACCAGGTCCGCGTAGTCCGCGCCCCACAGGTCCTCGACGCCGTCCGGGAGCAGGATGATCCGCTCGGGGTCGAGCGCCTCGACGGCGCCCTCGTCGTGGGTGACGAGGACGACGGCGCCCTTGTAGGTGCGCAGCGCGCCGAGGATCTCCTCGCGGCTGGCCGGGTCGAGGTTGTTGGTCGGCTCGTCGAGGAGGAGCACGTTCGCCGAGGAGACGACGAGGGTGGCGAGCGCGAGACGGGTCTTCTCGCCGCCGGAGAGCACCCCGGCGGGCTTGTCGACGTCGTCGCCGGAGAACAGGAAGGAGCCCAGCACCTTGCGGACCTCGACCAGGTCGAGGTCGGGCGCGGCGGAGCGCATGTTCTCCAGGACGCTGCGCTCGGGGTCGAGGGTCTCGTGCTCCTGGGCGTAGTAGCCGAGCTTGAGGCCGTGGCCCGGGGTGACGGCGCCGGTGTCGGGCTGCTCGACGCCGCCGAGCAGCCGGAGCAGGGTGGTCTTGCCGGCGCCGTTGAGGCCGAGGATGACGACGCGGGAGCCCTTGTCGATGGCGAGGTCCACGTCGGTGAAGATCTCGAGGGAGCCGTACGACTTGGACAGGCCCTCCGCCGTGAGCGGGGTCTTGCCGCAGGGCGAGGGCTCCGGGAAGCGCAGCTTGGCGACCTTGTCGGAGACCCGCACCGCGTCCAGGCCGGACAGCAGCCGCTCGGCGCGCTTGGCCATGTTCTGCGCGGCGACGGTCTTGGTGGCCTTGGCGCGCATCTTGTCGGCCTGCGAGTTGAGGGCCGCGGCCTTCTTCTCGGCGTTCTGGCGCTCGCGCTTGCGGCGCTTCTCGTCGGCCTCGCGCTGCTGCTGGTAGAGCTTCCAGCCCATGTTGTAGACGTCGATGGTGGAGCGGTTGGCGTCCAGGTAGAAGACCTTGTTGACGACGGTCTCGACGAGGTCGACGTCGTGGGAGATGACGATGAAGCCGCCCCGGTAGCTCTTCAGGTAGTCCCGGAGCCAGGCGATCGAGTCGGCGTCGAGGTGGTTGGTGGGCTCGTCGAGGAGCAGCGTGTCCGCGTCCGAGAAGAGGATGCGGGCGAGCTCGATACGGCGGCGCTGACCACCGGAGAGGGTGTGCAGCGGCTGGCCGAGGACCCGGTCGGGCAGACCGAGGGCGGCGGCGATGGTGGCCGCCTCGGCCTCGGCCGCGTAGCCGCCCTTGGTGAGGAACTCGGTCTCCTGGCGCTCGTACTGCCGCAGCGCCTTCTCGCGGGTGGCGCCGGAGCCGTTGGCGATGCGCTCCTCGTTCTGGCGCATCTTGCGGATGAGCGTGTCGAGACCACGGGCGGACAGGACGCGGTCGCGGGCGAGGACGTCGAGGTCGCCGGTGCGCGGGTCCTGCGGGAGGTAGCCGACCTCGCCGGAGCGGGCGATCTGGCCGGCGGCGGGCTGTCCCTCGCCCGCGAGGCACTTGGTGAGCGTGGTCTTGCCGGCGCCGTTGCGGCCGACCAGGCCGATCCGGTCGCCCTTGGCGACGCGGAACGAGGCGGACTCGATGAGGACACGGGCGCCGGCGCGCAGCTCGATGCCGGAGGCGGTGATCACGGACGGACTCCAGGGTGATGGGGGAACGGCGGAAGGACGACGGGCGGGCTTCGACGCCGCTAATGCACCCAAAACACGGTGGGAATGTCCATAGAGCCAGTCTAGCGGGACCCTGCAACTGGTTTTCGGCCACGCGAGCCCCTCGTCCCGGTCCCTTCCGGCCCCCCTGCCTCATGCCTCCCCTTGTGCCTCCTCCCGGACCGTCTCCGGCCCCCGGGACCTGCGCCGGGCGGTGCGGACGCGATGATTCACCGATACTCCGAAGAGACACAAAGGGTGGTGGGCATGCAGTTCGACGACGACGCCGATCTCGACACGTCGGAGGTCCGGGACGTCCGGGGAAGCCGTATCCCGGGCGGCGGGGTCACCATCGGCGGCGGGATCGTCGGCCTGGTCGCCCTGGTCATCGGCCTGCTCCTGGGGGTGGGCCCGGCGGAGCTCGGACTCTCGTCCGGCTCGGACGCCCCGGCCGCCGGGCAGCCGGTCTCGGTGGCGGAGGTGAGCCGGACGTGCAAGAAGGGCTCGGACGCGAACACCCGCCAGGACTGCCGGATCGTCGCGGTCGTCAACAGCCTGCAGGACTTCTGGCGCGGCGAGTACCCCCGCCACGGCGGGCGGTACACGGACGCGCCGACCGTCCTGTTCAGCGGCCGGGTCTCCACGGCGTGCGGCGCCGCGGACTCCTCGGTCGGCCCCTTCTACTGCCCGGGGGACCGGCAGGCCTATCTGGACCTGGGGTTCTTCGACGAGCTGCACACCACGTTCGGCGCGAACGGCGGACCGTTCGCCCAGGCGTACGTGGTGGCGCACGAGTACGGGCACCACATCCAGAACCTGACGGGCACGCTGGCCCGCACCCAGGACGGCCGCACCGGGGCCGGTTCGAACGCGGTACGGGTGGAGCTCCAGGCCGACTGCTACGCGGGGGTGTGGGCGCATCACGCGACGACCACCCCGGACAGCCGGACGGGCCGCCCGCTGCTGACCCGGCTCACGGACGCCGACATCCGCGACGGTCTGGACGCCGCGGCGGCGGTGGGCGACGACCGGATCCAGGAGCGGTTCCAGGGCCGGGTGACGCCCGAGGCGTGGACGCACGGCTCGGCGGCCCAGCGGCAGCAGTGGTTCCGTACCGGCTACGAGACCGGCGACATGGCGCGCTGCGACACCTTCCGCTAGGAACCACCGCCCGGCGGATCGGGGTCGGCGCCACCGACGAGGAAAGGCGAGAGGCCATGACCGCGACACCCGACATCTGCCCGGCCCTGCTCTACACGGACGCCAGGGCCGCCATCGAGCAGCTCACGACGGCGTTCGGCTTCACCGCGGACGCCGTGTACGAGGACGAGGACGGCCGGGTGGCGCACGCCGAGCTGTCGTACGGCAACGGGAGGGTGATGCTCGGCAGCCGGGGCACCGGCAGCCGTTACGACACGGTCATGGCCGGCGGCGGACCGGCCGGGGTGTACGTCCGGGTGTCCGACATCGACGCGCACCACGCGCGGGCCGCCGCCGCGGGCGCCGAGATCCTGATGCCGCCGACGGACCAGGACTACGGCTCGCGCGACTACATGGCCCGGGACGCCGAGGGCAACGTCTGGAGTTTCGGGACGTACGCCCCGGGCACGCCCGCCGGGTAGCCCGGGGCTGTCCTCCGGATCACGCGCCGCCCGTGTGGACCTGGAAGGCGGCCCGGCGGACCGCTTTGGCCAGGGCCGGGTCGGGGTGCGCGGCGGCGAGGGCGACCAGGACCTGGACCGTACGGGGGTGGCCGACGGCCCGGACCTCGTCGAGGAGCGCCGGGACGGTGCCCTGGACGGCGGACTCCAGATGGCGGACGAGCAGATCGCTCTCGCCGTGGTCGGTGACGGCTGCGGCGGTGTCCACCCACAGCCAGGTGGCCTCTTCGCGGGTCAGCACCTCGGCGGCCTCGTCCGGGTCGGCGCCGTCGTGCTCGGCGAGCCAGAGCAGCGCGTACGGGCGCAGCGAGGGCTCGGCGACGGTGGCGCGGACCTCGGGCTCGGCGGGCGCGCCGACGACCCGCAGCGCCTCGAAGGCGAGTCCGCGCAGCAGGGCGTCCTCGCCTCGGGCGACGGTGATCAGCTCGGTGACGGCGGCGGCGAGGGTACGGGCGGCGAGCCAGGCCCGGTACTCGTCGCGGGCCGGTCCCGGGGTGAGCCGGGCGCAGCCGCGGAGCATGTCCTCGGCGGACTGCTCGATGTTGCCGGCCGGGCTCTGGGCGGCGACGCAGATCTGCTCCAGCTTGACCCAGACCGCCCAGTTGCCGAGCGGGGTGAGGGTGGCCTGCCGGCCGTCCGCACCTTCGCCGAGGGTGAGGGCGCCGACGGCCGCGAGGCCCTCAAGGGCCCAGTCGAGCAGGGCGGGAAGCCCGTCGGCGGCGGCCGGGTCCCGTTCGGTGACGGGGATGGGGGCCATCGATTCCGGCGCGACTCCGGGGGCGGGGACCTCGCAGCGGCCCTCGCGCAGTTCGTCGACGCGCTGGCCCAGCAGGTCCAGGAGGGTCGGCACGGCGACCGGTCCGGCGGACAGCTGGAGCAGCGAGAGGGCCTGCGGGACGGCCTCGACGACCTCGGCGACGGCGCCGGGCGCCACCGCCTCGGGTGCCGGGTGCGCCAGCGACCAGGCGTCGAAGAGCGCGACCCAGCCGCGCAGGACGGCGGTGTCGTCGCGGTCCCAGGCGTGCAGCCGCCAGCCCGGGCGGGCGGTGCCGTCGTGCAGTTCGACCAGGCCGGCGAGGCGGGCCCGGTCCCAGCCGGCCCGGACCTCGGCCGGGGTCAGGCCGAGGGCGTCGGCGGCCGCCGCCCCGTCCTGGGGCGCGGTCCGCGCCCGCTGGTCGTCGGCGGCCCAGCGGGCGAGCCGCACCGCGTCCGCGAGCAGGGTCCGTGCCTGGTGGGCCAGAACGGCGCGGGGCGGTGTGCCCTCGGGCGGCCGTGGCGCGGGGCGGGTGCGCCGGTTCGTCACGGCCCCCCGCGCGGTGGCGAGTGGCCGCGGACGGACGAGTCGGAGTCTGGAGTTGCGCGCCAATGGTTCATCGGGCTTTCGAGACGTCACGGGGGCAGTCTTCCCGCTGATCGCCCGAAAGCCCAATCGGAAGGGGAGACGCCGCCGCCCCGGCCCCGGTTTCGTGTCCGGAGGGTCCCGAAAGCCCCGTACGGACCCGTTTCGACCTCTGTTCTACGGCCCTCTGTTCGAGATCGGGTCCGGCCAACCTCCGAAGGAGGGGGCGTGGGTCCTAGACAAGAGGGGTGAGGAAGCGGCGCAGCGCCTCCTCGTAGCGGACCGGGTCGGCGTTCCACATCGCGGCGTGCGGGGCGTCGCGGACCGTGGTGAGGGTGACGAGGTCGGGGCGGAGTTCGGCGAGCCGGCGCGAGGGGTCCCAGGGGGCGATGGTGTCGTCCGGGCCGTGGAAGAGGAGCGTGGGGACGCGCGCGCCGCCGGGGTCGGCGGCGTCAGCCAGCCGGTCGCCGTGCGGGCCGGTCCGGCCCTGGGCGGCGCGAACGGCGAGCGGCAGGAGCGGGGCGGGGACCCGGCGGGCGGCGGCCAGGTTGCGCACGGTGGCCTCCCAGTCGAGGACCGGGGAGTCGAGGACGAGCCCGCGGATCCGGTCGCGCACGCCGGAGTGCGCGGCGGCGTACAGGGCCATCGAGGCGCCGGTGCCGAAGCCGTGCAGGACGACCTGGTCCGCGCCGCGGCGGACGGCGTAGCGGATGGCCGCGTCGACGTCGCGCCACTCGGAGTCGCCGAGGTGGGCGAGTCCGTCGGGGGACGGCGGGGCGCCCGGGTCTCCCCGGTAGGCGGGGATGAGGACGGGGACGCGGCGGCGGTGGAAGAAGGGGACGAGATTGAGCGGGTGCTCGCGGGTGGTGCCGAGGCCGTGCAGGGCGATGACCCAGGTGCCGCGGGCGCCGGGGACGAGCCAGGCGGGCAGGGGGCCGAGTTCGCCGGGGATCTCGACGTCCTCGTAGCCGACGGCGAGGGCGGTCTCGGGGGTGCCGCGGTGGAGCTGGGGGGTGAACCGGACCCGGGCGCCGGCGGCGGGGATGCCGGACTCGATCCGTTCGAGGCGGCGCACCACGGTGTCGGCGGTGTGCGGGACCCGGTCGAGGACGGGGCCGACGACGGCGTGCAGGCCGTCGCTGCCGTCGATGCCGTACGTGCCGGGGCGCAGCGCGGCCAGGCTGCGGGTGAGGGTGATCCGGTCGGGGCCGGCGGAGTGGACGGTGAGCCGTGGTTCGCCGGGGAAGGGACGTCCGGGCGGCGCGCCGAGGGCGACGTCGCAGGCGTACCGGCCGGCCGCCACCGCGGCCGCGCCGAGACCGAGCACTGTGGTGACGGCCGCTGCCGCCGCTGTAACCGGGCGCACGCTCCCAGTGTCGGCGGGGCCTTCGCGCCCCGCTATCCGGAAGCTCTCGTTCGAGTGACAAGGGTCTCGCCGACGGGGTCCTTCGTACGGGTGAAGCCCACCGAAGGCCGTCCAGGGGGTGATACGGGGAGGGAACGGGAGGAGTGCCGCACCCCGGCCGCGCCCTTGGGAGGCCCCGGATGACCCGTGGTTACAGGGCGACCGCATCGTGGACGCCGTCCGGTCCGGAACACCGATCGCGCACAACCGGAATCTCCCGACCCCGATTCGGGACACCACTGCGCCCGGCCCAGTTCACCTTCCGTTCACTCAGGTTGCCTACGTTCGACGCGCCACTGACGTCAAACGATTGCCTGGGTAAATGGAACACATCACGCTGCTGCTCGCCATTGTGGTCGTGACAGCTCTCGTGTTCGATTTCACGAACGGTTTCCACGACACCGCCAACGCGATGGCGACGACCATCTCGACCGGTGCTCTCAAGCCCAAGACGGCGGTGGCCATGTCCGCCGTGCTGAACCTCGTCGGCGCCTTCCTCTCCGTGGAGGTCGCCAAGACGATCTCCGGCGGCATCATCAACGAAGAGGGCATCCGCACCGAAGTGATCTTCGCGGCGCTCGTCGGCGCCATCCTGTGGAATCTGCTGACCTGGCTGCTCGGCCTTCCGTCGAGCTCCTCGCACGCGCTGTTCGGCGGCCTCATCGGCGCCGCGGTGATGTCCGCCGGCTGGTCCGCGGTCAACGGCTCGACCATCGTCACCAAGGTCCTGCTCCCCGCGGTCGCCGCCCCGATCGTCGCCGGCCTCGCCGCGATGGTGGCCACCAAGCTGACGTACCGCATCAACGCCGCCCCCGAGGCCAAGGCCACGGCCAAGGGCTTCCGGGCCGGCCAGATCGCCTCCGCCGGTCTCGTCTCGCTCGCCCACGGCACCAACGACGCCCAGAAGACGATGGGCATCATCACCCTCGCCCTGGTCGCCAACGGCGTCCTCCTCCCCGGCGCCAACCCGCCGGTCTGGGTCATCGCCTCCGCCGGTATCGCGATCGCGCTCGGCACCTACCTCGGCGGCTGGCGCATCATCCGCACCATGGGCAAGGGCCTCACCGACCTCCAGCCGCAGCAGGGCTTCGCCGCCCAGACCAGCGCCGCGACGGTCATCCTGGCCTCCTCGCACCTCGGCTTCTCCCTCTCCACCACCCAGTCCTGCTCGGGTGCCGTGATGGGCGCGGGCCTCGGCCGCAAGGGCGGTGTCGTCCGCTGGTCGACCGCCACCCGGATGTTCGCCGCCTGGGGTCTGACCCTGCCCGCCGCGGGCCTGGTCGGCGCCGGCGCCGAGTTCCTCACCAAGCAGGGCGACTGGGGCATCGTCACCGTCGCCGTCCTGCTGATCGCGGGCTCCGGAGTGATCTGGTCGCTGTCCCGCCGCAAGCCGGTCGACCAGCACAACGTGACCGCCGACGACCTCGACGCCCCGGCCGCCGCCGCTGCCGACGCCGAGCCGGCGGGTGTCGTCACCACCGCCATCGCGGCCGTCACCCCGCCCCCGCCGGCCGGCTCCGTCGCCGCCGTCAAGGACGAGGCCCTGAAGACCACCATCCCCTCCCCCGGCCCGACGGACCCGGCCGCCCCGCCGGCCGCTCCCGCCGCCGCGGTCTAAGGAACTGGAAACACGCACATGAAGATCGACTGGGCAGCTCTCGGCTCCGTCTTCGGAGTCAGCCTCGTGACCACCGTCGCCCTCGTGGGCCTGTTCACCCTCGGTGTCGCCGCGCTCGCCAAGCAGGAGCGGGCCACCGCCTCGGGCGGCTCGGCCACGCTGGCCCGCACCAGCGCGTACGCCTGCTTCGCGCTCTGCGCGGCCGCCGTGGCCTACGGCATCTACCTGATCGTCGCCTGACCGGGCACCGACGAGCACGACAAGCACGGACACGCACAAGCACACGTACACACGCGTACACGGCGTCTGGGCGGCCCCACCTCCGGGTGGAGCCGCCCAGACGCCGTTTGCGGGTACGTGGCACTGCGCACAGTGACCAGGCGCAGGTCAAGGGCGGGTTGACGGGCCTTCCGGCCGCGTGGTGGACTGCCGGGGCCATTACGGCGGCATGGGGAGGAAGTCCGGTGTGATTCCGGCACGGTCCCGCCACTGTGACCGGTCCTCGCGGCCGGGAGTCAGGAACTCTCGCCGCCGGTCACGTCGATCCAGGGCGCGGACCCTGAGTGAGGACACTGTGCCATGCCCGGCAACGGCTCCAGGCCATCCCGAACCCGCCGCTTCCCCTCTCCCTCGGCTTCCCGCTCCCGCTCCCCCCGTCTCTTCGCGTACGGAGCGGCCGCCGGCCTCGCCGCCGATCTGCTCGTGGGCGATCCCCGGCGCGGCCATCCGGTCGCCGCGTTCGGCCGGGCCGCGGGCGCCGTCGAGCACCGGATGCACCGGGACCACCGCGGCCGGGGCGCCCTCTACACCGCGCTCTGCGCCGGCTCCGCCGTGGCGCTCGGCGCCGCCGCGAGCCGTGCGGTACGGGGCAGCGCCGCCGCCACCGCCGCGCTGACCGCCGCCTCCGTGTGGGCCGTCGTCGGCGGGACGACGCTGGGCCGCGAGGCGCGCGCCATCGGCGGGGCGCTCGAAGCCGGGGACCTGGGGGTCGCCCGGGAGCGCATGCCGCATCTGGTCGGACGCGACCCGCAGGCACTGGACGGGCCCGCGATGGCCCGCGCGGTCGTCGAGTCGGTCGCCGAGAACACCTCGGACGCCGTCGTCGGCGCCCTCTTCTGGGGCGCGGTCGCCGGGGTGCCGGGGCTGCTCGGGTTCCGGGCGGTCAACACGCTGGACGCGATGGTCGGCCACAAGTCCCCGCGCCACCGCCGGTTCGGCTGGGCCTCGGCCCGGCTCGACGACGTGGCGGGCTGGCCGGGCGCCCGGCTGACGGCCGTCCTCGCCACCGTCGCGGGCGACGATCCGCGCGGGGCGCTGCGGGCCTGGCGGGCGGACGCCTCCCGGCATCCGAGCCCCAACGCGGGCCCGGTGGAGGCCGCGTTCGCGGGGGCGCTCGGCGTCCGGCTCGGCGGCACCCTGTCGTACGGCGGGCGGGTCGAGCACCGGCCGGTGCTGAACGCGGCGGGGCGGCCCGTCGAGGTCGCGGACATCGAGCGGGCGGTGCGGCTGTCGCGCCGGGTGACCTGGCTGACCCTGGCCGGCTGCGCCGGCGGCCGGCTCCTCGCGGGCGCGCTGCGCCGGCGCGGGGGTGCGGCGTGAGGGGCGACGGTACGACGGACGGCACGGCGGGCCGGAACGGAGCGCGGGGCGGCGGGCTGCTCGTCGCGGGCACCACGTCCGACGCGGGCAAGAGCGTCGTCACGGCGGGGATCTGCCGGTGGCTGGTCCGGCAGGGCCTGAAGGTCGCGCCGTTCAAGGGGCAGAACATGTCCCTGAACTCCTTCGTGACCCGGGACGGCGCCGAGATCGGCCGCGCCCAGGCGATGCAGGCGCGGGCCGCGCGGGTCGAGCCGACCGCGCTGATGAACCCGGTGCTGCTCAAGCCCGGCAGCGACCGGTCCAGCCAGGTCGTCCTGATGGGCAAGCCGGTCGGCGAGATGAGCGCCCGAGGGTTCTTCGGGCGGGCCGGACATGCCGGTCGGGCCGGGGAGACCGGGGCGTCCGAGGTGTCCGAGGTGTCCGAGGGGCATCGGCGGGAGCTGTTCGAGCCGGTGTTCGCCGCGCTGGAGGAGCTGCGGCGGACGCACGACGCGGTGATCTGCGAGGGCGCGGGCAGTCCGGCGGAGATCAATCTGCGGCGCAGCGACATCGTCAACATGGGGATCGCGCGGGCCGCGCGGCTGCCCGTGGTGGTGGTCGGCGACATCGACCGGGGCGGGGTGTTCGCCCAGTTCTTCGGGACGACGGCGCTGCTCGCGCCGGAGGACCAGCGGCTGGTCGCCGGTTATCTGGTGAACAAGTTCCGCGGCGACGTGTCGTTGCTCGAACCGGGCCTCGCCATGCTGGACGGGCTGACCGGGCGGCCCACGCTCGGCGTGCTGCCGTACGCCCACGGCCTCGGCATCGACGAGGAGGACGGGCTGCGGATCTCGCTGCGCGGCGCGGTCCGCGAGTCGGTCGTGGCGCCGCCGGTCGGCGAGGACGTGCTGCGGGTCGCGGTCTGCGCCGTCCCGCTGATGTCGAACTTCACGGACGTCGACGCGCTCGCCGCGGAGCCGGGTGTGGTGGTGCGGTTCGTGGACCGGCCGGAGGAGCTGGCCGACGCGGACCTGGTGGTGGTGCCGGGCACCCGGGGCACGGTGAAGGCGCTGGCCTGGCTGCGGGAGCGCGGCCTCGCGGCGGGGCTCGCGCGGCGGGCCGCCGAGGGCCGGCCGGTGCTCGGGATCTGCGGCGGTTTCCAGCTGCTCGGGGAGAGCGTCGAGGACGAGGTGGAGTCGCGGGCCGGGCTCGTGGACGGGCTCGGTCTGCTGCCCGTACGCGTCCGGTTCGCGCGCGAGAAGACGCTGGCGCGGCCGGTCGGCGAGGCGCTCGGCGAACGGGTGGAGGGGTACGAGATCCATCACGGCGTGGCGGACGTACGGGGCGGCGAGCCGTTCCTGGACGGCTGCCGGGTGGGCGCGGTGTGGGGGACGCACTGGCACGGTTCGCTGGAGAGCGACGGCTTCCGCCGGGCGTTCCTGCGCGAGGTCGCGGCGACCGCCGGGCGGCGTTTCGTCCCGGCGCCGGACACCTCGTTCGACACGCTGCGCGAGGAACAGCTGGACCGGCTCGGCGATCTGATCGAGGAGCACGCCGACACGGACGCGCTGCTCCGGCTGATCGAGAAGGGCGTACCGGAGGGGCTGCCGTTCGTGCCGCCGGGTGCGCCGTGAGCGCCCCGTACGCCGCGCGCGTCACCAGCGCCCCGTACGCCGTGCGCGCCGTGTCCGCCCCGCGCGCCGCCGTCCTTGCTTCCGTACGACTCGTAGGAGTGACCGTCCGATGAGTACCCGATACCCGTTCACCGCCGTCGTCGGCATGGACGATCTGCGCCTCGCGCTGCTCCTGAACGCCGTCAGCCCCGCGGTGGGCGGGGTCCTCGTCCGCGGCGAGAAGGGAACGGCGAAGTCCACCGTCGTCCGCGGTCTCGCGGCGCTGCTGCCGCCCATGGACGTCGTCGCGGGCTGCCGGTTCAGCTGCGACCCGGCCGCCCCCGACCCGGGCTGCCCGGACGGGCCGCACGAGCCCGGGGCGACGGCCGCCGACGAGCGGCCGGCCCGGATGGTGGAGCTGCCGGTCGGCGCCTCCGAGGACCGGCTGGTCGGCGCGCTCGACATGGAGAAGGCCCTCGCCGAGGGCGTGCGGGCCTTCGAGCCGGGGCTGCTCGCCGACGCGCACCGGGGCATCCTCTACGTCGACGAGGTCAATCTGCTCCACGACCATCTGATCGACCTGCTGCTCGACGCCGCCGCCATGGGGGCGTCGCATGTCGAGCGCGAGGGGATCTCCGTACGGCACGGGGCCCGGTTCCTGCTCGTCGGCACGATGAACCCGGAGGAGGGCGAGCTGCGGCCGCAGCTCCTCGACCGGTTCGGGCTGACCGTGGAGGTGGCCGCGTCCCGGGACCCCGGGCAGCGGGTGGAGGTGGTACGCCGGCGGCTCGCGTTCGACGACGATCCGGCCGCGTTCGCCGCGCGCTGGGCGGACGAGGAGACGGCGCTGCGCGGGCGGATCACGGCCGCGCGGGCGTTGCTGCCGAAGGTGGTGCTCGGGGACGCGGTGCTGCTCCAGATCGCCGCGACCTGTGCCGCGTTCGAGGTGGACGGCATGCGCGCCGACATCGTGATGGCCCGAACGGCGACCGCGCTCGCCGCCTGGGACGGGCGGCGGGAGGTCACCTCCGACGACGTACGGCAGGCGGCGCTGCTCGCGCTGCCGCACCGGCGGCGGCGCAACCCGTTCGACGCGCCGGGGCTCGACGAGGACAAGCTGGACGAGACGCTGGAACGGTTCAAGGGCGAGGAGCCGGAGCGGGAGCCGGAGCGGCCGGACGACGATCCGGAGCCGGACGGTCCGGGCGACGGCGGTCCCGGTGGGGACGGCGGCCCCGACGGCGGCGGGGGCGGGAACGGCGGCGGGATCCCGCCGCAGGGCGACGCGCCCGCGCGGGAGTCGGCCCAGGACCCCGGGGCGGCCGAAGCCCCGCAGACGCAGGAGACCGCTGAAGCGCCCGACGCCGCCGAGCAGCCCGGCACCGCGCCCGCGCCCCGGGGCGCCGGTTCCGGTGAGCGGGCCGCTGTCGGCGCCGGCGAGCCGTTCCGTACGAGGATGCTCAGCGTGCCCGGACTCGGCCAGGGCGCGACCGGCCGCCGCTCCCGGGCCCGTACCGCACACGGCCGCACCACCGGCGCGACCCGCCCCCGGGGCGCGCTGACCGCCCTGCATCTGACCGCGACGGTACGGGCCGCCGCCCCGCACCAGAAGGCGCGCGGCCGTACCGGCCGGGGTCTGGTGGTGCGCCGGGACGATCTGCGGCAGGCGGTCCGCGAGGGCCGCGAGGGCAATCTGGTCCTGTTCGTCGTGGACGCATCCGGTTCGATGGCCGCCCGGCAGCGGATGGGCGCCGTGAAGGGCGCCGTCCTGTCGCTGCTGCTCGACGCCTACCAGCGGCGCGACAAGGTCGGCCTGGTGACCTTCCGGGGCCGGGGCGCCGAGGTCGCGCTGCCGCCGACCTCGTCGGTGGAGGCCGCCGCCGCCCGGCTCGACCGGCTTCCCACGGGGGGCCGTACCCCGCTGGCGGCGGGTCTGCTGACGGCCCGTGAGGTGCTGCGGGTGGAGCGGCTGCGCGACCCGTCGCGCCGGCCGCTGCTCGTGGTGGTGACCGACGGCCGGGCGACCGGCGGCCCGGAGCCGCTGGCGCTCGCCGCCCGCGCCGCGCGGCTGCACGCCATGGACGGCACCGCCGCCGTGGTCGTCGACTGCGAGACGGGCCCGGTGCGGCTCGGTCTGGCCGGGGAACTCGCCCTCGGCCTGGGCGGCGGGGCCGTCACCCTGGACGAGCTGCGCGCCGACGCGATCGCCGGGCTCGTCCGCGACGTACAGGAACAGCACACCGCAGCCAGGAGGGCCGCTTAATGCCTCAAGGACAGCCGTCCGTCGTCCCCGACGACGGGCTGACCACCCGCCAGCGCCGCAACCGCGCGCTGGTGATGGTGCACACGGGCGTCGGCAAGGGGAAGTCGACCGCCGCCTTCGGGATGGCGCTGCGCGCCTGGAACCAGGGCTGGCCGATCGGGGTGTTCCAGTTCGTCAAGTCCGCCAAGTGGCGGGTCGGCGAGGAGAACGCGCTGCGGACCCTCGGCGAGAGCGGCAAGGGCGGCACGGTCGTCTGGAACAAGATGGGCGAGGGCTGGTCCTGGATCCAGCGCGCCCCGGCCGACGGCGAGCCGTCGCACGAGGAGAAGGCGCGCGAGGGCTGGGAGCAGGTCAAGCGGGACCTCGCCGAGGAGCGCCACCGGTTCTACGTCCTCGACGAGTTCGCGTACCTGCTCCACTGGGGCTGGATCGACACGGCCGAGGTGATCGAGGTGCTGCGCGACCGTCCCGGGCAGCAGCATGTCGTGATCACCGGCCGCAACGCGCCGCAGGAACTGATGGACTTCGCGGACCTGGTGACCGACATGTCGAAGGTGAAGCACCCGATGGACGCGGGTCAGAAGGGGCAGCGGGGCATCGAGTGGTAGCACGTCTCGTCATCGCCGCGCCGTCCTCCGGCGCGGGCAAGACCACCGTCGCGACCGGTCTGATGGCCGCGTTCGCGGGCCGGGGGCTCGCGGTCTCGCCGCACAAGGTCGGCCCGGACTACATCGACCCGGGCTATCACGCGCTCGCGACCGGCCGTCCGGGCCGGAACCTCGACGCGTACCTGTGCGGGCCGGAGCGGATCGCGCCGCTCTTCGCGCACGGGGCGCGCGGCTGCGAACTGGCCGTCGTCGAGGGCGTGATGGGCCTGTACGACGGGGTCGCCGGGCAGGGCGAACTGGCCTCGACGGCGCATGTCGCGAAGTTGCTGCGGGCGCCGGTGGTACTGGTCGTGGACGCGTCCTCGCAGTCCCGGTCGGTGGCGGCGCTCGTGCACGGTTTCGCGTCCTGGGATCCGCGGGTCCGCATCGGCGGGGTGATCCTCAACAAGGTCGGCTCGGACCGGCACGAGGAGCTGCTGCGCGAAGCCCTGGAGGAGTCGGGCGTGCCGGTACTCGGGGTGCTGCGGCGGGCTCCGGCGGTGGCGACCCCGTCGCGGCACCTCGGTCTGGTGCCGGTGGCCGAGCGGCAGTCGGCGGCGGTGGCCGCCGTGGCGGCGCAGGCGGAGCAGGTGCGGCAGGGGTGCGATCTGGACGCGCTGCTCGCGCTCGCCCGGTCGGCGCCGCCGCTGGACGCCGAGGCGTGGTCGCCGCCGGTGACCGGACCGGCCGGATCGGCTGAACCGACCGGGCCGACAGGACCGACAGGACCGACAGGCTCAGCCGGCCCGGGCCGGCCCGTGGTCGCCGTCGCGGGCGGGCCCGCGTTCACCTTCTCGTACGCCGAGCACACCGAACTGCTCGCCGCCGCCGGGGCCGAGGTCGTCACCTTCGATCCGCTGCGCGACGAGGCGCTGCCCGAGGGGACCCGCGGGCTGGTGATCGGCGGCGGGTTCCCGGAGGTGTACGGGGCGGAACTGTCGGCCAACGCGCCGCTGCGCGCGGCGGTGGCGGAGCTGGCGGCCTCGGGCGCGCCGGTGGCGGCCGAGTGCGCCGGGCTGCTGTATCTGGCGCGGTCGCTGGACGGCCGGCCGATGTGCGGGGTGCTGGACGCCGAGGCGCGGATGACGGAGCGGCTGACGCTGGGCTACCGGGACGCGGTCGCGATCGGCGACAGCGTGCTGGCGCCGGCCGGGTCCCGGACGCGGGGGCACGAGTTCCACCGCACCGTGATCGAGCCGGGCGCGGGGGCGGCGCCCGCGTGGGGCCTCACGCTGCCGGTGCGGCGGGTCGAGGGCTTCGTCCAGCGCGGGGTGCACGCCAGTTACGTCCACACGCACTGGGCCGGGGCGCCCGGCACGGCGGCGCGGTTCGTGGAGCACTGCCGGTGAGCGCGGCGGACCGGTCGGATCCCGGCGGCCCTGGCGGTCCCGGCGCTGCCCCCGGCCCCGGTCCCGGTCCCGGCCCCGGGGGCTCAGCCGGACAGGCCGACCACGAGCCAGATGAAGGCCGCGCCCAGGACCGTGCACAGCAGGGTGGTGCGGGCGGGGTGGGTGTGGTGGGCCTCGGGCAGGATCTCGGCGGCGGCGAGGTAGAGCAGGGCGCCTCCGAAGAAGCCGAGATAGCTGCCGAGCAGTTCGGCCGGAAGGGTGAACAGGAGGGTGGAGGCGGCGCCCACGACCGGGGCGAGCGCGTCGGCGGCGAGCATGGCGAGGGCCCGGCGGCGGGCGTTCCCGTACAGGCTGGTGATCGTGTACGTGTTGAAGCCGTCGGCGAAGTCGTGGGTGATGACGGCGAGCGCGACGGTGGCGCCCATGCCGCCGCCGACCTGGAACGCGGCGCCGATCGCGATGCCGTCCATCAGGCTGTGGCCGACCATGGCCGCGGCGGCGGTGAGGCCGACCTGCGGGGCCCGCTTCCCCTGGTCGCCACCGTGGCCCGCGCGGCGGACGGCAAGCAGGCGTTCGACGGCGTGGGCGAAGAGGAAGCCGCCGACGAACAGCAGCAGCGCCTGGGGCACGCCGAGGACCGGGCGGCCCGCGGCGGCCATGGCCTCGGGGAGCAGGTCGAGTCCGACGACGCCGAGCATCAGTCCGCCGGCCAGGCCGAGGACGAGGTGGCGGCGGTCGGTGACGCGCTGGGCGGTCCAGCCGCCGACCAGCGTCATCAGGAACGCGCCGAGCGCCACGACCACAGCCATGGGCCCTTGCTAACCGATGGCCCCTCCCCCGCGCACCTCGGGCCGGGCCGCCGTGTGGTGGTGGGAGTGGGGGCCCGGTCGGGGGCGCCGGAGGCGGAGGTGCTGGGCCTGGTGCGGGCGGCGCTCGCGGAGGCGGGGCTGCCGGAGGGCGCGGTGACGGCGTTCGCGACGCTGGACGTACGGGCCGGGGAGCCGGGGATCGTCGCGGCGGCGGCGTGGTTCGGGGTGCCGGTGCGGGCGTACCCGAGCGAGGAGCTGGCGCGGGTGGCCGTACCGCATCCGTCGGCGGTGGCGCGGGCGGCCACCGGATCGGGTTCGGTGGCGGAGGCGGCGGCGCTGCGCGGGGCGGGGCCGGGGGCGGAACTGGTGGTGGAGAAGCGCAAGACGGGTCGCGTTACGTGCGCTGTCGCCGCTTTTCTCCCGATAGTTCCGGGCGAAGTGGCCGTGGCGGAACGGTTGTCGGGGCCTACTGGCGGGTACATCGGTGGCGATGCCTGGACACCCCCCACATGTCCCCTTCCCCTCCCCTCCCCCCACGCGACGGCGGCCATGACCATCGACATTCCTGCAGAGACGCATGACCTCAGACACCACGGCGACGCCGAGGTGCGCGACGAGAAACTGATCGACCTCGCGGTCAACGTACGGACGCACACCCCGCCCCTGTGGCTGCGGGACCGGATCGCGGCCTCGCTGACGGACCTCGCGGCCTATCCGGACGGGCGGTCGGCGCGGGCCGCGGTCGCCTCGCGGCACGATCTGCCGACCCGGCGGGTGCTGCTGACCTCGGGCGCCGCGGAGGCGTTCGTCCTGCTCGCGCGGGCGCTGCCGATACGGCGGGCGGTCGTGGTGCATCCGCAGTTCACCGAACCGGAGGCGGCGCTCGTCGCCGCCGGGCACACCGTCGAACGGGTGCTGCTGCGCGAGGAGGACGGCTTCCGCCTTGATCCGGCGGCGGTGCCCGAGGACGCGGATCTGGTGGTCATCGGCAATCCGACCAATCCGACGTCGGTGCTGCACCCGGCGGCGGCGATCGCGGCGCTGGCCCGGCCGGGGCGGACGCTGGTGGTCGACGAGGCGTTCATGGACGCGGTGCCGGGCGAGCGGGAGTCGCTGGCCTCGCGGACGGACGTGCCGGGGCTTGTGGTGCTGCGCAGCCTGACCAAGACCTGGGGGCTCGCGGGCCTGCGGATCGGGTACGTGCTGGCCGAGCCGGGGATCATCGCCGCGCTGGAGCGGGCCCAGCCGCTGTGGCCGGTGTCGACGCCGGCGCTGGCGGCGGCGGAGGCGTGCATGTCGCGGGCGGCGCTCGCGGAGGCGGAGGACGCGGCCCACCGGATCGGGGTGGACCGGGCCCATCTGCTGGCGGGTCTGGTGGAGTTCGACGAGGTACGGGCGGTGGCGGCGGCCGAGGCGCCGTTCGTGCTGGTGCGGATCGAGGGCGCCGACCAGGTACGGGAGCGGCTGCGGGCCCGCGGGTTCGCGGCGCGGCGTGGTGACACCTTCCCGGGGCTCGACCGGAACTGGCTGCGGCTCGCGGTCCGGGACAGGGTCACGACGAATCGTTTCCTCCAGGCTCTGGACCAGTCGCTGTTGCTGCTGGGCTGAGCGGCGGCGGGCCGAGCGGGGGCGGGGGCGCGGCCCCTGGTGTCCGTACGGCATGACGCGGGGGCGGCGCCCGGTCCGGCACCGCCCCCGTGTGCTGTCACCTCAGCCCTGTTCGTCTCGGCTCAGTTCGACTCGTCTCCCCTCTGTCGCACCCTGGTTCCCCCTGGTCCCCGTGGGTGCGGGCCCCTCGGCGAGCCCCGCGGTGGTCGGCCGCGGGGGTCTGTTCGGTGGTCCTTTCGGGGTCTGTTCGGGACTGTTCGGGGTCTGTTCGGGGCTGTTCGGGGATCAGCCGCGGGCGCGGGCGCGGGACCGGCTGCGGGCCATGACGAGCGCGCCGCCGGCACCGACCAGCAGGATGGCGCCACCGGCGAGGTAGGGCGTCGTGGAGCTGCTGCCGGTCTCGGCGAGGTCGCCGGTGGGGGTGGTGCCGCCGTTGTGGGTGTCCACATTCGAGCCGTGGCCGGCGCCTCCGGAGGTGCCGGCCGAGTGCCCGGAGCCGCCGGTGGAGCCGTTGGTCGAGCCACCCGTCGAGCCGCTGGAGGAACCGCCGGTCGAGCCGCCGGTGGAACCGCCGGTCGAGCCGCCGGTGGAACCGTGCCCGCCGGTGGAGCCACCCGTGGAGCCGGGCCCGCCGGTCGAACCGCTGGAGGAGCCGCCGTTCGTGCCGTGCGTGGGCTCACCGGTGGGGTGGCCCGTCGGGTGGCCGGTGGGCTCGGTGCTGGGCCCGTCGGTGGGCCGGCCGCCGGCCGGGGTCGTGCAGGTGGCCTCCGCGAGGGTGACCTTGCCCTTGACCTCGGCGACGTTGAGCTTGAGCGGGTTGACCTCCACGCCCAGTTCGAGCGCGGTGGCGGCGGCGGTCTTGGAGGTGACGGCCGTACGGGAGAGGTCGAGGTAGACCTCGCCGACGCCCGGCACGGTCACCTTGGTGCGGCCGCCGGTGGACAGCGAGACCCGCTGGCCGAGGACGCTGACGTGGCCGAGCAGATTGGCCTGGGCGACCGGGCGCCGGCCGGCCTCGCACACCGCCTTGGCGGTGACCTGCTCCAGCTCGATCAGGGACAGCAGGGGCAGTCCGGGGACGTGGACGCGGGCCTTGACGAGGTTGACGTACCCCTGGGCCTTGCGCCCCTCCACGGTCGCCTCGGAGGTGGCGACGTCGGCCTTGAGGACGTCGACGGGCCGGCCCTGCTCGGCGCCCGCCACCCGGACGCTGAGCGCGGTCTGCTCGGCGCTGGCGGGGGCCTCCACCGCGTTGAGGGAGGCACGCAGCGGCACGCTCACCGTCTTGTCGAGCAGGTTGACGTCGAGCCCGGCGCGCAGGACGACGGCGGTGGCGTGGCCTTCGCCGCCCGCGCCGCCGGTGCCGCCCGTGGCGTGGGCCGCCGGGGCCGCGAGGACCAGCGGTCCGACGGCGAGCGCGGCGACGGTGGCCGCGGCGGCGGTGCGGCGGACGGGCAGGCGGAAGGTGTTGCTGTTCACGTAGGTGGAACCCCCACAAGAGACATGGCGTCGCCGGCCGCTCGCCACGGGGACTGTGGGTCAGCGCGGCGGCGGCGACTTGGGACACCGGAATCTTTACGCACTGTGGGTGAACTGGCGGACACCTGAGGTGAGTTCACTCCAAAGGGTGGTTTCCGCGCTCATTTTCGAATCTTTTCGGTACAACCGTACGCAGTAACCCCACTCCGCCCCTCGCGCACCAGACCCCGGGCGCAGCCGCGTAAAGAGCATCAACGAGCGGCACCCCGCGAAGGCAACGAAACGTCAACTCACCACCCCCTCCCCCACTCACCCCGACCATGGGTTAAGTTAGGCGAGCCTTACCTAACAAGCGGCGAGTGGATCGGGGCGTACGCAGTGAGCATCGAGGTCTTCCGGGACGCCTGGGGCATCCCCCATCTGCGCGCCTCCGATCCCCTGGAACTCGCCCGCGCCCAGGGCCGGGTGACCGCGCACGACCGGGCCTGGCAGCTGGAGGTCGAACGGCACCGGGCCGAGGGCACGACGGCCGCGTTCCTCGGCACGGCGGAGACCGGCTGGGACGCCTTCGCCCGGCAGGCGCGGCTCGCCGACACCGCCCGCCGCTGCCACGCCCGGCTCGACGCGGAGACGGCCGCATGGGTGGCGGCGTACGCGGCCGGGGTCGACGAAGGACTGGCCGAAGGGGCCCGGCGGGCACCGGAGTTCGCGCGCACCGGGCTCGTACCGGGCCGCTGGGAGCCGTGGACCCCGCTCGCGGTGTGGCTGTCCACGCACATCCTGTTCGCCGGGTTCCCCACCAAGCTGTGGCGGGACCGGGTCGCCCGGCTGCTCGGCGAGGAGTGGACGGAGCTCTTCGCCACCGACGGCCCGGGCACGGCCGGCTCCAACGGCTGGGTCGTCGCCGGTTCCCGTACCGCGAGCGGCGCCCCGATCGTGGCCGGGGACCCGCACCGGTTCATCGAGGCGCCCGGCGTCTACCAGCAGATACGGCTCTCCTGCCCCGAGTTCGACGTGCTCGGCCTGGCCGTCCCCGGGGTGCCCGGCCTCGCCCACTTCGGCCACACCGGCACCGTCGCCTGGGCCATCACCAACGCGATGGCCGACTACCAGGACCTGTACCGCGAACGCCTGCGCCGTCTCCCGGACGGCCGGATCGAGGCCCTGGGCCCGGACGGCTGGGAACCGGCCGCCGCGCACACCGAGACGATCCCCGTACGGGACGCGGACTCTGTATCGGTCACGGTGATCGAGACGGCCCGCGGCCCGGTGATCGCCGGCGCCGACGCCCCGGCCCATGCCCCCACCGGCGGCCCGGCCGACACCCCGGCCGGGGACGACGCCCGGGACGGCGTCTGGGACGGCGTCTGGGACGGCGTCTGGGACGGCGTCTGGGAGGCCGTCAGTCTGCGTCATCCGCCGCGCGTCACCGGCGACCTGGGGTTCGCCGCGCTGCCCGCGCTGCTGCGGGCGCGCGAGGTCGCCGACGTCGACCGGGCCCTGGACGGCTGGGTGGAGCCGGTCAATGTCGTCCAGGCCGCCGACACCGCCGGCGGGCTGCTGCACCGGGTGGCGGGCCGGGTCCCCGTACGGGACCGGGCGAACCGGCTCCGGGTGGTGCCCGCCTGGGACGCCCGGCACGCCTGGGGCCCGGACCCGGAGCCGATGCCCCGGGCGGCGGTCGGGGAGTACGCGGTGATGGCCAACGAGCGCGGACCGGCCGCGCCGCTGGGCGTCGAGTTCGCGCCCGCGCACCGGGCCCGCCGGATCTCCGCCCTCCTCGACACCTCCGACACCTGGACCCCCGGGGCGATGACGGCGATCCACACCGACACCGACAACCCGTCCGCCGCCCGCCTCCTCGCGGCCGTACGGGAGACGGACCCGGCGGCCCTGTCACCCGCCGCCCGCGCCGTACGGGACCGGCTGCTCGGCTGGGACCGGCGGATGGCGGCCGACAGCACGGACGCCGGACTGTACGCGGCGGTGCGCGGCGCGGTCGTCCGCGGTCTGACCGCCCACCCGGCGTTCGCCGCCCTGCGGGGGCCGCGCCCCGACCCGTACCCCGAACTCTTCGCCCCCTGGCTGGCGTTGGGCGCGCGGGTCGCGTTCGCCGTGGAGACCCTGCTGGTCACCGGACCGGTCCCGGCCCCCGACGTGGCCCGGATCGTGCGCGAGGCCCTGGAGGAGACGGGCGCCGGGGACCCCCCGCCCACCTGGGGCACGACCCACCGGCTGGCCCCCTGGCAGGCCCTGCCGGACCCGGACGACACCTGGCCGGGGCTCGGCGGCGACCACGACTGCGTGCTGTCGACCTCCAGCGTGCCCGGCTTCACCGACCGCGGTGCCCGCGCGTCCGCGGCCCGCTTCGTCTGGGACCTCGCGGACCGGGACCGGAGTCTGTGGGTCGTCCCGTTCGGCGCCTCGGGCATCCCCGGCACCGCGCACCACCGCGACCAGCTGCCCCACTGGCTGCGCGGCGACCTCGTCCCCGTCACCACCGACTGGGCCCACCTCGTCCCCGAAGAGGACCACGATGACCAGCACTGAGTACGCCCGGACGATCGCGGGCTTCGGCACCGTACGCGTCGACCGCGTCGACCCCGCCGCCGACGCCCCGCTCCTGCACCGCTGGGTCAACGAGGAGCGGGCCCGCTTCTGGGGCATGCACGGCACCACCGTCGAGGAGGTGCGCGACATCTACGCCCACCTCGACTCGCTCCCCACCCACCACGGCTTCCTCGTCCACCGCGACGACGTGCCGGTGGCGCTCTTCCAGACCTACGAGCCCGAGGCCGACCGAGTCTCCGAGTGCTACGAGGTCCAGCCCGGCGACATCGGCATCCACCTCTTCCTCGCCCCCTCGGCGACCCCGGAACCGGGCTTCACCGAGCACCTGCTGACCGCCCTGCTCGACTTCGCCCTGACCGCCCGCACCCGCGTGGTGGGCGAACCGGACGCCGCCAACACCAAGGTCCTCACCCGCCTCGCCCGCACGGGCTTCACCCTCGGCCCGGAGATCGTCCTGCCGGAGATCGACCTCCCCGAGGTGCACATCCCGGAGAAGCGGGCGCGGCTGGTCTTCTACACCCGGAAGACGCCCTGAGCCCCACCCGAATTCCCCCCAAGCCCCTCACCATCACCCCCAAGAGGGGCGCCCCACCACCAGCGCCTCCCACCCACCTCCCCCCACCCACGGGCGGCGCCCACCCCCATCCCTTCAAGCGGGAGGGGTGCGGGGCGGTGCGCGCGAGACGGACGGGAGCGGGGGACGGGAAGGGGGTCGTGTTCGAAACGTAAAGCGTGATTTGTGGCGCGGAAAAAGAACGCTTCACGCACTACGGAGGCACCCGCGCCGTAAATCATGCAGTGCAGAACACGACCCCCGGACCGGCCCACGCGCACCACCCACGAACCCCCAGCGCACCACCCCGCAACCCCGAACGCGCCCCGCACCACCACCCCCACCAGCACAGCGCCACGCCACGCCCACCCGCACAGCGCACCGCGCTACGCGATCACCCGCCCGTTCACCACCACCCGCCGCGGCGCACCCAGCACCCGCACATCCGCCCTCGGATCCTCCCCGTACACCACCAGGTCCGCCGGCGCCCCCTCCACCAGCCCCTCCCGCCCCAGCCACTCCCGCGCCTTCCACGCGGTCGCGGACAACGCGTCGATCGCGGGGATTCCGGCGCGGGTGAGTTCCTCGACTTCCGAGGCGACGAGTCCGTGCGGCAGCGAGCCGCCCGCGTCGGTGCCGACGAAGACGGGGATGCCGGCGTCCCACGCGGCCCGCACGGTGTCGTAGCGCCGGGCGTGGAGCCGGCGCATGTGCGCAGACCAGCGGGGGAACTTCTCCTCGCCGCCGTCGGCGAGCCTGGGGAAGGTCGCGATGTTGACGAGGGTGGGGACGATGGCGACACCGCGTTCGGCGAAGAGCGGGATGGTGTCCTCGGTGAGGCCGGTGGCGTGTTCGACGCAGTCGATGCCGGCTTCGACGAGGTCGCGCAGGGAGTCCTCGGCGAAGCAGTGCGCGGTGACGCGGGCGCCGAGCCGGTGGGCTTCGGCGATGGCCGCCTCGACTTCGAGGCGCGGCCAGGACGGTGCGAGGTCGCCGAGGCCGCGGTCGATCCAGTCGCCGACGAGTTTGACCCAGCCGTCGCCGCGCCGCGCTTCGCGGGCGACGTAGTCGACGAGCTGGTCGGGTTCGATCTCGTGGGCGTAGTTGCGGATGTAGCGGCGGGTGCGGGCGATGTGCCGGCCGGCCCGGATGATCTTCGGGAGGTCGTCGCGGTCGTCGATCCAGCGGGTGTCGGAGGGGGAACCGGCGTCGCGCAGGAGCAGGGCGCCGGCGTCGCGCTCGATGAGGGCCTGCTTCTCGGCGGTGTCGGCGTCGACGGGCCCGTGCGCGTCGAGTCCGACGTGACAGTGGGCGTCGACGAGGCCGGGCAGGGCCCAGCCCTCGACGGTGACGGCGTCGTCGGCGAGGGCTCCGGGCCGCTCGAAGGTGACGCGTCCGCCGACGCACCACAGCTCGTCCCGTATGTCCTCCGGGCCTACGAGCACCCGCCCCTTCACATGCAGCACCACGTGATCGCTCATACCCGGCACTCTAACGAGGCGGCGGGGACGCCCGTGGGTACTCTGACCGGGAGCTTCACCTCGTACCAACCGATACGAACCGAATCGAAGAAGGCACTGCCGTGACCGTGACACATCCGCTTCTGGACCTGGCCCCGCTGACCGCCGGGCACTTCGCGTCGATCGAACGCCGGGTCGCCGCGCTGCTCTCCACGGAGCAGGACGTGGTGATCACGCAGGGCGAGGCGCTGCTGCCGCTGGAGGGCTGCATCCGCAGCGGCGCGCGGGCCGGTTCGACGGCGCTGAACGTGGTGACCGGTCCGTACGGGCAGACGTTCGGCAACTGGCTGCGGGACTGCGGTGTCACGGTGGTGGACCTGGAGGTGCCGTTCCACGCCGCGGTGACGGCGGAGCAGGTGGAGCGGGCGTTCGCGGCGCACCCGGAGATCGACTTCGTGTCGCTGGTGCACGCGGAGGCGGCGACGGGCAACACCAACCCGGTCGCGGAGATCGGCGAGGTCGTGCGGGCGCACGGCGCGCTGTTCTACCTGGACGCGGTGGCGTCGATCGGCGCGGAGCCGGTGCTGCCGGACGCGTGGGGTGTCGACATGTGCATCATCGGCGCGCAGAAGGCGATGGGCGGTCCCGCGGGTGTGTCGGCGGTGTCGGTGAGCGAGCGGGCATGGGAGCGGTTCGCGGCCAATCCGAACGCGCCGCGCCGTTCGTACCTGTCGCTGCTGGACTGGAAGGAGCGCTGGATCGACGGTGGCCGCAAGGCGCTGCTGCACGCTCCGGCGCAGCTGGAGATGCTGGCCCTGGAGGCGTGTCTGGACCGGATCGAGACGGAGGGTCTGGACGCGCTGATGGGGCGGCACGCGGCGGCCGCGGCGGCCACTCGTGCGGGTGTCCTGGCGCTGGGCGGCGGTCTCGCGCCGTACGTCCACGAGGCGCGGGACGCGGCGCCGGTGGCGACGACGCTGCGTTCGCCGGCCGGGGTGGACGCCTCGGAGCTGGTGGCGAAGGCGCTGGCGGCGGATCCGTCGCTGCCGCTGATCGCGGGTGGCGGGGCGCTGTCGAAGGAGATGATCCGGGTGAACCACTACGGGGTGGACGCGACTCCGGGCGCGGTGCAGTCGTCGCTGGCGGCGCTGGGCGCGGCTCTCGCGGAGACGGGCCGTCCGGTGGATCTGGAGGGTGCGCGCCGCGCGGTCACGGAGGCGTGGACGGCCGCCGCCCAGTAGACGTATCCGTACGGTCGCGGGCCGCCGGACACAGTGAGGCCCCGGCCGGTGGGCGACCCCCGCCGACCGGGCCCCGGCCGTCCCTCAGCCGCTTTCCATGCCGCCGCCGTGCCCGGCGAGGAAGAGCCGCAGGCGGATGAGGTCCTCGGCTTCGACGTGCACCCGCTGCCCCCAGTGGGTCGTGAGCCGGTGGGCGACGGCGACCAGCCGACGGCGGTCCTCCGGACCGCCGTCGGCGGGCAGCAGCCGGACGTCGAAGAGTTCGCGGGTCATCCGGCGAGGACCGCCAGGACCCGGTCGACGTCGGCGGCCGAGTTGTACAGGTGGAAGGAGGCCCGCAGGTTGCCCGCGCGGGCCGAGAGCAGCACCCCGGCCTCCCGCAGCGCGTCGGCGCGGTCGCCGAGCCCCGGGACGGCGACGACGGTCGAGTCGTCCGCGACGGGGGTGTGGCCGAGCGCGGCGAGTCCGGTACGGAAGCGGGCGGCGAGCGCCTTGTCGTGCGCCTCGATCCGCTCGATCCCGATCTCCTCCAGGAGCGCGAGGGAGCGGGCCGCGCCGTGGTACGAGGAGAAGGCCGGGGGCTCGTCGAACCGCCGCGCGGAGTGGGCGAGTTCGCGTACCGGCCCGTAGCTGTTGGTCCACAGCTCCTCGCCGGTGACCCAGCCCGCGTGGATCGGCAGCAGCGCGTCCTGGGCCTCCTCGGTGACGGTGAGGAAGGACGCCCCGCGCGGGCAGAGCAGGTACTTGTAGCCGCCGGCCACGGTGAAGTCCCACTCCCCCGCGTACAGCGGCAGCCAGCCTGCGGACTGGGTGGCGTCGCAGAGGGTACGGGCGCCGTGCGCGGCCGCCGCGGCGCGGACGGCCGCGAAGTCGGCGGTACGGCCGTCGGCCGACTGGACGGCGGAGAAGGCGACGAGCGCGGTGTCAGGGCGTACGGACTCGGCGAGCCGCTCCAGCGGGACGAACCGGGTCTTCAGGTCGCCGCGCACGGTGAAGGGGGTGATGACGGAGGAGAAGTCACCCTCGGGGAACAGGACTTCGGCACCGGACGGCAGGGACTGCGCCACCATGCCGACGTGGACGGAGACCGAGCTGCCGACCGCCACCCGGTCGGGGGTGACGTGCGCGAGCCGGGCGAAGGCGGCCCGGGCCTCGTCGACGATGTCGAAGTCTCCGGCGCCGTCGGGGCGGCCTGCCGCGGTCTCCTCGGCGAGCAGGGTGACGGCCTCGATGGCGCGGCGCGGCAGCAGCCCGCAGGCGGAGGTGTTGAGGTAGGTCCGGGTGGGAGCGAACTCGGCACCACCGAGGGGTACCAGGGTGTCCTGAGATTCCATGGCTCCAGCCTGGATCGCCGCCCCTCCCCCGTCAATCAGTCGGCCCTCCCCGCGGGCACCGCCCACCGCAGGAACGGGCGATCCGCGGCCCGCCGACCGCCGACCGCCGATCACGGGACGTCTCGCTCCCCGGTACGGAGGCGGCCGGCGGAAACCGGCTACCGGCTGACGGCTGACAGCAGATGGCGAGGTCAGTGGAGACGACGGGGGCCGTCACGCGCCCGTCAGCCGGCTGAAGGAGGCCCGGTACGCACTCGGGGTGAGTCCGGTCCGCTGGAGCATGTGCCGGCGCAGCGAGTCCGCCGTCCCGAGGCCACACGCGCGGGCCAGTACGTCCATCGGCAGCGCGGTGGTCTCCAGGAGTTCCTTGGCCCGCTCGACGCGCTGGTGCAGCAGCCACTGGAGCGGGCTGACGCCGGTCTCGGCGTGGAAGCGGCGGGAGAGGGTGCGCACGGAGACCCCCGCCTGGCGGGCCAGATCGGTGAGGGTGAGCGGCCGGTCGAGGTGTTCCATGGCCCACGCGCGCGTGGCGGCGAAGGAGACCCCCCGCTCGGGCGGCAGCGGGGTGAGCGTGAACTGCGCCTGCCCGCCGGGCCGTACGGGCGCGACCAGCGCGAGCCGGGCCACGGTGTTGGCGACGGCGGCGCCGTGGTCGGTCCGGATGAGGTGCAGACACAGGTCGATGCCGGCGGCGTAGCCCGAGGAGGTGACCAGTTGGCCGTCCTGGACGAAGAGGACGTCGTCCTGGAGATCGACGTCCGGGTGGAGCGCGGCAAGTCGTTCGCGGTGGGCCCAGTACGTGGTGGCACTGCGGCCGTCGAGGAGTCCGGCGGCGGCCAGGCCGAACGAGCCGGTACAGATGGCGGCGATCCGCTTGCCGTCGGCGGCGGCGCGGCGCAGGGTGTCGACGACACGCGGCTCGGGGGCGTCGACCGGACCGCTGCCGGCCAGGATCACCGTGTCGGCGGCGTCGACGGCGTCGAGTCCGCGCGGGATGTACAGGTCCAGGCCGCCGCTGGTGGCGACCGGGCCCGGGTCGGGCGTGCACACGACCGTCTCGTAACCGGGCCCGCCGTCCACCTCGACCTTGGCGAGCAGCAGTTCGGGGATGGCCAGGTTGAACAGCGAGACGGGCGGGGCGGCGACCACCGCGACGCGGCGGACAGCGGTCATGGCCAGAACCTCCGGTTGTATGGCATTCAGGCCACTACTGTAGGGCGCCGCCGCCCCGCAGCCTTGACCCATGACCTCAACCGACCGTCTCCAGAACGCCGTTGACGCCCCCACCACCACGACGCCCGCCACGACGTCCGCCACGCACTCGAAGGGCCGACCCTCCGCGCGCCGCACCGCCGGCCGGCGCCCAGGCTCCGGCCCCGGCCCCGGCCCCTACTCCAGCCCCGGCCCCGGCCCCGACTCCAGCCCCGGCTCCGGCGGCTCCCCAGGTCCGGCGCTCGTCGCCGCCCTGCTCGGGTTCGCGCTCATCACCCTCGACTCCTCCGTCGTCAATGTCGCCCTGCCCGCGATCGGCGCCGATCTGCGGACCGGGATGACCGGACTGCAGTGGGTGGTCGACGCGTACACGCTCGCCTTCGCCGCCCTGCTGCTGTCCAGCGGCGCGCTCGCCGACCGGGTCGGCGCGAGCCGGGCGTACGCCGGTGGAGTCGTCGGCTTCACCCTGGCCTCGGTCGCCTGCGGTCTCGCCCCCGCCCTGCCGGCCCTGCTCGCGGCCCGTACGGCCCAGGGCGTGGCGGCCGCGGTGATGCTGCCGGCCTCGCTCGCGCTGGTACGGGAGGCATACGGCGATCCGGCGCGGCGGGCCCGCGCGGTGTCGCTGTGGGCGGCGGGCGGCACGGTCGCCGTGGCGCTCGGCCCGGTCGCGGGCGGGGCACTGACCACGGCGTGGAGCTGGCGCGGGATCTTCTTCGTCAATCTGCCGCTGGGGCTGCTCGCCCTCGTCCTGCTGGCCCGGGTGGCACGTTCGGCCCGCCGTCCCGCGCCACTCGACCTGCCCGGTCAGCTGACGGCGGTGGTGGCGCTGGCCGGGCTGACCTTCGCCGCGATCGAACACGGCCCGGCGACGTGGTGGGCGCTCGGCGTGGCGGTGGTCTCCTTCGCCGCCTTCCTGCTGATCGAGGCGCGCCGGAAGCATCCGATGGTGCCGCTGGGCCTGTTCCGCGACACCACGGTGGTGGTCGCGGTGTCGGCGGGCGCGGCCAGCACCGTGGCGTTCTACGGCATGGTCTTCGTCTTCGGTCTCTACTTCCAGCAGGTACTCGGGCTGTCCGCGCTCGGCGCGGGCCTGATGTTCCTGCCCATGACGGGGCTGCTCGCCGCGGTGAACGTGCTGTCGGCCAAGGTCGCGGCCCGGTACGGGGCGCGGCTGCCGATCGTCACCGGCCAGATGGTGGCGGTGGCCGGGCTGCTCGGTCTGCTGACGATGGACGCCGGCACGCCCCGGGTCGTCCAGGCGCTGTTGCTCGTCCCGCTGGCGCTGGGCTGCGGCTTCGCGCTGCCGCCGATCATCGCCGCGATGATGGAGGCCGTGCCGGCCGAGCGCGCGGGCACCGCCGCCGGACTGCTGAACGCGATCCGGCAGACGGCGGGCGCGCTGGCGGTGGCGGTCTTCGGATCGCTGGCCGCCTCGGGAGTGGCGCACGCGCTGCGTCCCTCGCTCCTGATCAGCGCGGGTCTGGTGGCGGTGACGGCCCTGGCCTCGCTGCGGCTGCCGCGCCACCGCCGCTGAGCCCCGAGGGGGTCAGGGAGGCAGGGGCCGGCGGCTGAGGGCCGGGGGCCGGGGCTCTCGGGCCGGGGCTACGGGGCATGGGGACCGGCGGTCAGGACGCCGCCCGGTACCGGCCCGGGGCCACCCCGTACTCCCGCTTGAACGCCTTGGCGAAGGCGAACTCCGAGGCGTAGCCGGTGCGTTCGGCGACCGACCGGAGCGGCAGACCGCCCGCGCGCAGCAGCCGTCCGGCGGTCGTCATCCGCCACCAGGTGAGGTACGCGAGCGGCGGCCGGCCCACCAGGGTGGTGAAGCGGCGGGCGAAGGCGGCGCGGGAGAGTCCGCCGAGGGCGCCGAGTTCGCCGACCGTCCAGGGGTGGGTGGGGTCGCCGTGCAGGGCGCGCAGGGCGGCGGCGACGGCCGGGTCGGCGAGGGCGGCGGACCAGCCGGTGGAACGGTCGGCGCGCTCGGTCAGCCACCAGGTGCGCAGCAGGGACAGCAGCAGGGTGTCGAGGAGCGCGGGCACGATCGCGTCGGATCCGGGCAGCGGTTCGGCGAGTTCGGCGCCGAGCAGTTCGACGGCCGCGCGCAGCCGGGGGTGGGCACCGACGCGAGCGGGGATGTGGACGTACGGGGGCAGCTCGGCGAGCAGCGGATGGGGCCGGGTACGGCTCAACTGGTAGGCCCCGCACAGCAGCAGGGTCTCCTCGGCGCCGACCGGCCCCCGGTCGGGCGGGGTGGGCCAGGAGCCGTCGGGCAGCGGGACGGCGTCGGCGAGCGGGCTGTCGGGGTGGTCCGCGAGACCGTACGCGGTGCCGTGGGTGAGCAGGACGACATCCCCGGGCCCGAGTCGTACGGGAGGAGGCGGCAAAGCCGCGGCCGGGCCGCCGCCCGGCTCCTCCCGAGGGGGCAGCAGCCAGGCGGTGCCCTGGAGGACGACATGGAACCCGGCGGCCTTGCCCGGCGGGAAGCGGAGACCCCACGGCGCGAACCGCACCGTACGGGAGGAGTGCGGACGGCCGGTGCGCATGGCGGCGATGGCATCGCTCAGTACGTCCATGTCCCGCACCGTACCGTGCGAGACGATCGGACATGTCGCGAAGCCGGAGGGACATGGGCCGTCTCACCAACTGCCGCCTACGGTCGACGACATGGAAACGCAGCAGGCACAGATACCGTCGCAGTCGCAGTCGCAGAATCAGACCCCGGCACAGCGGGCGCGGCAGGGGACGACGACCCGGGCCGTGGTCTTCCACAAACTGGGCGGACCCGAGGTGCTCGCCGTCGAGGAGATCGCGCTCCCGGCGCCCGGGCCCGGCGAGGTGCGGGTGCGCGTCGAGGCGATCGGGCTCAACCGGGCCGAGGCGCTGTTCCGTTCGGGAGACTACTTCTACCAGCCGGCCCTGCCGGGCTCACGGCTCGGTTACGAGGCGGCGGGTGTCGTCGAGGAGACCGGCGAGGGGGTGACCGCGTTCGCGCCCGGCGACCCGGTGATGGCCGCGGCCAACTTCGACTTCGGGGTGCACGGGGTGTACGCGGAACACGTGGTGCTGTCGGAGGAGTATCTGGTGCCGCGTCCCACGGGGGTGGACGCGGTGGCCGGGGCGGCGGCGTGGCTCGCGTACTCGACGGCGTACGGCGGCATGGTGGAGGCGGGCGGGCTGCGGCCCGGCGCCCGTGTGGTGATCACCGGCGCGTCGAGCGGGGTCGGCACCGCCGCGATCCAGATCGCGCTGCGGGTCGGCGCGGTCCCGATCGCCGCCACGCGCGGCGCGGCCAAGCGCGAGCGGCTGCGCGCGCTCGGCGCCCCGCATGTCGTCGCCACCGACGAGCAGGACCTGGTGGACGAGGTACGCCGGATCACCGGCGGGGTGGGCGCCGACGTGGTCTTCGACGCGATCGGCGGACCCGGCTTCGCGCGGCTCGGCGGCGCGCTGCGCCCGGAGGGCACGGCGGTGCTCTACGGCTGGCTGGACCCGCGACCGGCCGAGGTGCCGATGCAGTGGCCGCTGACCGTGCGCGGGTACGCCAACGGCGCGGTGGTGCGATCCCCCGAGGGGCGCGCCCGGATGGCCGCCTTCATCGGCTCCGGGCTGCGCGACGGTTCGCTGTCGCCGGTGGTCGCGCAGGTCTTCGAGGGGCTGGAGTCGATGCCGGACGCGCACCGGCTGATGGAGTCCAACACTCACGTCGGGAAGATCGTGGTGCGGGTGTGAGACGGCGTACGGCTGGGGGCACCTCGCCGGGCGTGCGGCCTCCGGGTGACGGGCCTTCGGGCTTCCGGTCTCCGGGCTCCTGGGCTCCGGGTTTCCGGCCTCCGGGCGTACGGCCTCCCTACGCGCGGTCTCCGTACGCGCCGGACCGGGGCCGGGGCGTCACCCGCGCGGACGGCCGGGCTCCCCCGCGCGGCGGAGGCGGTTCGCCGTACGGCACGACGCGCCGGGCCGGGGCGGAGCCCGAGGGTGGAGGACATGACGACCTCCCTCCCCATCCCTCCGACTCCCGTTCCCCCGGGGCCCGTTCCACCGGGGCCCGTTCCACCGGCGCCCGGCACCGCCGTCCCGGGGCCGCTCCGCCGGGTGCTGTGCCTCCTCGCGATGGCCGCCTGTCTGCCGTACATCGCGCTCAAGGTCGCCTGGGTGGCGGGCAGCAGGATCGGCATCCCGGACGGCAGCGGACTGCTCGACCACCGGACCCTGATGATCGTCGCCAACGGTGTCAGCGTGCTCGCCGACGCGCTCGTGGTGCTGCTCGCGCTGCTGCTCACCCGGCCGTGGGGCAGCCGGGTGCGGGCCTGGCTGCTGGCCTTCCCGATGTGGGCGGCCACCGGGCTGCTCGCGCCGATCGTGACGGGCTATCCGGCCCAGCTCGTCCTCGCCGCCTTCGGCGACCGGGCCGGCGGCGGGTCCGGCGCCGGGGCCGGTTCCGGGCAGGCCGCCGAGCCGTTCCTCGACGCCTGGGTCTTCCCCGTCGTGTACGGCGGCTTCATCGTCCAGGCGCTCTGCCTCGGCACGTTGTTCGCGCTGTACGCCCACGACCGCTGGAGTCGGGTCTGGGCCGGGCGGCTGGGCACGGCGGCGGAAGAGACCGAAGGGACCCAAGAGGTTCAGGGAGTTCAGGAAGTTCAGGGGACTCAGAGGACTCAGGAAGCTCGACGGGCGCGGGGAACTCTCGGGGCCCCGGGGACTCGGGTGCGGGTGGCCGCGACGGCCGGGGCGGTGCTCGCCGCCGGGCCGGCCGCGATGCACGCGCTGTGGGCGGCGGGCGCGACCGTCGGCCTGCCCGCCGCGTACGCCTCCGAGTACCACGGCGACCAGGCGGTCGTGGATCTCCTCCGGGCGCTGTTCCTGGTGGCCGCCGTCGTGGCCACGCTGTGCCTGGCCTGGGACCGGCCGGCCGGCACGCCGGTGCGGACCACGCTGGCCTGGGCGTGGGTGGCGTCCGGGGCCGCGGGCTGCTGGGGCGCGTACATGACCCTGGTGTGCGCGGTGACACGGGTGTCGGGCGGCCCCATGGAACAGGCCGGAAAGCTGCCGACGGCTCTGATGATCACCACCTACGCTGGCGAGATGCTCACCGGATTCCTGCTCGCCGGCTGTCTGGCCGCCGTACTGGCCGCCCGGAGCCGCCGCCTCGCCCCGGACTCGGCGGAGTGACGGCGACCGTCGTGTGCCGGGCGCTCCTGGGACAGCGGGCCAGACGGCGCTGGTTCCATCTCGTCCTGGGCGGCGCCCTGTTCATGCCGTTCTGGCTGATCGGCACCGTGGTCGTGAGCCCGTTCTTCGGCCATGGCGCGCTGTTCGGCGACACCTTCGCCGCGCAGTTCGCGGCGTACGGGGTGGGGCTGCCGCTCGCCGCCCTCACCGTGTTCTTCCCGCTGGCCCGGCCGATGTCGGTGGCGGCGGTCCGGACGCTGTGCGCGGTGCCGCCGGGGCGGCTCGCGGACGGCCCGGCGCGCGGGTGGGGCGCCCGGGGGCGGGCAGCGGCCTGGTTCACGCTGCACTCGGCGGTGGGCGCGCTGTTCAGCGGGATCAGTCTGGCGCTGCCGCCGTTCGCGGTGGCGCTCATGGTGCTGCCGTTCTCGGCCCGGCTGCGCGGCTCGGAGCTGGTCGGGTTCTGGCGTACGGGCGAGGCGGGACCGGCCTGGCTCGGGCCGCCCTCCGGGCTGCTCATGCTGCTGGCGCTCGCGGGCGCGGCGAAGGTGACGAGCGCAGGGCTCGCCGCCGTCGCGCCCCGGCTGCTGGGGCCGAGCCCGGCCGACCGGCTGGCCGCCGCCGAACGGAGGGCCGCCGAACTGGCCGTACGCAACCGGCTCGCCCGTGAACTGCACGACTCCGTCGGACACGCGCTGAGCGCCGTCACCCTCCAGGCCGCGGCGGCCCGCAGGATGCTCGACCGGAGCACGACGGGGCAGGGTGCGGGCGGGGGTACGGGCGGGGGCAAGGGCTCGGGTACGAGCGGGGGTACGGGTACGGCCGCCGGTCCCGCCGCCGACCCGGCCGCGGACTTCGTACGGGAAGCGCTGGCCGCGATCGAGGAGACCGGGCGGCGTACGCTCGGCGAACTCGACGCGGTCCTCGGCCTGTTGCGCAGCGGCGAGGACGACGGGGCGCTCGCGGCGCCCGGTCTGGAGGCGCTGGACGCGCTGGTCCGGGGCGCGGGCGCGGCGCGGGTGGCGCTGACGGTGCGCGGGGACCTCGGGCGACTGCCCGAGGCGGTGTCGCGCGAGGGGTACCGGATCGTGCAGGAGGGGCTGACCAACGCGGTGCGCTACGCGCGCGGCGAGAAGGTGACAGCGCGGATCACGCTGTCGGGCGACGAACTGGAGATCATCATGGAGAATCCGCTGTCCGGCCCGGCGCCGGTGGCCCGTCCCGACGGCGGGCGCGGCCTGCGCGGGGTCGCCGAGCGGGCCCGGCTGCTCGGCGGGAGCGCCGGGGCCGGTCCGGTGGACGGGATCTGGCGGCTCGCCGCCCGGCTGCCCGCCGGGGGTGCCCGGTGATCCGGGTGGTGCTCGCCGACGACGAGCGGATGGTGCGGACGGCGCTGCGGGTGATCCTGGACGCCGAACCGGACCTGGAGGTGGTCGGGGAGGCGGCGAACGGCGCCGAGGCGGTGTCGGTGGTGCGCGAGCTGCGGCCGGACGTCGTCCTGATGGACGTACGGATGCCCGGCATCGACGGCATCCAGGCGACCCGGCGGATCCTCGCGGGCCGGCCCGACGGGGTGGAGGAGACGGCCGGGGCGGAAGGGCCGTACGGGCGTGACGGGGCGGCCGGAGTCGCAGTCGGCGCCGGGGAGTACGGGAGCGGGGAGTACCGGGGCGGGGAATACGGGGCCGGCCGGAGCGGGCCGAGGGTCGTGGTCGTCACCACCTTCGAGAACGACTCCTACGTCTACGAGGCCCTGCGCGTCGGCGCCTCCGGTTTCCTGCTGAAGCGGGCCGCGCCGGAGGAGCTGGTGAGCGCGGTGCGGCTGGTCGCACGCAGCGAGTCGCTGCTCTACCCGGCCGCCGTCCGAGGTCTCGCCGCCGAGCACGCCCGCCGGCGCCCGGCGCCCGCCCCGCCCTGGGCGGCCCGGCTCACCGACCGCGAGGCGGAGGTGCTGCGGTGGATGGCGAAGGGGCTGACCAACGCGGAGATCGCCGGGCTCATGGGCGTCGGCCCGGCCACGGTGAAGACCCATGTGGCCGCCGTCCTCGCGAAGACGGGCACCCGGGACCGTACACAGGCGGTGATCGCGGCGTACGAATCGGGATTCATCACCCCCGGCTGAGCGGCGGCCCGACCCCCGCCGCCCCCTCCGGCCCGGGAGCCGGACCGGGAGCCGGACCGGGAGCCGGACCGGAGGGGCGCCTTCCATGAAGGTTCACTGAGAATCCGGGCCGGCCGGAACGCGGCCCGTGCGCCCACTCGTCCCGCATATGGGATGAACAAGACGATCAGAAGGGCCTCGGTCTTCTCGCTGCTCCTGGTGCTGGCCCTGCTGGGCCGCGCCACCTGGGTGCAGGCGTACGAAGGCAAGGCCCTCGCGCACGAGAAGTCCAACCGGCGGACCACCATCGCGCAGTACGCGCAGCCGCTCGGGAACATCGTCGTGGCCGGCTCGCCGGTCACCGGCTCGACGCCGACGAAGGGCGGCGATCTCGCGTACAAGCGGAACTACACGGACGGCGCGCTGTACGCGGCCGTCACCGGCTACAGCTCCCAGGCGTACGGGGCGACCCAGCTGGAGGGCATCTATTCCGACATCCTTGACGGCACCGACGACCGGCTGAAGAACCCGCTGGACGCGATCACCCGCAAGCAGGCGGATCCGGGCACCGTCGTCACCACCATCGACCCGGACGTGCAGAAGGCCGGGTACCGGGCGCTCGGCGACAAGAAGGGCGCCGCCGTCGCGATCGACCCGAAGACCGGCCGGATCCTCGGGCTGGTGTCGACTCCGTCGTACGACCCGTCGGCGATCGCCGGAACGACGGACGGCGAGGCGTGGCAGCGGCTCACCGACGACCCGGACAAGCCGCTGGTCAACCGGGCGCTGCGGCAGCCGCTGCCGCCGGGCTCGACGTTCAAGCTGGTCGTCGCGGCGGCGGCGCTCGAAGACGGGCTGTACGGCTCGGTGGACGAGCCGACGCGCAGCCCGGACCCCTACACCCTGCCCGGCACCCGGACCGTGCTGCCCAACGAGAACGCGTCCGCGCCCTGCGCGAACGCCACGATCCGCACCGCGCTGCGCTACTCCTGCAACAACGTCTTCGCGAAGATGGCCGTCGACCTGGGCCAGGACAAGGTGCGAGCGACGGCGGAGAAGTTCGGCTTCGACGACAAGAAGCTGGACGTGCCGGTACGGGCCTATCCGAGCGTGTACCCGTCGGGCATGGACCGGGCGCAGACCGCGCTGACCGGCATCGGGCAGTTCGACGTGACGGCCACGCCGCTCCAGATGGCCATGGTGTCGGCGGCCATCGCCAACGACGGGCTGCTGGCGGCGCCGCACATGGTGAGCGAGGTCGTGGACTCCGACGGCGACGCGCTCCAGACGTTCCGGGACGGGGACACCCGGCGGATCGTGTCGGCCAGGACGGCGGAGCAGCTGCGGGACGCGATGCGGACGGTGATCGAGGAGGGCACCGGCACGAACGCGGCGATCCCGGGTGTGGAGGTCGGCGGCAAGACCGGTACGGCGCAGCACGGCGAGAACAACAGCAAGACGCCGTACGCGTGGTTCACCTCGTACGCGAAGGACCCGGCGACCGGGAAGGAGGTCGCCGTGGCGGTGATGATCGAGGACTCGGGCGCGGCGCGTTCGGAGGTCTCCGGCAACGGGCTGGCGGCGCCGGTGGCGCAGCAGATGATGCGGGCCGCACTGAAGGGCTGAGGGGCTGAGGGGCTGACGGACCGACGGGCTGCGCGCCCGGGGCGGCGTAAGTGACCTGTGGCGGGGGCCGGTTGATCACCGGCCCCCGCCGCACGATATGCAGGTGCCTTGATCATGCGCCTCGGGCACCTCATACGCCCCGGGCGTTTCCCGCACCTCGCGTCGCGCCCGTCGGCGCGCGCCCGCTTCCCGGAGGACCCGCCGTGCGTCTGCCCCGTTCCCTGTCCGGCTGGACCATGGCCGTCTTCGGCGTCCTGGCGGCGGCCCTCGGCCTGGTGGGCCTGATCCGGCCGGAGGTCATGATCGGCCTCATGGGGCTGGACCCCGCCCCCGGGGCGGACCGCGCGGACGGCGACCACACCCTCCTGTTCCTGACCGCTTCCTCGATGGCGGCGCTGAACATGGGCGTCTACTACGTGCTGGCCGCGCTCGCCGACTGGAAGCCGTTCTTCCGCTGGACGGTGCCGTTCCGGCTGCTGACCTGCACGGTGTTCACGCTCACCGTGGTCGCCGGGCGGGCCCCGGCGGGCTTCCTCGGGGTGGGTCTGTGGGAGGGGACGGGCGCCCTGGTGACGGGTGCCGCGCTCCGCTACGAGTCACGGCGCGCGGCCCGTACGGAGCCGGCGGCCCAGGCCAACCCGACCCAGGCAGACCCGATCCAGACCGAGCCGGCCCAGCCGGAGCCGGCCCGGTAAAGCCGGGCCCCGTACGCCCGTACCTCCGTACGCCCGTACCCCCGCACGCCCGTACTCCCGCGGCCCTCAGGGCTTGAGCAGCGCCTCGGTCACCGCCGCCAGATAGGCGGCGTCGAGCGGGACCGCCCCGGGGAGCGCGTGGGAGAGCTGGGCGTGGCCCAGATAGCTCGTGTACGACAGGAAGCCGCGGTGCCGGGCCTCGGCGGGCGGGAAGCCCAACTGCTCGAAGAGCCGGGCGAGATAGCCGACCCGGCGCTCGGTGACGCGGGCCAGCACCGCCGCCACCTCGGGGTGGTCGCCCGCGGCGAGCAGCCGTACCTCCAGCGGATCCTCGGCGGCGGAGGCGGTCGCTGCGCGCAGGAGCGCGGCGAGCCGGCCGGCCGGGTCGGGCTCGGCGGCCTCCATGGCCGCGATGATCCGCTCGGTGGACACCTCCTCCCAGCGCGCGAGGGCGGCGGCGACCAGCGCGTCCCGGCCGGTGAAGTGCCAGTAGAAGCTGCCCTTGGTGGCGCCGAGGCGGGCCGCGAGGGGTTCCACGGCGACACCGGCGAGGCCGCGTTCGCCGAGCGCGGCCAGGGCCGCGTCGGCCCAGTCGTCGGCGGTCAGCCGGCGGCGGGCGCCGCGCCGCGCCCGGGCGGCCGGGGCTCCGGCGGCCGGGACGCCGGTGTCCGCGAGGGGCGCACCGGTGGCGGAGAGGTCCGTGGAGGGGGCGGATTCCGGGTGCTCGAGCATGGACCGTACGCTACCGTACGGAGAACATACGCTCCCGTATGGAGGTGCGGCCATGCCCGCTGCGCGCACGGTACGAAACGCCCATCACAGGATCGTCGAGGCCCCGGCCGAGACGGTCGGAGCCCTGGTCGACCGGCTGTCCGCGCCGGACGATCCCCTCTTCCCCACCCCGGTCTGGCCCGCCATGGTCCTGGACCGGCCGCTCTCCGTCGGCGCCGACGGCGGGCACAGCTCGGTCCGCTACCGGGTCACCGCCTACGAACCGGGCCGCTCGGTCCGGTTCGACATGACCGAGCCCGGCCTGGGCAAGGGCCACCACCGGATCGACGTCGAACCGCTCGGGGACGGTCGCTGCCGGATCTCCCACCGGCTCGAAGTGGCCATGGACACCCGGTCGTTCGCGCTCTTCAAGGTGGCGATCGAGCCGGTGCACGACATCATGGTCGAGGAGCTGTTCGACAACGTGGAGCGGGCCGCGCTCGGCTCCCTGCCCCATCCGCCGGCCCGCCGCCCGCCCCGTGCCCTGCTCGCCAACCGGCTCGCCTGGCCCCTGCCGAAGGCCGTACCCCTCCCGGCCGGCGCCCGGCTGCTGCGCGAGGCGGTCCCCCGCCCCGACTACGCCGACGCCTGGCACCTGCCGCTGAAGCCGGGCATGCCCCGCGACCCGCGGGCCTGGCGGGGCGTCCTGCCGTTCCCCGAACGCGGCACCGGCGAACACGAGCTGATGCTCGGCGAGGACGCCTCCCACCTGGACTTCCGGGCCTCGGTGGTGGTCGACGACGAGGGCGTCACCCTGGCCACCGCCGTACGGATCCACAACCTCCTCGGCCGGGCCTACTTCGCCCCCGTACGCCTGCTCCACCCGCCCCTGGTCCGGCTGATCCTCCAACGGGAGCACCGACGGCTGGCCTACGCCACCCCACCCGCCGGCGAACGCAACCGGACACCGGGGACGGCCGCCTGAGAACCCCGGCCGGGCCGCGCCCCCGCGACCCGCGGAGTCGGAACCCCTACCGGGGGGACTGCTCGGTGGAGGCCAGGCCGGACTCCCAGGCCCAAGCGGCGATGCCGACCCGATTGCGTACCGCCAGCTTGCGCTGGAGGCCGGCCACATGGGTCTTGACGGTGGCGAGCGAGATGAACAGCTCCTCGCCGATGTCGGCGTTGGACAGACCGGCGGCCACCAGCGCCGCGACCTCCGCCTCGCGAGGCGTCAGCGGCTCGGCGGGACGTCCCGGCTCCCGGCGGGCCGGCGGGATGAGCCGGTGCAGCATGCGCGCGGTGATCTGGGGGCTGATGAGGGCGTCACCGGACATCGCCGCGCGCACCGCCTCGACCAGCAGCGCCGGTCCGGAACGTTTCAGCAGGAATCCCGAGGCTCCGGCGCGCAGGGCGGTGTTGACGTACGCGTCGAGGTCGAAGGTGGTGACCACGACGACCCGGAGGGGCGGGTCCGCACCGGGACCGGCGAGCCGCCGGGTCAGTTCCAGGCCGTCGAGGCCCGGCATCCGGATGTCGGCGAGAAGGACGTCGGGGCGCAGCCGCAGGGCCGCGTCCAGCGCGGCGGCACCGTCCGCCGCCTCGCCGATCACGGTCATGTCGGGCTGGGCGTCCAGGACGAGGCGGAAGCCGGCCCGGATGGCCTCCTGATCGTCCGCCAGCAGGATCCGGATGGCGCCGGTGCCGCTCATGCGCGGGTCTCCTCGTGCGTCGTGGGCCGCGCCGGGGCGGTGCGCCCGGGCCGGCCGGTGGTCGGGGTGACGGCGTCGGACAGCGGGAGTACGGCCGTGACCCGCCAGCCCACCGTCCCGTGCGGCCCCGCGGCGAGCGTGCCGCCGAGCGCCTCGACACGGTCGGTGAGGCATGCGAGGCCGGAGCCGCCGCCCGACCGCTCCGGAAGCGGAGAGACGGAAACAGCCGCCCCGGTTCCGACCCCGGCCCTGGCTCCGGTGCCGGTGCCGGTGCCGGTGCCGGTGCCGGTGCCGGTGCCGGCCTCCCCACCACCCCTGGCCGCCGCCCCGGCCACGTCGGTGACGGTGAGGCGCAGCGCCCGGCCGTCGCCGTACGGAACCCGCCGGGCGGCGATGTGGACGGCGAGGACGGCCGGGGCGTGGCGGCGCACGTTGGTGAGGGATTCCATGACGACGCGGTAGCCGGTCGCGCCGACCTCCGCGGGCAACCCGTCCAGCACACCGTCGGGTACGTCAAGCCGGGCCCGAACCGTGCCTGTGCGGGTGAACCGGGCCGCCAGGGCGGGCAGTTCGCTCAGGTCGCGGCGGCGCTCGGAGACGGGCGGCGAGTCCTCGGGGCGGGAAGGCCGTCCGGACATCCGGACCCGGGCACCGACCGGGCCGGCCGTCTCCCCTTCCCCACCGCCCGGCCCCGTGGCAACCCCGGAATCCACGGGGTCCACGGAACCCTCAGGACCCTCGGGATCCGCCTCCCGGTCCGGGTCCTCCTCGGCGTTGAGCATCGAGACCGTGCGGTCCATCGCGGCCAGCGCGTGCAGCCCCGCCTCCTCGATCCGCGGCAACAGCTCCACGGCCCGCCGGGGATCCTCCCGGGCCAGGTGCCGCGCCGCCTGGACCAGGACCACCACGCCCATGACGTCGTGGGCGGCGAAGTCGTGCAGGTCACGGGCGACTTCGAGGCGGTGGCGCCGCCGCTGGTCCATGAGCGCCCGGCGCCTGGTGGCGTCCTGGACGCGCAGATATCCGCCGAGCGCCGCGGCGCCCGCCGCCGGCAGGGACCAGAGCAGGCACAGCACGGCGATCTCCTCCGGCGGCGAGGGCGGCGTGAGATACGGGGCGATCCGCAGGGGAAGGAGGGCGACCGCCGCGCCGTACCCGAGGGCGTGGACAAGGGCCCAAGGCCGCCCGCTCGCCCGGCGTACGGCGGGCACCGCGAGGACGGGCAGGGCGCAGGTCTCGGCGGCCCACCACCAGACCGTCGCGTCGGCGACCGGCCCCCAGTGACAGGCCGTCAGCACCACAGAGGCCACGGCGACGAGCCACGGCCACCGCCGGACTCCGGGAGGCAGGGGCAACCGGGCCGCCGTCGCCACCGCCGCGCCGGTCACCGCCGCTCCCACGGCGACGACCGCGACGCCCGCGGTGGGCACGGTCGCCCACGCGGCGACGGCCAGGCCGGACAACAGCAGCCCTCCGAGGGCGCGCGGGAGGGGCAAGTGCCGGTCACTCATGGGCACCGACCCTACGAGACACCACCGTACGTCGCAGGGACGACCCATTGGCAGCGGGATCAGTCCCGCTCGGTCCACCACGGCCGGGTTCCCGACAGGGCGCGCAGCGCGTTGGTGGCGCAGTGCACCTCCCCGCCGACGGTGCCGACGTGGTGCGCGTACGCCCAGTCCTCCACCCAGGAGATCCGGGTGCCCGTGCCGCTCAGGGCCCGCTCGGCCGCCCGCTCGAAGACGTCGCGGCCGCCGGTCCGCGGCGCGTGCTGGCGCGGCGCGAGGTAGACCCCGGTGCCGGTGCTCACGCCGTTGGCCGCGGCGGGCAGGTAGTTGGCGACGAGGTCCCGGCGCGGGTACCCGGCGGGCAGGTCGATCTCCCTGAAGAGAGCGGGGACCCGCACGACATAGCGGTCCGTCAGACCGGCCTGTTCCTTCAGGGTGCGCAGGGCCGCGTCGATGCCCTTCCGGGCGATCTCGGTGCCCCGGGTGAGCGAGGGCTTGTCCAGGGCGCCGGCGACCGTGAGGCCGGGGTCCTCGGTGTCCCCCGGCGCGATCCCGTGGACCAGCGGCTCGTCGCCCCGGCCCTGGGCCACGAGCTCCTCCAGGAGCCGCCTGCCCAGGCCGGGGTCGGCGACGACGGCCACCCAGCCCCGGTCGTTCCGGGCCGGGACGAAGGACAGGAACTCGTCGATGTGCCCGACCCCCAGCCAGCTCGTGTCCACCGCGAGGGGCCGCTGGTAGCCCTGCGCGGCGAGCATCCGGGTGAAGGAGACGTCCGGCGATTCCTTGCCTCCCGTACCGCCGTGGACGATCCGGCCCACCGGGTAGTGGTGGCCGCGCCAGGTGTACGGCGGGAGGGTTCCGAAGTTCCCGGTGGAGCTGAACGACCCGTAGTACAGGTTGTCGTCACTGCCCACGCGCCCGGGGTCGTACTGCTGGATCACTCCCGTGCCGGGGCCCCGGAGCAGCGTGAACGCGCTCCGCGAGGCGTCCCTGAGCGGGAAGTCGGGGGTGGCCGTGCCAGGCATCACGTCGGCGGACCGCACAATGACGCTGATCCGGTGTTCCCGGCCGCCCGGCGCGGGGATGGAGGCGTAGGCGGTCTTGAACAGGTCCTGCATCCAGACGTCGCCGCCGGTGGGGTAGTTGAAGAGCGGGGCCGGCAGCCCTGCCCGGTCGAGGCCGCGCCGCAGATCGCGGCGGAACTCTGCTTCGCCCGGCTGTACGGGGCGGGGCCGCGCGGCGGGATCGTAGGGCTTGCCGCGTTCCAGCTCGGCGGGCCCGGTGGTGTGGTCGGCCGTCATCATCCGGCGTATCGGCATCAGGTCGTGCTGGAACACCAGGGGCGCGACCCGCAGCCGTACCCGGTCCTCGGTCGTGACGCCGTCGCGGTCCACCCGGAGGACGAGGTCGGTGAAGCCCGCCCACTTCGCGGGGTCGCGGACGAAGTCCGTGGCCTCCACGCCGAGCCGGACGCCGTGCCGCAGTTCGCCGGCGGTCAGCCGGTCGCCGGGCCCCAGCGGGACCATGCGGCCGTGCCGCCGGGCGAAGATCCGGACGTACTCCCGGGAGGCCGGGTCGGCGGCCACGGTGGCGGTGGTCCCGGCCGCGACGGGTGCGGCGGTGATCCGCACCGGCGCGAGGTCGGCGAGGTCGGCGGCGCCGTCGACCACGGTGTCCGAAGCGTCGCCGCAGTCCGCCAGACGGTCGTCGGGAAGGCGCGCGCCCGCGGGGCCCACGATGGGGCAACGCCGCCGGTCGTCGTCGATGTCGGGCAGCATCAGCGCACCGCGCTCCCGGGTCCAGGCCGTCTTGCCCGCGTCGTCGTCCGGGGTGACGAGGCCGTCCCGGTCGGTGTCCGCCCGGATCACCGGCCCGGGCGGCGCGGCGTGTGCCGACGGGGCCGGGAGCGTCCCGGTCACGGCCGCGAGCAGAACCGCCCCCATAGCGGCGGTCCTCCCGCGTGTCCGGCGGGAGGGGCGGCGGGGTGCGCGCCCGGCCGTGCGGTCGCGGGGGACGGTGGGCGAGGGGGCCGGCGGTGTGTCGTGGTCCATGGCCCCACCCTCGGCCAGGGCCGTGTCGCGCGGCATCCATCCGATGGCCGGTTCCGGTGCGGCGGACGGCGTCCGTCTCGTACTTTCGGCTGATCGCCCCGGGCTCGGGGGCACCCGGGGATCACCCCGGCGGACGGCTCCTCGGCGGACGTGGCCGGCACCCGAAGCCGTCCGCGCCGGATGCCGCCGGCGTCTCGGGATGTCCCCGCCCGTCCGGGAAGTAGGGCATATGACCGATCCGGGGCGGCCACCTCAGAGGCCAGCCTGCGCACATGCGCGTTCCCCTCTATCTGACCGCCGTCCTCGTGTCCGGCTTCGGCACCACGGCGCTGTGGCTGGTCTCCGGCGTCTGGGTCAAGTCGCTCACCGGCTCCGACGGCCTTGCCGCGCTCACCGCCTTCGCCCTGTGGGCGCCCACGCTCCTCGGGCCGCTGCTCGGCTCGCTCGCCGACCGGGTCCGGCGGCGGCCGCTGCTGATCACGGCGAACCTGGCCATGGCGGCACTGCTGCCGCTCCTGCTGATGGTGGACGGGCCCGGCAGGGTGTGGCTGCTGTTCGCCGTCCTCCTCGCCTACGGGACCCAGGGCGCCGTCCACGAGGCGGCGGAGACGGCCCTCGCGGCGGGCGCGCTCGACCAGGACCGGCTCGGGGACCTCAACGGGCTGCGCACGACCGTCACCGAGGCGATGAAACTGCTCGCCCCGCTCGTCGCGGCGGGGCTCTTCGCCCGGTACGGCGGCGGGCCCGTCGCCCTCCTCGACGCGGCCACCTTCGCGCTGGCGGCCGGGGCGTTCGCCCTGCTGCGGGTACGGGAGGAGCGGCCCGCACCGCACCGGCGGCCCCGGCTCTTGGACGGCGCCCGGCTGCTGTGGGAATCCCCGGTGACCCGGCGGCTGATCCTCGCGGGCGGCTTCACCATGCTGCTCGCGGGGCTCAACGGCGCGCTGATCTACGCCGTCGTCGACCGGGTCCTCGGCCGCGCCCCCGCGTACGCCGGTGTGCTGTACGCGTTCCAGGGCGCCGGGTCCGTCCTCGCCGGGCTGACGGCGGGTCCGCTGCTGCGGCGGCTGCCGGAGCGGGCACCGGCCGCGCTGGGGCTCGCGCTGTTCGCGGTGGGCGCGGCGGGGCGGGCCCTGCCGTACGCGACGGGCGCGCTCGCCGCGAGCGTCCTGATCGGGGTGGGGCTGCCATGGGTGCTGATCGCCGCGACGACGGCGGTGCAGCGGCAGGTCCCGGCCGAAGCGGTGGGCCGGGCGGCGGGCACCGCGCACACCCTGCTCTTCGCGCCGAACGCGGTGGCCCTCGCCCTCGGCGCCGCTCTGGCGGCCGTGGCCGACGTCCGGGTGATGCTGCCGCTGCTCGGGGCCGCGGGCCTGGCCGGTGCGGTCCTGGTCGCCCGCGCGGGGCGCGGAGTCCGTACCGGCGGGCAGTCCCTCACCGGCGGCTGAACGGGTGGGCAGAGACAGGCGGGCGGACAGGCGCACCGGCGGATATTCGCGTGACGGGCACGGCCCGGACCGGCAGGATGCCCGCCATGCCTCAGCCCCAGGGATTCGTCCACGCCCAGCGCTCGGACGGCAGTGTCGTCATCACCCATCGCGGCCGGGCCGCGGCCACTCTGCGCGGCGGGCGGGCGGCCCGGTTCCTGGCGGAGGTGGAGGCCGGCGACCCGCAGCTGGTGATGGCGCGATGGACGGGTTCGTACAAGTTCGGCAATGAACGTACCGCCCGCCAACACCCGCGTCACCAGGGTGGCCGAACCGGGCGCAGGTAAGGGAACGGCAAAGCCACCCTGTTCGTTAGCCCCGGCATGACCGCTATGACCCCCGGCTCGAACATTCCTCTCACCGCCGCGCGCGTGGCGGTGGACGTCGCCGCTCCGGTGCGGCTCGACGTATCGGGCCTGCTGCTCGGCGCCGACGGCAAGGTGCGCTCCGACGACGACTTCATCTTCTACAACCAGCCCGCAGGCCCCGGTGTCACCTACCGGTCCGGCGGCGGTACGGCCCCGGACGCGATCCTGGTGGACACGGCCGCGCTCCCGGCCGGTGTCGAGAAGATCGTCGTGACCGCGAGCCCCGACGCCGCCGGCCAGTCCTTCCAGGGCATCGAGCCCACCGCGACCCTGCGCGACTCCGACAGCGGCAGCGTGCTCGCCACCTTCACCCCGCCGCGACTCGCCACGGAGACCGCGCTCGTGGTCATGGAGATCTATCTGCGGGGCGGGGTGTGGAAGGCCCGTGCCGTGGGCCAGGGGTACGCGAACGGGCTGGCCGGCATCGCCACCGACTTCGGGGTGAGCGTGGACGAGGAGCCCACGCCCGCCGCGGCCCCCGCCCCCGCTCCGGCCGCCGCTCCGACCCCGGCCGCCGCCCCCGCCTCGATGCCCGTGACGCCGCCCGCACCCCCGGTCCCGCCCGCGCCGCCGGCGGCTCCCCCGGCCTGGCAGGCCCCGCCGGCTCCGCCCGCCGCTCCCCCGGCGCCGCCCGCCGGCAGCGGGAAGATCAACCTCGACAAGGGCCGGGTCAGCCTCCAGAAGAACCAGACCGTCTCCCTGGTCAAGGGCGGGCGTCCGCTGCTCTCGCAGGTCAAGATGGGCCTCGGCTGGGAGCCCGCGTACCGGGGCAGCGACATCGACCTCGACGCGTCCGTGATCGCCTACGGCCCGCAGCGCAACCACATCGACAGCTGCTACTTCGGCAAGCTGTCCATCCTGAACGGGGCGGTCAAGCACTCCGGTGACAACCTCACCGGCGAGGGCGCGGGCGACGACGAGGTCATCGTGGTCGACCTCGGCCGGCTGCCCGCCGACACCACCGGCCTGGTCTTCACCGTGAACTCCTTCTCCGGGCAGAAGTTCACCGAGGTCGCCAAGGCGTACTGCCGGCTGGTCGACGCGGCGACCGGCGAGGAGCTGGTCCGCTTCGACCTGACCACGGCGGAGCCGCAGACCGGCGTGATGATGGCGAAGCTCATCCGGCAGTTCTCCGGCGAGTGGGAGATGACGGCGATGGGCGACTTCGTGAAGTCCCGGACCGTACGGGGCATGGTGAAGCCCGCGGCCCAGGCGCTCTGAGCCCCTCCCGTCCCGGCACGGCACTCGGCCGCCGCGCGATTCGCGCGGCGGCCGAGTGCGTACGAAGGGCCGTACAAGGGCTGTACAAGGGCCGCACAAGGGCCATACAAGGACCGTACGAACGAGGGAGGCTGGGCTCAGCGGCGCGAGCGCGCCTTGAACGCGGCCTTGCGGGCCTCCTTGGCGGAGGGCTTGTCGCGGTGCAGCCGGCCCATCGCCTCCAGGACGTCGGCCGTGGACGGGTGGTCGACCCGCCATGCCTGGTCGAAGAAACCGCCATGGCGGCCGGTCAGGCCCTCGATGAGGTCCTGGAGTTCCTCCAGCTCGCCCTCGGCGTCGAGGTGGGCGGCGATGGTGTCGATGGCCAGCCAGAAGATCATCGACTCCGGCGGCGCGGGGATGTCGGCCGCGCCGCACTCGGCGAGCCAGACCCGGGCCAGACCGCCGAGTTCGGCGTCGTCCAGGACCTCCCGGACGACCGGCTCGGCCTCCGCGCCGACGAGGGACAGCGCCTGCTGGGCGTGGAGCCGGCGCAGCGGGGCGCCGGGCTCGCTGCCCCGGGCGGCGGCGAGCAGGTCGCGGGCAGCGGCCGGGACCTCCCGGGCGGCGAGCCAGCCGGCGACCTCGGCGCGGGCGGCCTCCTGCGGGTAGTGGACGACCCCGGCCAGCAGGGTGTCGGCGTCCTTCTCGGCGAGGTCGCCGACGGCGGGGGCGGTCAGGCCGGCGTCGAGCATCCGGGAGCGGATGCCGTACAGACCGAGCGGGGTGAGGCGGACCATGCCGTAGCGGCTGACGTCCTCGTCGTCGAGCTCCTCGGCGGCGCCGGCAGCGGCGGCGGTACCCCCGGCGTCGGCGGCGGCGGTGACGTCCTCTTCCGACTCCTCGACCATCAGGGCCTCGTCGACGGGCTGGTACTCGACGAGGCCGATGGGCTCCAGGATCCGGAACTGCTCGTCGAGCCGCATCATCGCGTCGGAGACCTGCTCCAGGATGTCGTCGGTGGGCTCGTTCATGTCGTCGGGGATCACCATCGACGCGGCGAGCGCGGGCAGCGGCACGGGGCCCTCGCCGGAGCCGCCCTCGGAGACGGTGAGCAGGTAGAGGTTGCCGAGCACGCCCTCCAGGAAGTCGGCCTCGGCCTCGGGGTCCCAGTCCAGGGCCTCGAAGTCGATCTCGCCGTCCGGGCCGACGAGCGCGTCGAGGTCGTCGATGTACGGCGCGGCGGCGTCGTCGAAGACCGACTCGAAGCCCTCCAGCCAGACGGCGAGCACGTCCTTGGGCGAACCGGCGGTCAGCGCCGCCAGGCTCTCGCCGGCGGTGACGGTGCCCTCGGCGTCTCCGGCCTCCTCGGCCTCCTTGCCGCTCTCGGCGTCCTCGGGGTCGTGGATCTCGACCAGGCCGGTGTCCACGGCGACCCGCCATGCCTCGGCGGCCTCCGCCTCGCCGTCCTCGTCGGCGGTCAGCCCGAGCGCCTCGGCGGCGACGGGCAGCTGCGCGTCGGCGAGTTCGCCGCCCGCGCCGACCCGGGTCTCGGGGCCGGCCCAGCGGGCGAGCCGGACGGCGCGGGCGAGGAGGGGTGCGGCCAGGGCGTCCCGGGCCAGTTCCGCGTCCGAGCGCAGTCGAACGGGGGGAAGGATCGGCTGGTCCGGTGCCATCGTGGGGTGTTCTCCTCGGCGGGGGTGGTCGGGTCGAGCTGGGAGCCTCCGGCTCCAGCGGCCTTCAGCCTAGACGCATTCGGGGGACGCTCCGGCGGTTCCCGCACGCGTCAGCCTTCGTACACGCGTCGACCACTCACGGGGAGTCGACCGCGCACAGGAATTTGACAAGGTCACTGGACGTAAGCAGTACTTGACGCGCGTAGATCATTCGATCGTTCGTACAACCCGTTCTCGGAGCACCTTGATGTCTTCCTCCATATCCCGGTCCGCGACCGTCGCCACCGTGGTCGCCGCCGCCCTCGCCGCCGGTCTGCTCGGCGGCGCGGCCGCCTCCGCCGACGAGGCGTCCGCCACCGCGGCCGCTCCCGTGCGGATCCACGACATTCAGGGCACCACCCGGGTCTCCCCGCTCGCCGGCCGGCAGGTGACCGGCGTCGAGGGCGTCGTCACCGCCGTGCGCACCTACGGCTCGCGCGGCTTCTGGATGCAGGACCCGAACCCCGACGGCGACCCGGCCACCAGCGAGGGCGTCTTCGTCTTCACCAGCTCGGTGCCGACCGTCGCCGCCGGCGACGCGGTGAGCGTCGACGGCACGGTGACCGAGTACGTGCCGGGCGGCCTCGCCTCCGGCAATCAGTCGATGACCCAGATCTCCAAGCCGGTGGTCACCGTCCGCTCGAAGGGCAACCCGGTCCCGGCCGCCGTCACCATCACGGTGGACTCGGTGCCGGCCGCGTACGCCCCGGCGGGCGACCCGGCCGACGGCGGTTCCATCGACCGGCTTCCGCTGCGGCCGCGTTCGTACGCCCTGGACTACTACGAGTCCCTGGAGGGCATGAACGTCCGCATCGGCTCCGCGCGCGTGGTCGGCGCCAGCGACCCGTACGCCGAGCTGTGGGTCACGGTGAAGCCGGACGAGAACCCCAGCGTCCGCGGCGGCACGGTCTACGGCTCGTACGACTCCCAGAACGGCGGCCGGCTCCAGATCCAGCAGCTCGCGCCGCTCGCCGAGCGCCCCTTCCCCAAGGCGAACGTGGGCGACCGGCTGAACGGCGTCACCGAGGGCCCGCTGGACTTCAACCAGTACGGCGGCTACACCCTGGTCGCCGCCACCCTGGGCCAGGTCGAGGACCGCGGTCTGATCCGCGAGAAGACGACCCCGCAGCACAAGAACGAGCTGGCGGTCGCCACGTACAACGTGGAGAACCTCGACCCGACCGACCCTCAGGAGAAGTTCGACGCGCTCGCCGGGGCGGTCGTCGAGAACCTCTCCTCGCCCGACATCGTCGCCCTGGAGGAGATCCAGGACGACAACGGCCCGAAGAACGACGGGGTCGTCACCGCCGGCGAGACCGTGAAGAAGTTCACGGACGCGATCGTGGCGGCCGGCGGTCCGGCGTACGACTGGCGCTCGGTCGACCCGGAGAACGGCAAGGACGGCGGCGAGCCCGGCGGCAACATCCGTCAGGTCTTCCTCTTCAACCCCGCGCGCGTCTCCTTCGTGGACCGCCCGGGCGGCGACGCCACCACCGCGACCAAGGTGACCGGCACGCACGGCGACGCCCATCTGACGCTCTCCCCCGGCCGCGTCGACCCGGCGAACGCCGCCTGGACGGACAGCCGCAAGCCGCTCGCGGGCGAGTTCTCCTTCCGCGGCCGGACGGTCTTCGTGATCGCCAACCACTTCGGCTCCAAGGGCGGCGACGAGTCGATCGTCTCGCACCACCAGCCGCCGAACCGTTCCTCCGAGCAGAAGCGACTGCTCCAGGGCCAGGCCGTCAACGCCTTCGTCAAGGACATCGTGGCGCTCGACAAGCAGGCGGACGTGCTCGTCGTCGGCGACATCAACGACTTCGAGTTCTCCGCCGCCACGCGGGCGATGACCGAGGGCGGGGTGCTGTCCCCGGCCGCGCTGTCGCTGCCGGCGAACGAGCGCTACTCGTACGTCTACCAGGGCAACAGCCAGGTGCTCGACCAGATCCTGACCAGCCCCGGCGTGCACCACTTCGCGTACGACAGCGTGCACATCAACGCGGAGTTCGCCGACCAGAACAGCGACCACGACCCGCAGGTGCTGCGCTTCCGCCCGTGAGCACCTCCGATCGGGCTCGATCACGCTTGAGTGCTCCCGATCGGGCTTGGTCGGGTCCGGTCAGGCTTGATCGAACCCTCGTGCGGGTGTGCGAGACTCCGGGCGTGATCCTGCGTCCCGCCACCCGTGCCGATCTGCCCGCCGTCCTCGCGCTCCTCGCCGACGAGGAGCGGGTGGTGGACCCGGCCTCGATGACCGTCACCCCCGCCCACGCGCGGGCGTTCGCGGACATCGAGGCCGACGCGCGCAACGAACTGCTCGTCCTGGCCGAGACGGCGGAGCCCGGCGCGACCGTCCTCGGCTGCCTCCAGGCCACCTACATCCCGGGCCTCGGCAAGGGCGGCGCCGAGCGGGCCCTGATCGAGGCGGTCCGGATCCGGGCCGACCGGCGCGGCGACGGCCTCGGGCGCGCACTGATGACGGGCGCGGTGGCCCGGGCCCGCGCCCGAGGCTGCGCGCTCGTCCAGCTGACCAGTAACAAGAGCCGGACGGACGCCCACCGCTTCTACGCCTCGCTGGGCTTCGCCCGCAGCCACGACGGCTTCAAGCTCACACTCTGAACGCCCCGGGCCTCCAGGGCCTCCAAAGCTCCCCGCAAAACAGCCGGCCGCCCCGCCCACCGTACGAAACGGCGGGCAGGGCGGCCGGTCGCGACCGCGCGACGGGCCGGGGCCCGTCGCCGCGTGCGGGTCAGTTGTGGCTGTGCAGCATCTCGTTGAGGCCGCCCCAGTTGGCCTTGTAGGGGCGGGCCTCGACGGCGCCGGTGACCGAGTTGCGGCGGAAGAGGACGTTGTCGGCGCCTGAGAGCTCCAGCGCCTTGACGATCTGGCCGTCGGGCAGCGCGACCCGGGTACCGGCCGTGACGTACAGACCGGCCTCGACGACGCACTCGTCGCCGAGCGCGATGCCGATGCCCGCCTCGGCGCCGATCAGGCAGCGCTCGCCGATGGAGATGATCTGCTTGCCGCCGCCGGACAGGGTGCCCATGGTGGAGGCGCCGCCGCCGATGTCGGAGCCGTCGCCGACCACGACACCGGCAGAGATCCGGCCCTCGACCATCGAGGTGCCGAGCGTGCCGGCGTTGAAGTTGACGAAGCCCTCGTGCATGACGGTGGTGCCGGCCGCGAGGTGGGCGCCGAGGCGGACCCGGTCGGCGTCGCCGATCCGGACGCCGGCGGGCGCCACGTAGTCGGTCATCCGAGGGAACTTGTCGATCGAGGTGACCGCCAGGTGCAGGCCCTCGGCGCGGGCGTTCAGGCGCACCCTCTCGACGTCGTCGACGGCGACCGGGCCGAGCGAGGTCCAGGCGACGTTGGCGAGCAGGCCGAACATGCCGTCCAGGTTCTGGCCGTGCGGCTTCACCAGACGGTGGCTCAGCAGGTGCAGGCGCAGGTAGACGTCGTGGGCGTCGAGCGGCTTGTCGTCGAGGGAGGAGATGACGGTACGGACGGCGACCACCTCGACCCCGCGGCGGGCGTCCACGCCGAGGGCCTTGGCGGCGCCCTCGCCGAGCGCGTTCACGGCCTCGTCGGGGCCGAGCCGCTCGGTGCCGGCCGGGCCGGGCGCGTCGGTCAGCTCCGGGGCGGGGAACCAGGTGTCGAGAACGGTGCCGTCGCCGGCGAGGGTGGCAAGGCCGGCGGCGACGGCGCCGGTGGTGCGAGGAGCAGTGGTCATGACGGAAAACCTAACCTTCGAGGCCCCGCGCGGGCCAACCGGCCGGTCTCACGGTGCCCGCCCGAAGCCCGCGCCCCTCGCCGCGGGCCGGATACCTCAGGCGGGATCCAGCACCCGGGCCAGCAGGGCGCGCGCGTACTCCTCGTCGTACCGGCCGTCCGTGAGCAGCACCTGGAGGCAGATGCCGTCCATCAGGGCGACCACGCCCCGGGCGGTCGCCGGGTCGGTCCGCGCGGCGAGGATCCGGCTCACCTCCTCGGCCCATTCGGCGGCCACCGGGCGCAGCGCGGGACGGCGCAGGGCGGCGAGGTAGAGCTCGTACTCCAGCTCCACGCCGCGCCGTTCGCCGCTCAGCCAGCCGCCCATGAGCCGGGCGAGGACGGCGGCGAGGTCGCTCGCCGGATCGGCGAGGCCGGGGCTCTCGCGCAGGGCGCGGCCGAAGGTGTCGTTGGCCTTGCGCAAGGCGGCGACGAGCAGTTCGTCGAGGGAGGCGAAGTGGTACGTGGTGGAGCCGAGCGGCACATCGGCCTCGGCGGCGACGGTGCGGTGGCTGAGTCCGGCGAGCCCGGCCCGGCCGACGACGCGCAGGGCGGCGTCGACGATCCGGTCGCGGCGGCCGGGGTCGTGGCGGCGGGCCCGGGGCGCGGCGGCGGCCATCAGTGCGCGCCGCCCAGGTTGAGGACGGCGACCCCGGCGATGATCAGGGCGAGGCCGGCGATCTTGGCGGGGCCGAGGCTCTCGCCGAGGAAGAGGAAGCCTATGACGGCGACGGCGGCGGTGCCGATGCCGGACCAGATCGCGTAGGCGGTGCCGACCTGGAGGGTCTTGAGCGCCTGGGCGAGGAGGGCGAAGGCGACGAGGTAGCCGGTGCCGGTGAGGAGCGAGGGCCAGAGCCTGGAGAAGCCGTCGCTGTACTTCATCGAGGTGGTCGCGACGATCTCCGCGGCGATGGCTCCGGCGAGCAGTCCGTATCCCATGGCATCCGAGTGTACGGGCGTACATATCGGGGTCGTACAGTAGTGCGATCAAGGGCGGTTACGGTGTGCGCATGACCTACCCACCGGGACCGTACGGATACGGCTATCCGCCCCCGCCTCCGCCGCCCAAGCCGGGCGTCATACCCCTCGCGCCGCTGCGTGTGGGCGACCTCCTCGGCGGCGTCTTCAGCACCTACGGGCGCTACTGGAAACCGCTCCTCGGCATCACGGCGATCGCCTACGGGACCGTCGCGGCCCTGCTGGGCGGCGTGCTGCTGGTCGCTTACGGCAGCGTCGTGGACAACGTGGAACGGCTGGACGACCTGCCCGACGACGCGGATCCCGGCTTCGCCGACTTCCAGCCGCTGATCGTCACCTTCGGTACGGCCTGGCTGATCCTGATCATCGGCATGCTCGTCGCCAGCGCCCTCGTCAACGCCACCGTCCACACCGTGACGCAGGAAGCGGTCCTCGGCCGGCCCGCCCTCTTCGGGGCCGTCTGGCGCCGCGCCTGGTCGCGCGTCGGCGCGGTGATCGGCTCGGTCTTCCTGTCCGGTCTGGCCGCCGCCCTGCCGATGGTCCTGTTCGGAATCGGCGCGATGACGCTGTTCGGGGGGCTCCTCGTACAGGACCACGGCGGCGGGTCGGGCGTCGCGATCGCGGGCGGAGTGGCCATACTGCTCGCCGTGGCCTCCTTCCCCCTCTCCGTGTGGCTCTGGATGAAGTTCCTGCTGGCCCCGGCCGCCGCCGTGATCGAGAACCAGCGCCCGGTGGCCGCGCTGCGCCGCTCCGCCCATCTGGTCCGCGGGTCCTGGTGGCGCATCGCCGGCTGCACGCTGCTGATGAGTCTGATGATCTCCGTCGTCGCCGGGATGATCCAGCAGATCACGTCGTTCGCGACCATGTTCTCAACGATCGGCTTCATCCCCGAGAAGGCCGAGAGGGTGCGTGACGTCATCCCCACCATGGTCGGCGCGATGGTGACCCTCGGGCTCATCCAGCTCGTCGTCCAGACACTGATGGCCCCGCTCCAGCCGCTGATGACCTCCCTGCTCTACATCGACCAGCGCATCCGCAAGGAGAACCTGGCCCCGGCACTCGCCGAGAGCGCGGGCACGCCGCTCGTCTGACGGGGAAGCGGCGAAACGATACGCCCGAGGGCCCCGGTGTTCCCACCGGAGCCCTCGGGCGTACCTGCGTATCCCCGCGCCTGCGTACGGATCGCCTGAAGCAGACGGATCGCACGGATCAGGCGGTCGGACCGTCGGACGGATCCAAACGGATCAGACCGATCGGACAGTCAAACCGACCAGGCCGATCAGACCGATCGGACAGATCAGACCGATCAGACGTTGAAGCCGAGCGCGCGAAGCTGCTCGCGGCCGTCGTCCGTGATCTTGTCCGGGCCCCACGGGGGCATCCAGACCCAGTTGATCTTCAGCTCGTTGACGATGCCGTCGGTCGCGGACTTCGCCTGGTCCTCGATCACATCGGTCAGCGGGCAGGCCGCCGACGTCAGGGTCATGTCCAGGGTCGCGACGTTGGACTCGTCGACGTGGATCCCGTAGATCAGTCCGAGGTTGACGACATCGATCCCCAGCTCGGGGTCGACGACGTCGTACAGCGCCTCGCGGATCTCTTCTTCGGAGGCCGGCTTCAGGGTGGCCTCGGCGTTCTCGGTCATGCCGACTTCCTCACAGACTTCTGGTCGTCCCCGCCCAGGGCCTGGGCGGTCGCGTCCTTCCACGCCATCCAGCTGAGCAGCGCGCACTTCACCCGGGCCGGGTACTTCGAGACACCGGCGAACGCGACCGCGTCCTCCAGGATCTCCTCCATCGCCTCGTCCGGCTCGATCCGGCCCTTGGACTGCATCAGCTCCAGGAACGTGTCCTGGATCCTTCGCGCCTCGGCCAGCTCCTTGCCGACGAGCAGCTCGTTGAGGACGGAGGCCGAGGCCTGGCTGATGGAGCAGCCCTGGCCCTCGTACGACACGTCCTCGACACGCTCGCCGTCGTACTTCACGCGCAGCGTGATCTCGTCACCACAGGTCGGGTTGACGTGGTGCACCTCGGCGTCGCCGTCCCGCAAGCCCCGCCCGTGCGGGTGCTTGTAGTGGTCCAGGATGACGTCCTGGTACATCGAATCCAGCTTCACAGGTCAGCCGCCCTATCCGAAGAAGTTACGGACGTGCTCCAGACCCTCGACCAGGGCGTCGACCTCGGCCGGAGTGGAGTACAGATAGAACGACGCGCGCGTGGTCGCCGGAATTCCGTAGCGCAGGCAGACCGGGCGGGCGCAGTGGTGGCCGACCCGGACCGCGATGCCCTGCTCGTCGAGGACCTGGCCCACGTCGTGCGGGTGGATGTCGCCGAGCGTGAAGGAGATCGCGGCGCCCCGGTCCTCGGCCGTGGCCGGGCCGATGATCCGCAGGTCCGGAACCTCCTGGAGGCGGCGGACGGCGTACTCGGTGATCGCGTGCTCGTGGCGCGCGATGTTCTCCATGCCGATCGCCGTCAGGTAGTCCACGGCCGCGCCGAGGCCGACGGCCTGGGCGATCGGGGGCGTACCCGCCTCGAACTTGTGCGGCGCCGGGGCGTAGGTCGAGGAGTGCATCGAGACGGTCTCGATCATCTCGCCGCCGCCGAGGAACGGCGGCAGGTCCTCGAGCAGCTCCTGGCGGCCCCAGAGGACGCCGATGCCGGTCGGGCCGCACATCTTGTGGCCGGTGAAGGCCACGAAGTCGGCCTGGAGCGCCTGCACGTCGAGCACCATGTGCGGGGCCGCCTGGGAGGCGTCGACGCAGACGAGCGCACCGACCTCCTGGGCGCGCCGGACTATGGCCTCGACCGGGTTCACGGTGCCGAGCAGGTTGGAGACCAGGGTGAAGGACACCACCTTGGTCTTCTCGGTGATGAGCTCGTCGATGTTGGACAGGTCGAGCCGGCCCTCGTCGGTGAGCCCGAACCACTTCAGCTTCGCGCCGGTGCGCTGCGCGAGCAGCTGCCACGGCACGATGTTGGAGTGGTGCTCCATCTCCGTGATGACGATCTCGGTCTCGTGGTCGACCCGGTAGGGCTCGTCGGCCCAGCCGAGCATGTTGGCCACGAGGTTGAGCGACTCGGAGGCGTTCTTGGTGAAGATGACCTCGTCGCGGCTCGGCGCGTTGATGAACGCGGCGACCTTGTCGCGGGCGCCCTCGTAGAGCTCGGTGGCCTCCTCGGCGACCGTGTAGACGCCGCGGTGCACATTGGCGTTGTGCCGCTCGTAGTAGGTGTTGAGCGCGTCGAGGACCTGGCGCGGCTTCTGCGAGGTGGCCGCGGAGTCCAGGTACACGATCTTCTTGCCGTCGTGGACCAGACGGTCCAGCAGCGGGAAGTCCTTGCGGATCGCCTCGGTGTCGAGGAGGCCGGTCAGCCCCTGATGGGCGGAATTCACGCGGATGCGCCACCCTTCACGTACTTGTCGTAGCCCTCGTTCTCCAGCTGGTCCGCGAGCTCGGCGCCGCCGGACTCGACGATGCGGCCGTTCGCGAAGACGTGCACGAAGTCGGGCTTGATGTAGCGGAGGATCCGCGTGTAGTGCGTGATCAGCAGGGTGCCGACCTCGCCCTGCTCACGGACGCGGTTGACACCCTCGGAGACGATGCGCAGGGCGTCGACGTCGAGGCCGGAGTCGGTCTCGTCGAGGATCGCGATCTTCGGCTTGAGCAGCTCCAGCTGAAGGATCTCGTGGCGCTTCTTCTCGCCGCCGGAGAAGCCCTCGTTGACGTTGCGCTCGGCGAACGCCGGGTCCATCTGGAGCTTCGCCATGGCCTCCTTGACCTCCTTGACCCACAGCCGCAGCTTGGGGGCCTCGCCGCGGATCGCGGTGGCGGAGGTGCGCAGGAAGTTGGAGACCGAGACGCCGGGGACCTCGACCGGGTACTGCATGGCGAGGAAGACGCCGGCGCGGGCACGCTCGTCGACCGACATCTCCAGGACGTCCTCACCGTCGAGGGTGACGGTGCCGCCGGTGATCGTGTACTTCGGGTGGCCGGCCAGCGAGTACGCCAGGGTCGACTTGCCGGAGCCGTTGGGGCCCATGACGGCGTGGGTCTCGCCCTGCTTGATGGTCAGGTCGACACCCTTGAGGATCTCACGCGGACCGTTCTCGGCCTCGACGGAGACGTGCAGGTCGTGGATTTCAAGCGTTGCCATGGGTGACTCAGGACTCCTGGGTGACGGAGACGAGCACATCGTCCCCTTCGATCTTTACGGGGTATACGGGGACGGGGCGCGTCGCGGGAAGACCGGACGGCTTGCCGGTGCGGAGGTCGAACGCGGAACCGTGCAGCCAGCACTCGATCCGGCAGTCCTCCACCTCGCCCTCGGAGAGGGAGACGTTCGCGTGCGAGCAGACGTCGTGGATCGCGAACACCTCGCCCTCGGTACGTACGAGGGAGACCGGCGTGCCGTCTATCTCGACCCGCTTCGGGGTGTCCTCGCCGAGTTCGCTCAGCGCGCAGACGCGGACGAAGGCCATCAGACGGACGCCTCCAGCTCGGCCTCGATCTTGGCGAGCAGGCGCTCCTCGACGTCCGGGACGCCGATCTGCTGGACCAGCTCGGCGAAGAAGCCGCGGACGACCAGGCGGCGGGCCTCGGTCTCCGGGATGCCGCGGGCCATCAGGTAGAAGAGCTGCTCGTCGTCGAAGCGGCCGGTGGCGGAGGCGTGGCCGGCGCCGGCGATCTCGCCCGTCTCGATCTCCAGGTTCGGGACCGAGTCGACCCGGGCACCGTCGGTGAGGACGAGGTTCCGGTTGAGCTCGTAGGTGTCGGTGCCCTCGGCCTTGGCCTGGATGAGGACGTCGCCGATCCACACCGCGTGGGCGTCCTGGCCCTGCAGGGCGCCCTTGTAGGCCACGTTGGAGCGGCAGTGCGGGGTGTTGTGGTCGACCAGGAGGCGGTGCTCCTGGTGCTGGCCGGCGTCGGTGAAGTACAGACCGAACAGCTCGGCGTCGCCGCCGGGGGCGGTGTACTCGACCCGCGGGTGCAGCCGGACCAGGTCGCCGCCGAAGGTCACGACGACGGACTTGAAGGTCGCGTCGCGGCCGACGAGGGCGTTGTGCTGGGCGACGTGGACGGCGGTGTCGTCCCAGTCCTGGACGGAGACGACGGTGAGCTTGGCGCCGTCGCCGAGGACGAAGTCGACGTTGGCGGCGAGCACGCCGTCACCGGTGTGGTCGAGGACGACCACGGCCTCGGCGAACGCGCCGACCTCGATCACCTGGTGGCCGAAGGCGACGCCGCCCTGGCCGCGCAGGGAGATCCGGATCGGCTCGGTGAGCACGGCCTCCTTGGCGACGGTGACGACCGACGCCTTCTCGAAGGCCGAGTACGCCTGGGCGGCGACCCGGTCGACGGGCTTGCCGGCCCGGCCGAGGCGGGCGTCGTCGCGGCCGACGGCCTCCACGGTGACGCCCTCGGGGGCCTCGATCTCGACGCGCACGCCTTCGCCGTTGGCGGTGGCCGTGCCGTCGTGGAGGCCGCGCAGCCGCTCCAGCGGGGTGAAGCGCCACTCCTCCTCGCGGCCGTGCGGCACGGGGAAGTCCGCGACGTCGAAGGACGGCGGGGCGCTCATGCGGGTGGCGACGGTGGACTCGGCGGCCACCGCGATCGAGCCCGCGGTGGTCGAGCCCGCGGGGATGTTCTGAGCCTCAGCCATGGCTGTCGTAGTGCTCTCTTCCTGCGTTGAGAATCGTTCGCTGCGTACGGGGTGGGGCGGCAGTTAGCCGACCGCGCCTTCCATCTGCAGCTCGATCAGCCGGTTCAGCTCCAGCGCGTACTCCATCGGCAGCTCCTTGGCGATCGGCTCGACGAAGCCGCGGACGATCATCGCCATGGCCTCCTGCTCGGTCATGCCGCGCTGCATCAGGTAGAAGAGCTGGTCCTCGGAGACCTTGGAGACGGTGGCCTCGTGGCCCATCGTGACGTCGTCCTCGCGCACGTCCACGTAGGGGTACGTGTCGGAACGGGAGATGGTGTCGACGAGCAGCGCGTCGCACAGCACGTTCGACTTGGCGCCCGGGGCACCCTCGCCGATCTCGATGAGACCGCGGTAGGAGGTGCGGCCGCCGCCTCGCGCCACCGACTTGGAGACGATGCTGGAGGAGGTGTTCGGGGCCATGTGGACCATCTTGGCGCCGGCGTCCTGGTGCTGGCCCTCGCCCGCGAAGGCGATGGACAGCGTCTCGCCCTTGGCGTGCTCGCCCATCAGGTAGACGGCCGGGTACTTCATGGTGACCTTGGAGCCGATGTTGCCGTCGACCCACTCCATGGTGGCGCCCTCGTAGGCGACGGCGCGCTTGGTCACCAGGTTGTAGACGTTGTTCGACCAGTTCTGGATGGTCGTGTAGCGGCAGCGGCCGCCCTTCTTCACGATGATCTCGACGACGGCGCTGTGCAGCGAGTCGGAGGAGTAGATCGGGGCGGTGCAGCCCTCGACGTAGTGGACGTAGGCGTCCTCGTCGACGATGATCAGCGTCCGCTCGAACTGGCCCATGTTCTCCGTGTTGATACGGAAGTAGGCCTGGAGCGGGATCTCGACGTGCACGCCCTTCGGCACGTAGATGAACGAGCCGCCGGACCACACGGCGGTGTTCAGGGAGGCGAACTTGTTGTCGCCGACCGGGATGACGGTGCCGAAGTACTCCTTGAAGAGTTCCTCGTGCTCCTTCAGCGCGGTGTCGGTGTCGACGAAGATGACGCCCTGCTCCTCCAGGTCCTCGCGGATCTGGTGGTAGACGACCTCGGACTCGTACTGGGCCGCGACACCGGCGACGAGGCGCTGCTTCTCCGCCTCCGGGATGCCGAGCTTGTCGTACGTGTTCTTGATGTCCTCCGGCAGGTCCTCCCAGGACTCGGCCTGCTTCTCGGTGGACCGCACGAAGTACTTGATGTTGTCGAAGTCGATGCCGGAGAGGTCGGAGCCCCAGGTCGGCATGGGCTTCTTGCCGAAGAGCTTGAGCCCCTTGAGGCGCAGCTTCAGCATCCACTCCGGCTCGTTCTTCTTCGCGGAGATGTCGCGGACGACGTGCTCGGAGAGACCGCGCTGGGCGGCGGCACCCGCTGCGTCCGAGTCGGCCCAGCCGTATTCGTACCGACCCAGGCCCTCGAGCTCGGGGTGGCTGATCTCGGTGGTCATGCGGGGTTCCTCCCGGCCTTGCTGGCTGATGCTGTGGATGATGTGGTCCGCGTCTGCGCGGTGGTCCCGGAGTCGCCGTGCGCGATGTCCGGGATGTACGTCGTACAGACGCCGTCGCCGTGCGCGATGGTGGCCAGGCGCTGGACATGGGTCCCGAGGAGGCGGGAGAAGATCTCCGTCTCCGCCTCGCACAGTTGCGGATACTGCTCGGCGACGTGGACGACCGGGCAGTGGTGCTGGCAGAGCTGTTCGCCGACCGGCGCGTGACGTGCCGTGGCAGCGTACCCGTCCGCGCTCAGCGCCTTCGCCAGCGCCTCCGTGCGGCGGCTGGGGCCGGCGGCCTCGACGGCCGCGCGGTACGCCTCGGCCTGCGCCTCGATGCGGTCGCGGGCGAAGGCGGCGACGGCCGCTTCCCCGCCGGCGTTGCGCTCGATCCAGCGCAGTGCCTCGACGGCCAGCTTGTCGTACGACTGGTCGAACGCGTCCCGGCCGCCGTCCGTGAGGGCGAAGACCTTGGCGGGGCGGCCGCGGGAGCGGGCCCCGTAGACGCGCTTCTCGCGGGCCTCCACGACGTTGTCGCCGGCGAGCGAGTCGAGGTGGCGGCGGACGGCGGCCTGGGTGAGGCCGAGCCGCTGGGCCAGATCGGCGACGGTCGAGGGCCCGTGGTCCAGGATGGAGCGCGCGACCCGGTTGCGCGTCGAGCGCTCTCCGGTCGCGAGTTCCTCCGTGGGAGCCTCTCCGACGTTTTTCACAACGCCATTGTTGCGTAATTAATCACGGGCTGACAAGCGAGGTCCGGCCGTCCGGCGGTGCGGTGCATCACGTAGGTAAGCCTTACCTGACCTGCGGAAACGATCACCGGAGGGCTCTTTCACCACCCCTCTGACCAGGCTTTACGTCCGTCTCGCGACCCCCTTCCCGACCCCCTTCGGCGAGGCCGTCGCGAGCCCCTGGGAGGCCGCCGAGCGGAGGAAGGCCCGCGCGTCGCGGACCGCCGCGCCCCCGGATTCATCCATCGCCGGGAAGCCCGGGAATCCGGGAAACCCGAGCCCGGGCATATGCCAGAACGGGGGGCGTCAGGCCCGGGCATATGCCGAGACGACGCCGGGCCCGCCCCCGAAGGGACGGGCCCGGCGCTTCCCGCTGGTGTTCCCACTCTGTCAGGTCGCGTGCGGGATCCGTGTCCGTCCCGCGCCCACGGCGGCCGTGACCGTGGCCGTGGCCGTGTCCGTCAGCCGAGGTCCGGCCGGTGGCTCACCCGGACGGAGTTGACCAGGGTCTTGCCCTTGATGCCCACGAGGCGCAGGTTCAGCTGGCCGTCGGTGACCTCGACCGTGAAGGTCCGGTCGTGGGCGGCGAAGGTGCCCGCCGTCAGCGCGACGTCGAGGTTGGAGATCTTCTCCGTGTCCTCGGCCATCACGTCCATCACCCGGTCCGCCGGCTTGGTGTTGCCCAGCTCCGCGAAGCCGAGGTCGACCTGGTAGACGCCGTTCGGCAGGGTGTCGAAGCGGTACTCGTAGGCACCCTGGCGGGCGCTGCGGTACAGCTCCGGGTCGCCGGTGCCGGAGATCGCCTTGGACGTGGAGACCTTGCCGGTGGAGCCGAGGTAGCCGTACGAGCCGGCCTTGTACTCCTGGTCGGGACGCCAGCCGTCGCCGCGGGTGTCCGTGGACGCCTCGGTCGCGCCGGCGTCGACGGCCACCTGGTAGGCGGGCACGACGACCTTGACCGGCAGCTCCGTCAGCGGTGTACGGCCGGACTCCGAGGCGATCTGGAGGGTGCCGGTGAGCACCGAGCCCGGGGTCGCGCCCTGGGTGTCGAGGGTGAGCGCCACCTTCTGGGTGCCGCCCGCCGCCAGGTCGCCCGAGGCCGGGGTGATCTTCAGCCAGGAGGCGCCGTTCTTCTCCTTGACCGTGTACGCGGTCGCGGAACCGTCGTTGCCGAGGACGAGCTCCCGGGCGCGGCTCTGGTCCGCCGGGACGATCTCGGTCACCGCCGTACGGTCGGCCTTGACCCGGCCGGTGGCGAGGACCGCGTCGGCCGTGGCGATCTCGGTGGCCTTGGCGTCCCGGGCGGCGGTGGCGCCGGTGTAGTGCGCGGCGCCGAAGGCGAGGGTGTAGGTCGCCTTGTCGCCGGTGGCCGGGACCTGGGCGAGGTAGCCGCCGTCGGCGCCGGTGGTGGCGGTGCCTACCTCGGCGCCGCCCTGGCGGACGGAGACCGTGGCGCCCTCGACGCCCCGCTTGTCGTTGCCGTCGGTGACGGTGCCGGCGACGACCGCGCTCTTGGTGGTGCGGAAGGTGATGCTCATGCCGTCGGTGACGACCGGCTCGTTGAACGAGTAGAGCAGGGCGTCGGTGCCGGTGGCGTTCTCCAGGCCGATGGTGGCGCTGGAGCCGTTCTCGTAGCTGCCCGCGCCGATGTCCTTGTAGTGGTAGGACACCTCGCCGTCCTCACCGATCACCGCGGAGAAGGTGACGCGCTGGGTGGTGTCGGCGTAGATCTGGACATCGCGCCACTCGACGGTGAACCGGCGGTGCGGGGCGGTGCCGGAGACTCCGCTGTAGATGCCCGAGTCGGCGGCCAGCTGGAGGTTGTCCCAGAACGGGTACAGCGCGCCGTTGGGCGTGGTGGTCGTCGGCAGCGTGCTGTTGGCGGACGAGGTGGAGCTGGTGCCGAAGGCGAGGACGCCCTCGGTGGTGGCGGTGGCGGTGCGGTACGTCTTGCCGTACAGCGCCACCGGGAAGGGCAGGGTCACCACGGCCGAGCCGGTGGTCTGGCTCGACATGGTGAGCTTGTCGGTGCCGGTCGGGAAGGCCGTCGAAGCGAGCCGGCAGGCCGTGCCGAAGGTGTCGGTACGGGGCGCCAGGTCGATGTTCCGGGTGGTGTCGGCGTTCAGCTTGACGCCGGTGCTGGTGCCCGCGGCGCAGCGGCTGACCGGGGTGACGGCCACGTCGTAGGCGCCGACCGGCAGGGTCAGCGCGTAGCTGCCGTCGGCCGCGGTGGTGCCGCGGACCGGGGTGCCCTGGACGGCGAGGGTGGCGCCGGCCTCGGGGCCCGCCTCGGTCGAGACCTTGCCGGTGAGCTTGGCCGACGGGGCCTGGTCGACGGCGAAGTCCTTCGTCACGGCCTGGTCCTCGACCACCGTGACGGTGCCCGTGGCGGTGACGTAGCCGAACTTGCCCACCTCGGCCGTGTAGTCGCCGACCATCAGCTTCGGCAGCGTGTAGGAGCCGTCCGCGCCGGTGACGACCGTGGTCTTCATCGGGCCGGACAGGCTCAGCCGGGCGTCGCCGAGGGCGCCGCCGCCGGAGGTGACGGTGCCGGACAGGGCGCCGAGGGCGCCGCGCGGGGTGGCGCCGACCGCGGCGTAGGCGTCGAGCCGGCCCTCGCCGAAGACGTTGTTCTTGGCCGCGGTGCCGCCGCAGGTGGTGTCGTCGACGTCGATCGCGCTCTGGTCGAGCAGCTTCTCCGTCTCGGCGATGTTGCCCCGGATCGCGGGCGACGCCGACCACATCAGGGCGACGGTGCCGGCGGTGTGCGGGGAGGCCATCGACGTACCGGAGATGGTGCTGTAGCCGCCGCCGGCCCAGGAGGACCGGACGTTGACGCCCGGAGCCGCCAGGTTGGGCTTGATCGCGCCGTTCTCTCCGGTGCCGCGCGAGGAGAAGCCGGCGATGGCGTTGTTGATGTCGAAGGCGCCCGAGGAGTACGAGTTCGTGTACGTGCCCGGGGCTCCGGAGGTGTTGCAGGCCGAGCCGTTGTTGCCGTTGGAGAAGGCCGGGAAGATGCCGGCGTCGCGCCACGCCTGCACCGTCTCGCGGTACCAGGGGTCGTAGCCGGTCATGCCCCAGGAGTTGTTGACCACGTCGGGGGCGAGGTCGGGGCGCGGGTTGGCGCCGTTCAGGTCGGTGGGGGCGATCACCCACTGGCCGGAGGCGAGCAGCGACTCCCGGGAGCAGGAGCTGGACTCGCAGCCCTTGGCGGAGACCCACTTCGCGCCGGGGGCGACGCCGACCGTGTTGCCCGCGCCGTCGTCGCCGACCATGGTGCCCATGGTGTGGGTGCCGTGGCCGTTGTTGTCGCACGGGGTGGCGTTCGCGCAGACCTTCGCCGGGTCGAACCAGTTGTAGTTGTGGTCGTACGAGCCGTCCGACTTCAGGCCCCGGTACTTGGCCTTGACCGCCGGGTGGTCGTACTGGACCCCGCTGTCGATGGACGCGACGACGACACCGTCACCGCGTACGCCCAGCTCGTTCCAGACCTTGGGGGCGTTGATCCGGTCGATGTTCCACTCGACCCCGTCCGTCTTCGGCTCGGCCTCGCCGGGCAGCGGGTCGGGGAGCGTCAGCGCGCTGTCGGAGTCGAGGGAGGCGACGTCCGAGCGGGCGGCGAGCTTCTCGGCGAGCGCCCGGGTGCCGGTCACCTCGACGGTGTTGGCGATCCAGAAGGACTTCGCGGTACCGCCCTGGCGGGCGATCTCGTCGAGCACTCCGGCCTGCGCCGTGCCGGCGTAGGCGGTCATGGTGTCGTACACCGCGCGGGCCTTGGCCTTCTTGCCCTTGGCCTTGTGGGCCCCGGACCGGTCGGCCTTGCCGGTCAGGTTCACCCAGAAGGTGACCTTGCCGTCGGCGGCCTTGGCGGTCTCGGCGCCCTTGCCGGTCTTGCCGGTCTTGCCGGTCTTGCCGGTCTTGCCGGTCTTGCCGGTCTTGGCAGCCTGGGCGGCGAACTGGCCGACCAGCTTCGCGTCGCCCTTGGCGACGAGGGCGCCGCCCGGTGCGGGGGCGGCGGCGCTCGCCTGGGCCGGGAGTGCCCCGAGCCCCAGGGGAAGGGCGGTGATCAGGGCGGTCAGGGCGGCGAGGTTCGCTCCTCGCCCTGTACCGCGGGGGACCTGTTTCCTGCGTCGAGCCACGAACTCTCCTTGGTGAAAGCGGGTTCGTACCGGACGCTCAATCCGCTGCTGTCCTGCGGTGGCGGGGTGCGGGGTGCCGGTCGTGCTGCGGGGGGTGCAGGCGCGGCCTGAGCCGGTAAAGATGATGCAGGCATGACAAGTTGGTCACAAGTAGGTCTCAGGGGTCCGCTTCCGGCCAATACCCCGCCACCCGTCCCACCGGCCCGCCCCGCCCCGGCCCGCCCCCGTGGACCGACCACCTCGGACGCGTCTCTAGACTTGACCACCATGCGAAGCGAGCCCGTCCTCCGGATCGAAAGTCTGGTGAAGCGGTACGGAGACAAGACCGCGGTCGACGGTCTCGATCTGACCGCCCACCCCGGCATCACCGCCGTCCTCGGCCCGAACGGGGCGGGCAAGACGACCACCATCGAGACCTGCGAGGGTTACCGCAGGCCGGACTCCGGAACCGTCCGGGTCCTCGGCCTCGACCCGGTCGGGGAAGCCGCCCGGCTGCGGCCCCGGATCGGTGTGATGCTCCAGTCCGGCGGCGTCTACTCCGGCGCCCGCGCCGACGAGATGCTGCGCCATGTGGCCCGGCTGCACGCGCACCCGCTCGACGTGGACGCCCTGATCGAACGCCTGGGCCTGGGCAGCTGCGGCCGCACCGGCTACCGGCGGCTGTCCGGCGGCCAGCAGCAGCGGCTCGCGCTCGCCATGGCCGTCGTAGGACGGCCGGAACTGGTCTTCCTCGACGAGCCGACCGCCGGACTCGACCCGCAGGCCCGCCGCGCGACCTGGGATCTGGTCCGCGATCTGCGGACCGACGGCGTCTCCGTCATCCTCACCACCCACCACATGGACGAGGCCGAACAGCTCGCCGACGACGTGGCCGTGGTCGACGGCGGCAAGGTCATCGCCCAGGGCTCCCCGGAGCAGCTGTGCCGAGGCGGCGCGGAGAACACCCTGCGCTTCACCGGCCGCCCCGGCCTCGACACCGGCTCGCTCCTGAAGGCCCTGCCCGACGGCAGCTCGGCCACCGAGACCACCCCCGGCGCCTATCGCGTGACCGGGGAGATCGACCCCCAGCTGCTCGCGACGGTCACGTCCTGGTGCGCCCAGAACGGCGTGATGCCGGACCGGATCTCCGTCGAGCGCCACACCCTCGAAGACGTGTTCCTCGAACTGACCGGGCGGGAGCTGCGCGGATGAGCGCCGGTACGTACACCCCGAAGCCGGGAGCGGCCCCGCTCCCGCGCATGATCGGCGCGCAGGCCGTCCTGGAGACGAAGATGCTGCTGCGCAACGGCGAGCAGCTGCTCCTCACGGTCGTCATCCCCACCCTGCTGCTCGTGCTCTTCTCCTCCGTCGACATCGTCGACACGGGCGACGGCAAGGCCGTGGACTTCCTCGCCCCCGGCATCCTCGCCCTCGCGGTGATGTCCACCGCCTTCACCGGCCAGGCCATCGCCACCGGCTTCGAACGCCGCTACGGGGTGCTCAAGCGGCTCGCGGCCTCCCCGCTGCCGCGCTGGGGCCTGATGACCGCGAAGACGCTGTCGGTGCTGGTCACCGAGATCCTCCAGGTGATCCTGCTCACCGTCATCGCCTTCGCGCTCGGCTGGTCGCCCGAGGGCAACCCGTTCGCCGTGCTCCTCCTGCTGGTGCTCGGCACGGCGGCCTTCTCCGGCATCGGCCTGCTGATGGCCGGCACCCTCAAGGCCGAGGCGACGCTGGCCGCCGCCAACCTGGTCTTCCTGCTGCTGCTCATCGGCGGCGGCGTGGTCGTGCCGCTCGACAAGTTCCCCGAGGCCGCGCAGAACGTCCTCGGACTGCTGCCCATCGCCGCCCTCTCCGGCGGCCTGCGGGACGTCCTCCAGGACGGCGCGATGATGCCGTGGGGCGACGCGCTGATCCTCGCCGTGTGGGCGGTCCTGGGGCTTGGCGCGGCGGCCAGGTTCTTCCGCTGGGAGTAGGGGCAGAGGGACTGCGGGGGCGCACCTCTCGGGGTGCGCCCCAGTGCGTTTTCCGGGGATGCCCAGGGGTCTCCGGGGCCGTCGCAGGGGCTCTCCGGGGGTTCTCCGGGCCCGCCCCAGGAGCCGCCTCAGGGGCCTCCTCGGGGCTGTCTCAGGCGCGTCCGGTTGACGCGGTACGTGGCGATGCAGTGACGTTTCGCGTCGACTCGCCCCGGAACCACCCCCTCGTGAAACCGTGCACAAGCCCCCGCCTACGATGGGCCCGTGCGAACCCCCCTTGCCTTCATCGCCCAGCGCTGGACTCCGTCTCCCCGGATCGTCCGGCGCGCCGCGCTCTCCGCCGTCGTGATGAGCGTGATCATCATCGTCACCGGCGGCGCGGTCCGGCTGACCGGCTCCGGCCTCGGCTGCGACACCTGGCCGAAGTGCACGGACGGCAGCCTGATCGTCACCGCCGAGCAGGGCTTCCACGGTGCCGTCGAGTTCGGCAACCGCATGCTGACCTATGTGCTGTCCGCCGCCGTCGGCTGGGCCATCTTCGCCACGCGCAGCGCCAAGCCCCGCCGCCGGAACCTCACCCGGCTCGCCTGGGCCCAGTTCTGGATGGTGATGAGCAACGCCGTGATCGGCGGCATCACCGTCTGGATGGGCCTCAACCCGTGGACCGTGGCCGGCCACTTCATGGCCGCCAACGCGCTGCTGACCGTCGCCACGATCACCTGGATCCGGGTCGGCGAGGGCGACGGCGCGCCGAAGCCGCGCGTGCCGCGTCCCGTACGCAAGCTGTCCTGGGCGATCGTCGTCGTCTCGGCGGTCCTGATCGCGCTCGGTACGACGGTGACCGGCGCCGGCAAGCACGCGGGCGACAGCAGCGACGTCCCGCGCATGCCGTGGGACTGGACCAACGCGGCCCATGTCCACGCCATCGCCGCCTGGCTGGTCTGCGCCCTCGCCATCGCGATGTGGCTGATCCTGCGCGTCGTCGACGCCCCGGACGACACCCGTGCCCGGGCCCGCGACCTGCTCGTCGTGCTGGCCGCGCAGGGCGTCATCGGCTACGTCCAGTACTTCACCGGCGTCCCCGAGATCCTGGTCGGCGCCCATATGCTCGGCTCCTCGCTGATGTGGGTCGCCGTCGTCCGGCTGGCCATGAGCCTGCGCGAGCGCCCGTCCGCGGAGCCGGAGCTCCCGGCGAAGGCTCCGGAGATGGCCGCGCTGTAAGAGGCCGCGAGGTCACGGGTACGAGACACATGACAAGGGGCGCTCCCTGCGGAGCGCCCCTTGTCATGTGTCGTGTGTGCCGGGTACGGGTGGGGTCAGCTGGAGGAGCCGTGGTCCCCGTAGTCCCCGTAGCCGCCGCCTTCGGCGTTCACGGTGATCGTGACCGGTGCGGAGACGGAGGCCGGGCAGGTGGCGTCGCCCGCGTAGTGGGCCGTGATCTGGTGGGTGCCCACGCCGAGGTCGGAGACGGAGATCTCGGCGCGGCCGTCGCTGCCGACGGGAGCCGAGCCGATCGGGGTGCCGCCGCTGGAGAAGGTGACCTCGCCGGTGGGAGTGCCGAGGTCACAGGTCACCTCGGCGGTCAGGGTGACCGGCCGGCCCTCGGTGACCGTGGTCGGGGAGGCGGTGAGCGTGGTGGTGCTCGACGGCTCCCCCACCACCGCCAGGCTGTACCAGCGGCCCGCGGCGATCGCGGTGGCCCGGGCGCCTTCCGGGAGGTCGGTGAAGATGGGGACCTCTCGGGGGATGGTGGAGCCGTCGCCCAGCGCACCGTAGTAGTTGGCGCCCCAGGCGAGGATCCGGCCGGTGGAGGTCAGCGCCAGGCTGTCGCTGTGTCCCGCGGCGACGGCGGTGACGGTGACGCCCGGGGGGAGAAGGACGGTGACAGGGATGTCGCTCTCCATGAGGGAGCCGTTGCCGAGCTGGCCTCCGATGTTGGAGCCCCAGGCCAGGACCCCGTGGTCGGAGGTCAGCGCCAGGCTGTGGTTGGTGCCCGCCGCGACCGCCGTGATCGTGGTGCCCGCCGGGATGAGGGTGGCGACCGGGGTGGTGCGGGTGGTCGTCGTACCGTCGCCGAGCTGACCGTTGCCGTTGTCGCCCCAGGCGAGGACACCGCCGTCGGACGTCAGCGCCAGGCTGTGGAAGCTGCCCATGGAGACGGCGCTGATGGTGGTGCCCGCGGGGATGGCGACGAGGACAGGAGTGGTGCTGTCGGCCGTCGTACCGTCGCCCAGTTGGCCGAGGTCGTTGCGGCCCCAGGCGTAGACGCGGCCGTCGGAGGTCAGCGCCGCGCTCTCACTGTTGCCCGCGGTGATGGCGGTGACGGTGACGCCGGCGGGGAGGTCGACGGCGACCGGGGTGAGGCGCTCGGTCGTCGTGCCGTCGCCCAGCTCGCCGTAGGTGTTGACGCCCCAGGCCAGGACCCGGCCGTCGGACGTCAGCGCCAGACTGTGCCCGCCGTTCGCGGCGATGGCGGTGACCGTGGTGCCCGCCGGGAGGTCGACGGCGACCGGGGTGGTGCTTCCGGTGGTGGTGCCGTCGCCGAGCTGGCCCGCGTAGCCGGCGCCCCAGGCGAGGACCCGGCCGTCGGACGTCAGCGCCAGAGCGTGGAAGTTGGCTGCGGCCACGGCGGTGACCGTGGTGCCCGCGGGGAGGTGCACCCCCACGGGGACGTCGCTGTTGGTGGTGGTGCCGTTGCCCAGCTGGCCCGAGAGGTTGAAGCCCCAGCTCAGCGCTGTGCCCGCCGGTGGGGCCGCATGGGCGGCCGGGGCGGCGAGACCGGTCAGGAACAGTGCGGCGGCCAGAGCCGCCAGCAGGGTACGCAGCGAGCGGCGACACCCCGATACATGCGATCTACGTGACACATGCGCCACGCGCGACATATACGACAGATACGGCGAATTATTCACAAAGGCTTTATATGGGTGCCTTGTGATGCCGAGCGGCGACACCCTGGGCCTCGCTCCGACATCACCCACTCGCCACCGGACGCACCCGCGCCCGCGTCCTGTGGCAGGGCGCGGGCGCGGAAGCCGACCGGACCAGCGGTGTCAGTCGGTGAAGAGGAGGGGGAACGGCTCAGCCGTTCGACGGACCGCCGACCTGGATGCCCGCCATGCGGGTCCACTCGTACGGCCCCGTGACGACCTTCGCGGCGAACTCGCCGTCGAACTCGTCGTGCAGGGTGAGCCCGGCCAGCTCGGCGGCCTGCTGGGCGATCGCGTAGTCGGGGGCCACCAGGTCGCCCCAGCCGCCATCCTCGCCGACGAGGACGATCCGGGTGCCCGCCTGGCCGATGTGGGCCAGCTGGCCCTCGGCGCCGCCGTGCTTACCGGAGAACGCCTTGATCTCGCGGGCCAGCTTGGCCGCCTTGCGCTCCGCCTGCTTCGTTTCTGCCATGCAGCAGATGCTACTCGCGGGTAGATCACGTGGCGACGGCCGGGGCACGTGGCGTGGGCCACGCGCCCCGGCCGTCGAGCCGGATGCTTCAGAGGGGTCAGCGCAGGAAGGGGTCCACCGCGACCGCCACGAACAGCAGCGAGACATAGGTGATGGACCAGTGGAACAGGCGCATCTCCTTGAGCTTCGCGCCGGTCACCTCGGACTTGGCGCGGCCCAGGAGCGCGTGCGCCTCCCACAGCCACCAGCCGCCGGTGACCAGGGCCACCGCCGTGTAGAACCAGCCGGTGTAGCCCAGCGGGGTGAGCAGCAGCGAGACGCCGACCATCACCCAGCTGTAGAGGACGATCTGCTTGGCGACGACCTTGTTGGAGGCCAGCACCGGCAGCATCGGCACGCCCGCGCGGGCGTAGTCCTCCTTCACCTTCATCGACAGCGGCCAGTAGTGCGGCGGCGTCCAGAAGAAGATGACGAGGAAGAGGATGACGGCGGCCCAGGACATCGAGTCGGTCACCGCCGACCAGCCGATGAGGACCGGCAGACAGCCGGCGATGCCGCCCCAGACGATGTTCTGGGCGGTGCGCCGCTTGAGGATCATCGTGTAGACGACCACGTAGAAGAGCAGCGCGCCGAGCGACAGCCAGGCGGACAGCCAGTTGACGAGCAGTCCGAACCAGAGCGTCGACACCACGCCGAGGGAGATGCCGAAGACCAGCGCCTCGCGCGGCGAGACCATGCCGGTGACCAGCGGACGCTGGGCCGTACGGTCCATGAGCGCGTCGATGTCGCGGTCGATGTACATGTTCAGCGCGTTGGCGCCGCCCGCGGACAGGTAGCCGCCGAAGCAGGTGGCGAGCACCAGCCAGAGGTTCGGCACGCCCTGTTCGGCGAGGAACATCACCGGAACGGTGGTGATGAGCAGAAGCTCGATGATCCGCGGCTTCGTCAGCGCCACGAATGCCTTGACGCGGGCCCCGAACGGCCGATGGCCCGCCGGGCTGGGAGTCAAGACGACCCCTGCGGGTCGGGACTCGACGGCCGTCACGCACACCCCTGACAGAGAAATCCCAGCAAGCCTCCCCGCCTGCGGGCAGGGCGAAACTTGCGCGTACCACGCCACTGTAGACGTTGCCCATACCTCGTTCTTATTCGGGGTGGGCTCGTGTCACCCCGCCTCGCCGGCGGCCCCGGGGCGACCTGCGCGAACACTCCCGGGACCGGGCGCGCGCCGGGGCTCCTCGATGCGTGAGCCGGCACGCGCGGACCCCGCCTCCGGCCCGGCCCCGGAAGGCGAAGACGGCCACCCCTTCGCCGTGTTGCCAAAGCCGCTCATTTGAGGGGCCTGGACACGAAAAGAGTGGCGATTTCCAGGGGTAGGCTCGACCACGCCGGGACACCCTCCGTCACCGGCCAACGACATGCGGAGAGGAGCCCTGACTCAGGGTGAGCACTAAGCAGACGACCACAGACCTCGAATGGACCGATCTGGACCAGCGGGCCGTGGACACCGCCCGCGTTCTCGCCGCCGACGCCGTGCAGAAGGTCGGCAACGGCCATCCCGGCACGGCGATGAGCCTCGCACCCGCCGCGTACACCCTCTTCCAGAAGGTGATGCGGCACGATCCGGCCGACCCGCAGTGGGTGGGCCGCGACCGGTTCGTCCTCTCCGCCGGGCACTCCTCGCTGACCCTGTACACCCAGCTGTACCTGGGCGGGTTCGGGCTGGAGCTCGACGACCTGAAGGCCTTCCGCACCTGGGGCTCGAAGACCCCGGGTCACCCGGAGTACGGCCACACGGCGGGCGTGGAGACGACCACCGGTCCGCTGGGCCAGGGTGTCGCCAACGCGGTGGGCATGGCCATGGCCGCCCGCTACGAGCGCGGTCTGTTCGACCCGGAGGCGGCCAAGGGCGCCTCCCCGTTCGACCACCACGTGTACGTGATCGCCGGCGACGGCTGCCTCCAGGAGGGCATCTCCGCCGAGGCGTCCTCGCTCGCGGGTCACCAGAAGCTCGGCAACCTGACCCTGCTGTGGGACGACAACCACATCTCGATCGAGGGCGACACCGAGACCGCCGTGTCCGAGGACACGATGAAGCGGTACGAGGCGTACGGCTGGCACGTCCAGCGCGTGGAGCCCAAGGCCGACGGCGATCTGGACCCGGTCGCGCTGTACGCGGCGATCCGGGCCGCCGAGGCCGAGACCGAGCGCCCGTCGTTCATCGCGATGCGCTCGATCATCGCCTGGCCCGCCCCGAACGCGCAGAACACCGAGGCCGCGCACGGCTCGGCGCTCGGCGCCGACGAGGTCGCCGCCACCAAGCGCGTCCTCGGCTTCGACCCGGAGCAGTCCTTCGAGGTCTCCGACGAGGTCGTCGGGCACACCCGCGCGCTGGGCGACCGGGGCCGCGAGGCCCGCGCCGAGTGGGAGAAGTCGCTCGCCGCGTGGCGTACGGCCAACCCGGAGCGGGCGGCCTCCTTCGACCGGATCCAGGCGAACGAGCTGCCGGCCGGCTGGGCCGAGAAGCTGCCGGTCTTCGAGCCCGGTTCGAGCGTGGCGACCCGCGCCGCCTCCGGCAAGGTGCTCCAGGCGCTCGGTTCGGTGCTCCCCGAGCTGTGGGGCGGCTCGGCCGACCTCGCCGGCTCGAACAACACCACGATCGACAAGTCGTCCTCGTTCCTCCCCGAGGGCAACCCGCTGCCCGAGGCGGACCCGTACGGCCGAACGATCCACTTCGGCATCCGCGAGCACTCCATGGCCGCGGAGATGAACGGCATCGCCCTGCACGGCAACACCCGCGTCTACGGCGGCACCTTCCTGGTGTTCTCCGACTACATGCGCAACGCCGTCCGGCTGTCCGCGCTGATGCACCTGCCGGTGACGTACGTGTGGACGCACGACTCGATCGGTCTCGGCGAGGACGGCCCGACCCACCAGCCGGTGGAGCACCTGGCCGCGCTGCGCGCGATCCCGGGTCTCGTCGTGGTCCGGCCGGCCGACGCCAACGAGACGGCCATCGCCTGGCGCGAGATCACCGAGCGCCACACCCGGGTGTACGGCAAGGGCGCCCCGCACGGTCTGGCCCTCACCCGCCAGGGCGTGCCCGTCTACGCGCCGAACGAGGACACCGTCAAGGGCGGCTACGTGCTGTTCGAGGCCGACGGCGGCACGCCGGAGGCCATCCTCATCGCGACCGGCTCCGAGGTGCACCTGGCCGTCGAGGCCCGCGAGCAGCTCCAGGCCGCCGGCGTGCCGACCCGGGTGGTCTCGATGCCGTCCGTGGAATGGTTCGAGGAGCAGGACCAGGCGTACAAGGACTCCGTCCTGCCGCCGTCGGTCAAGGCGCGGGTCGCGGTCGAGGCCGGGGTCGGCCTGACCTGGCACCGGTACGTCGGCGACGCCGGCCGGATCGTCTCCCTGGAGCACTTCGGTGCCTCGGCGGACGCCAAGGTCCTGTTCCGCGAGTTCGGATTCACGCCGGAGGCGATCGCCTCGGCCGCCCGGGAATCGATCGCCGCCGCCGCGCGCTGACGCGGATACGCGCGATTACGTACGACTAATGGAGATGCAACTCTCATGACAGACGCTCTCAAGCGCCTCTCCGACGAAGGCGTCGCGATCTGGCTGGACGATCTCTCGCGCAAGCGGATCACGTCCGGCAACCTGGCCGAGCTGATCGACCAGAGCCATGTGGTGGGCGTGACCACCAACCCGTCCATCTTCCAGAAGGCGATCTCCTCGGGCGACGGCTACGAGCGGCAGCTGGCCGATCTCGCCGCCCGCAAGGTGACCGTGGACGAGGCCATCCGCATGATCACGACGGCCGACGTCCGCGACGCCGCCGACATCCTGCGGCCGGTCTTCGACTCCACCGACGGCCAGGACGGCCGGGTCTCCATCGAGGTCGACCCGCGCCTGGCCCACGAGACGGTCGCGACCGTCGCCGAGGCCAAGCAGCTGGCCTGGCTGGTGGACCGCCCCAACACCCTCATCAAGATCCCGGCCACCAAGGCGGGTCTGCCGGCGATCACCGAGGTCATCGGCCTCGGCATCAGCGTCAACGTGACGCTGATCTTCTCCCTGGAGCGCTACCGCGCGGTCATGGACGCCTACCTGGCGGGCCTGGAGAAGGCCCGCGAGCGCGGCCTCGACCTCTCCGAGATCCACTCGGTGGCGTCGTTCTTCGTGTCCCGCGTGGACAGCGAGATCGACAAGCGCCTGGACGGCGTCGGCACCGACGAGGCCAAGGCCCTCAAGGGCAAGTCGGCGCTCGCCAACGCCCGTCTGGCCTACGAGGCCTACGAGGAGGTCTTCGGCTCCGCCCGCTGGGCCGCCCTCGACAAGGCGCACGCCAACAAGCAGCGTCCGCTGTGGGCCTCGACCGGTGTGAAGGACCCGGCGTACAAGGACACCCTGTACGTGGTGGACCTGGTCGCCCCGGGCACCGTCAACACCATGCCGGAGGGCACCCTGGAGGCCACCGCCGACCACGGCGTGGTCGCCGGCGACACCATCCGCGGCACCTACGAGGAGTCCCGCCGGGTCCTCGACGCGGTGGCCAAGCTGGGCATCTCGTACGACGATGTCGTCCAGGTCCTGGAGGACGAGGGCGTCGAGAAGTTCGAGGCCGCCTGGACCGACCTGCTCACGTCGACCGAGGCGGAGCTCACCCGCCTCGCACCCTCGGAGGCGTAGTCCCCTTGAGCGCAGTCACCGGAGCCAATCCGCTCCGTGACGCCGCAGACCGACGGCTCCCGCGTATCGCGGGGCCGTCGGGTCTGGTGATTTTCGGTGTCACGGGCGATCTGTCCCGCAAGAAGCTGATGCCCGCCGTCTACGACCTCGCCAACCGGGGTCTGCTGCCGCCGGGCTTCTCCCTCATCGGTTTCGCCCGCCGTGAGTGGCACGACGAGGACTTCGCCCAGGAGGTCCACGACGCCGTCAAGCAGCACGCGCGCACCCCGTTCCGCGAGGAGGTGTGGCAGCAGCTGAGCCAGGGCATGCGGTTCGTCCAGGGCGACTTCGACGACGACGACGCCTTCGAGCAGCTGAAGGCCACCATCGAGGACGTGGACAAGGAGCAGGGCACGGGCGGCAACTTCGCCTTCTACCTCTCCGTACCGCCGAAGTTCTTCCCCCTGGTCGTCCAGCAGCTGAAGAAGCACGGGCTCGCCGACCAGAAGAACGACTCCTGGCGCCGCGCGGTGATCGAGAAGCCCTTCGGCCACGACCTGGCGTCGGCGAAGGAACTCAACGACATCGTCCACGAGGTCTTCCCGCCCGAGGCGGTCTTCCGGATCGACCACTACCTCGGCAAGGAGACCGTCCAGAACATCCTGGCGCTCCGCTTCGCCAACACCCTCTTCGAGCCGATCTGGAACCGGTCGTACGTCGACCACGTGCAGATCACCATGGCCGAGGACATCGGCATCGGCGGCCGGGCCGGCTACTACGACGGCATCGGCGCGGCCCGTGACGTCATCCAGAACCACCTGCTCCAGCTGCTGGCGCTCACCGCGATGGAGGAGCCCGCCTCCTTCGACGCCGACGCGCTCGCCGCGGAGAAGACCAAGGTGCTCGGCGCCGTACGGCTGCCGAAGGACCTCGCCGAGTCCACGGTCCGCGGGCAGTACGCGGCGGGCTGGCAGGGCGGCGAGCGGGCCGTCGGCTACCTGGAGGAAGACGGGATCGACCCGCAGTCGAAGACCGACACCTACGCGGCGATCAAGCTGGGCATCGACAACCGCCGCTGGGCGGGCGTCCCCTTCTATCTGCGCACCGGCAAGCGGCTGGGCCGCCGGGTCACCGAGATCGCGGTGGTCTTCCAGCGCGCCCCGCACTCCCCGTTCGACCACACGGCGACCGAGGAGCTCGGCCGGAACGCCATCGTGATCCGCGTCCAGCCGGACGAGGGCGTCACGATGCGCTTCGGCTCCAAGGTGCCCGGCACCCAGATGGAGATCCGGGACGTGTCGATGGACTTCGCCTACGGCGAGTCCTTCACCGAGTCCAGCCCGGAGGCGTACGAGCGGCTCATCCTCGACGTCCTGCTCGGCGACTCCAACCTCTTCCCGCGGGTCGAGGAGGTCGAGCTGTCCTGGAAGATCCTCGACCCGATCGAGCGGTTCTGGGACCAGAACGGCACGCCCGCCCAGTACGAGTCCGGGACCTGGGGTCCGGTCGAGGCGGACGAGATGCTCGCACGAGACGGCAGGAGCTGGCGCCGGCCATGAAGACCGACCTGACGGACACCACGTCCTCCAAGATCAACAAGGCGCTGGTGCTCGGGCGGCGGGCCATAGGAACCCCGGCCGTCGGCATGGTGCTGACCCTCGTCATCGTCACCGACGAGGAGAACGCCTACGACGCGCTCAAGGCGGCCAACGAGGCGTCCCGCGAGCACCCCTCGCGGACCCTCGTCGTCATCAAGCGGGTCTCGCGCACCCCGCGGGACCGCGCCAACGCGCGGCTGGACGCCGAGGTCCGCCTCGGCGCCGACGCCAGCACCGGCGAGACGGTGGTGCTCCGGCTGTACGGCGAGGTCGTCGACCACGCCCAGTCGGTGGTGCTGCCGCTGCTCCTGCCGGACGCGCCGGTCGTCGTCTGGTGGCCGGTGAACGCGCCGGCCGACCCGGCCAACGACCCGCTGGGCGCCCTCGCCCAGCGCCGTGTCACCGACACGTACGCCGCCGAGCAGCCGATCCAGGAGCTGACCGCGCGCGCCGACGCGTACACCCCGGGCGACACGGACCTGTCGTGGTCCCGGATCACCCCGTGGCGTTCGATGCTGGCCGCCGCGCTCGACCAGGTGCGGTGCGAGGTCACCTCGGCGGCGGTCGAGGGCGAGGAGTTCAACCCGAGCGTCGAGCTGCTCGCCATGTGGCTGGCGGACCGGCTCCAGGTTCCGGTGCGGCGCGCCGCGTCGACGGGCCCGGGGCTGACCTCCGTACGCCTGGAGACCGACGCCGGTCCGATCGTGCTCGACCGCCCGGACGGCTCCCTGGCGACGCTGTCCATCCAGGGCCAGCCGGACCGCGCGGTGGCGCTCAAGCGGCGCGAGACGGCCGAGCTGATCGCGGAGGAGCTGCGCCGGCTGGACCCGGACGACACCTACGCGTCGGCGCTGAAGTACGGCCTGGAGCGGCTGGACGAGCGGGCGGCGACCACCGCGCCGGAGCCGGTCGTGGAGGCCGCCGAGGCCGCCGAGGCCGCCGAGGCCGTGGAAAGCGCCGGGGCCGTGGAGGCCACCGAGGCGGCGGAGACCGTCGAGGCCCAGGCCACCTCGGACGAGCCGGCCTCGGACGAGGAGTCCGCCGGATCGTCCCGGCGCGGCGGCCGGAAGTCCTCCTCCCGGAAGGCGGCGGCGAAGTGAGCGTGCCCCAGCTGGTCGTCCACCGCGACAAGGAACTGATGGCCGAGGCCGCCGCGGCCCGGCTGATCACCAGGATCGTGGACGCGCAGGCCGCCCGGGGCTCCGCCTCGGTGGTGCTCACCGGCGGCCGCAACGGCAACGGGCTGCTCGCGGCCCTGCGCGCGGCGCCCGCCCGCGACGCGATCGACTGGGGACGGCTCGACCTGTGGTGGGGCGACGAGCGCTTCCTGCCGGAGGGCGACCCGGAGCGCAATGTCACCCAGGCCCGCGAGGCGCTGCTCGACAGCGTCCCGCTGGACCCGGCGCGGGTGCACGCGATGCCGGCCTCGGACGGTCCGTACGGCTCCGACGTGGAGGCGGCGGCCGCGGCGTACGCGGCGCAGCTCGCCTCGGCGGTCGTCCCGGGCGACCACCACGGGGTGCCGACCTTCGACGTCCTGATGCTGGGGGTCGGCCCGGACACGCATGTGGCCTCGCTCTTCCCCGAGCTGCCGGCGGTCCGGGAGACCGAGCGGACGGTCGTCGGGGTGCACGGCGCGCCCAAGCCGCCGCCGGTCCGGATCTCGCTGACGCTTCCGGCGATCCGGGCCGCCAAGGAGGTCTGGCTGCTCGCTGCGGGCGCGGACAAGGCGAAGGCCGCGGCCATCGCGCTGTCCGGCGCGGGCGAGATCCAGGCCCCGGCGGCCGGGGCCCGCGGGCAGGCGCGCACGCTGTGGCTGCTGGACGCGGCGGCGGCCTCGGAGCTGCCGAGGGAGCTGTACCCGCAGACGTCCGCCTGACGCCTCAGGGACTGCCGACGGCACGTCTCAGGCCCGGTTCACCCCTTGGTGAGCCGGGCCTTCGCGTTGCCCGGCTCCTTGCCCGGGGCCTGGTACGGAACCGGCTCCAGGAAGGGCGTCAACAGGTCCGGTACGGCCTCGGCGGCGAAGGCCAGGCCCTGGCTCTCGCCCGCGTCGCGGACGGCGTACGCGCCCTCTCCGGCGGCCGTCGTGGCGCGCAGCGTCAGCACCCCGGCACGCCGCTGGAACCAGGTCTGCCGGATGGTCCAGCCGATGACCCCGGAGCGCTGGAGGGCGACCGTGGAGCGGCGCACGCTGCCCGAACGGGTCACCAGATAGGCGCCGCCGATGCCGTGCCCGAGGCCGCGGTAGGCGTCGCGGGCGAGCAGCAGGGCGAGCGGGGTGAACACGAGTACGGTGCCGGCGGCCACGTAGTACAGGACCGGGGTGAGCCGGGCGCCGAGGACGGCAAGCACCACCGATGGGGCGAGCACGGCGACGAGCGCCCGGCGGACCCGGCGGGTGCGGGCGGCCCGGGGGTGGGCGGCGAGCGGGATGCCGGTGGGTGTCTCGGGGACGCGCAGCACCTGGGCGGCGACCCGGTCGGCGACGGCACGGGGCACCGGAGGCAGCAGGTTCTTCAGGTCGCCGTGCTGGTCGTCGTCGTCCTGGGCGAGGCCGGTGGCGACGGCGTCGAGACGGGCGCCCCGGAAGAGCCGTATGCCGAGCGGCTCGACCAGTTCGACACCCCGCAGCCGGCGTTCCTCCAGGGAGACGGAGCGGGAGGTCAGAAGCCCGCGGCGGACCCGGAGAGTGCCGCCGGGCTCGCGTTCGAGCCGGTAGCGGGCCCACATCTCGGTCCACCGGCCGAGCGCGCCGATCACACCGACGACGGTGACCAGCAGCGCCGCCCCGAGGGCCGCCCCGTACGGGGAAATGCCCGCGAAGCGGTCCTCCAGGAAGCCGGCGGCCTCCTCCTCCCCCACCCCGACCCAGTCGCCTGTCTGGAGCAGCGTCCCGGTGGCGGCGATGCCGAGCAGCGGGGTGACGAAGGAGACCGGGGCGTAGCCGATCCAGCCCGGTTCGAGGGTGGCGAGGACCCCGTCGTGGACGGTGACGACGGCCGGGCCCTCGGGCCGGCCGAGCAGGACGCGCCGCAGCTGCTCGCCCTCGGCGCGGGTGACCAGGTCGAGTTCGAGGGTGGATTCGCCGGCGGTCTGCTCACCGGTGCCGATCCTGACCTTGACGAGGCCGAGCAGCCGCTCGACGGGGCCGGCGGTGAGATCGACGCTGCGGATCCGGTCCCGGGCCAGGGAGCGTTCGCGGACCGTGAGGAGCCCGGTGTGCAGGTCGACCCGTTCGAGTCCCACCCGGTAGCGGGTACGGCACACCCGGACCACGTCGGCGGCGACGCCGCCGACGATCAGCAGGACTCCGCCGAAAAGCAGCGCGAGGGCGAACCGGGACGGACCGCCGCCGCCGGCGTACGCGGGCAGCACGGCGCCCGCGGCCATGCCGAAGTGCATGGTGGCCCCGGCGAGCGGGGAACGGGCGGAGAGCCGCCGCCAGCCCGCGTCGCCGGAGCCGGGAGCGACGGGGCTGCCGGAGCCGGAGGTGCCGGTCGCAGGGCTGCCGGTCCCGGGGATGGCGAATCCGGGTATGCCGGACGCTGTGTCGGACGCGCCGGGGCCGGCGGGGACGCTCATGTGGCGTCCCCCGGGGTCGCCCGGGTGATCGCGGTGAGCCGTTCGGCGAGTTCGGCGGCGCGCTCGTGGTCGAGGCCCGCGATCCGCAGGGCGCCCGCCGAGGAGGCGGTGGTGACGGTGACGGTGGCCAGCCGGTACGCCCGCTCCAGCGGCCCCCGTACGGTGTCGACCGTCTGGATCCGGGACATGGGGGCGATCCGCCACTCCTGCAGGATCGCCCCGGTCCGCACGTACACGGCGGCGTCGGTGACCTCCCACCGGTGCACCCGGAACCACCAGCCGGGGAGACCCACGACGGCCGCGAGGCCCACCGCGCCCACCGCGCCGGCGGCGGCGAACAGCCAGCCGGCGGCCGGCTCGACGAGCACGCCGGCCACCACCAGGACGGCCACCGGGACGACGGTCGCGAGGAGCAGCCGCGCCCGCCACCAGCCGACGGCCCGCCCGTCGACCGTGTGGGCCGGCGGGCGCAGCCGTATCGCACCCTCCCCTGGCGTGCCCTCCCCGGAAGCGCCGGACGCGCCGGACGCGCCCGACGCCCCGGTTCCCGGGGCCGTCGCCGTGTGCTCCCCCGCCGTCACCGGGTCAGCTCCGGCCGCGCAGCGAGCGGTAGGCGGCGACGAGTCCGGCGGTGGACGGGTCCAGGTCCGCGCCGCCCTCGCCGCGGGTGAGGACCGGCTCGATCCGCTTGGCGAGGACCTTGCCGAGTTCGACGCCCCACTGGTCGAAGGAGTCGATGTTCCAGACGGCGCCCTGGACGAAGACCTTGTGCTCGTAGAGGGCGATGAGCTGGCCGAGGACGGACGGGGTGAGGGCGTCGGCCAGGATGGTGGTGGTGGGGTGGTTGCCCCGGAAGGTCTTGTGCGGGACGAGCTCCTCGGCCACGCCCTCGGCCCGTACCTCCTCGGGCGTCTTGCCGAAGCCCAGCGCCTGGGTCTGGGCGAAGAAGTTGGCCATGAGCAGGTCGTGCTGTGCGGCGAGGCCGGCCGGCAGGTCGGCGACGGGCCGGGCGAAGCCGATGAAGTCGGCCGGGATGACCTTGGTGCCCTGGTGGATCAGCTGGTAGTAGGCGTGCTGGCCGTTGGTGCCGGGGGTGCCCCAGACGACCGGGCCGGTCTGCCAGTCGACGGGCCGGCCGTCGCGGTCGACGGACTTGCCGTTGGACTCCATGTCGAGCTGCTGGAGGTACGCGGTGAACTTCGACAGGTAGTGCGAGTACGGCAGGACCGCGTGCGACTGGGCGTCGAAGAAGGCGCCGTACCAGATGCCGAGGAGGCCGAGCAGCAGCGGCGCGTTTTCCTCGGGTGGGGCGGTGCGGAAGTGCTCGTCGACCAGGTGGAAGCCGTCGAGCATCTCGCGGAACCGGTCCGGGCCGATGGCGATCATCAGGGACAGGCCGATGGCGGAATCGTACGAGTAGCGGCCGCCGACCCAGTCCCAGAACTCGAACATGTTCGTGGTGTCGATGCCGAAGTCGCGGACCTTCCCGGCATTGGTCGACAGGGCGACGAAGTGACGGGCGACGGCCTCCTGGCCGGCCCCGAGCTCGCCGAGGAGCCACTCGCGGGCGGAGGTGGCGTTGGTGATCGTCTCGATGGTGGTGAAGGTCTTCGAGGCGACGATGAAGAGGGTCTCGGCGGCGTCGAGGTCGCGGACGGCCTCGTGCAGGTCGGCGCCGTCGACGTTGGAGACGAAGCGGACCACCAGGTCGCGGCGGGTGAAGGAGCGCAGCGCCTCGAAGGCCATGGCGGGGCCGAGGTCGGAGCCGCCGATGCCGATGTTGACGATGTTCTTGATCGGCCGGCCGGTGTGGCCGGTCCACTCGCCCGCGCGGACCCGGTCCGCGAAGCCCGCCATCTTGTCGAGGACGGCGTGCACCTCGGGGACGACATTCACCCCGTCGACCTCGACGACCGCCCCGCGCGGGGCGCGCAGCGCGGTGTGCAGGACGGCGCGGTCCTCGGTGGTGTTGATCTTCTCGCCGCGGAACATCGCGTCGCGCAGCTCCGCGACGCCGGTGGCGGCGGCCAGGTCGCGCAGCAGCTCCAGGGTCTGATCGGTCACGAGGTGCTTGGAGTAGTCGAGATACAGGTCGCCGACGCGCAGCGCGTACCCCGTGCCGCGGCCGGGGTCGGTGGCGAACAGCTCGCGCAGATGGGTGTCGCCCAGCTGCTCACGGTGCTTGCCGAGGGCCGCCCACTCGGGCAGCTGGTTCAGCCTGGTGCCTGCGTTCGTCATCTCGGACATCGCCCATTTCTTCGTCTTGCCGGTTGTATGCCCCGCCCTGACAACTTAGTTGATCGTGGGCCCCGAACCCGTCCGGCGCGTGCCCCGGGCGGCGGCCCGGCCGGTCCCCGCGTGCACGACCGGCGCGGCCGGCCCGTGCGGGGCCCTGCGCGTACGGCCCCGGACACGGCGAACGGGCCCCGCCGCGAACCGTGTTCGCGGGCGAGGCCCGTCCGTCGTCTTCGTCGTACCGCGCGTCGCCGCGCGGCTGTCCTTCCGTCCCTCAGATCTCGCCGCGGAGCTTGGCGAGCGCCTCGGCGAGGATCGCCTCCCCGTCCGCGTCGCTGCGCCGCTCCCGTACATACGCGAGGTGCGTCTTGTACGGCTCCGTGCGCGGCGGGTCCGGCGGGTTGTCCCTGTCCTGACCTGCCGGAAAGCCACAGCGCGGGCAGTCCCAGGTCTCCGGGACCTGTGCGTCACTGGCGAAGCTGGGCTGGGTCTCGTGCCCGTTCGAGCACCAGAAGGAGATCCGGAGACGCGGAGCCGACTCGCCCCGCTCGGCCTCCCCCATCGGCCCCGCTCCGACCCGGCTTCCCCGGATCGCGTTGCCACTTGCCACGGTCGTAACTCCCTGCGTGATGGTGCTCGAAGATGCCCCAGTCTACGTAAGGCCCAACGCGCGTCCAGTGGTTGGAGTTACCCGTCCATCTTCACCAGCAGGCCAAGTACGACAATGCACGCGAACCACAGCAGGCCGATCACCACGGTGATCCGGTCCAGGTTGCGCTCGGCGACCGAGGAGCCGCCGACGGAGGACTGCATGCCGCCACCGAACATGTCGGAGAGGCCGCCGCCCTTGCCCTTGTGCATCAGCACGAGCAGCATCAGCAGCGCACTGAAGACGATCAGGGCGATCGAAAACCCCATAACCACGGCTGGACCAACTTCCTCGGACTTGTAAGGACAAGGGCCGGGCAGGTACCTGCCCGGCCCCCGCAAGGGTACGACGGATCGCCGTCACGGCTCTACATCGTCAGACGCGGATCGTCACTGGTCGCGCCGGATCCCGGCGGCACCGGCGGATCCGCCGGGGATCACTGGTCGCGGAACCGGATGATCTTGACGAAGTCCTCGGCGTCCAGCGCGGCACCGCCGACCAGCGCGCCGTCGATGTCGGGCTTCGCCATGATCTCGGCGACGTTGCCGCTCTTGACGGAGCCGCCGTACTGGATGCGGACCTTGTCGGCCAGCTCCTGGGAGTACAGCTCGGCGAGCTTGCCGCGGATCGCCCCGCAGACCTCCTGGGCGTCGTCGGCGCCGCAGACCTCGCCGGTGCCGATCGCCCAGACCGGCTCGTAGGCGATCACGACGGACTCGGCCTGCTCGGCCGGGATGTCCTTCAGACCGCCCTCGACCTGGGCCAGGGTGTGCGGGACGGCGTCGCCGGCCGTACGGACGGGCAGCTCCTCGCCGACGCACAGGATCGGGGTCAGACCGTTCCGGAAGGCGGCCTTCACCTTGGTGTTGCAGACCTCGTCGGTCTCGGCGTGGTACTGACGGCGCTCCGAGTGGCCGACGGCCACGTACGCGCACTTCAGCTTCGCCAGCATCGGGCCGGAGATCTCGCCGGTGTACGCGCCGGAGTCGTGCGCCGAGAGGTCCTGGGCGCCGTACTTGATCTTCAGCTTGTCGCCGTCCACCAGAGTCTGCACGGAGCGCAGGTCGGTGAAGGGCACGAGAACCGCGACCTCGACGGCGTCGAAGTCCTTGTCGGTCAGGGCGAAGGCGAGCTTCTGGACGTGGGCGATGGCCTCCAGGTGGTTGAGGTTCATCTTCCAGTTGCCCGCCATCAGCGGGGTACGGGTGCTCATCGGTGGATCAGTCCTCCAGTGCGGCGAGGCCGGGAAGCGTCTTGCCCTCGAGGTATTCGAGGGAGGCGCCGCCGCCGGTCGAAATGTGGCCGAAGGCATTCTCGTCGAAGCCCAGGGTGCGGACGGCGGCGGCCGAGTCGCCACCGCCGACCACGGTGAAACCGGGCGCGTCGAGCAGCGCCTGGGCGAGGGCGCGGGTGCCCTCGGCGTAGTCGGGGTGCTCGAAGACGCCCATCGGGCCGTTCCAGAACACGGTGCCCGCGTCGGCGAGCTTGGCGGCGTACAGCTCGCGGGTCTTCGGACCGATGTCCAGGCCCAGCTTGCCGGCGGGCATGGCGTCCGCGGCGACGGTCTCCGGGTGGGTCGCGGCCTTCGCCTTCAGGTCCGGGAACTCCGCCGAGACCAGGACGTCGAGCGGGAGCACGAACTCCACCCCGCGCCGCTCCGCCTCCGCCAGGTACTCCAGGCACTTCTCCTTCTGGTCCTCCTGGAGCAGCGAGGTGCCGACCTCGTGCCCCTTGGCGGCCAGGAAGGTGAAGAGCATGCCGCCGCCGATGAGGATGCGGTCGGCCTTGTCGAGCAGGTTGTCGATGACGCCGATCTTGTCGGAGACCTTGGAGCCGCCGAGGGCGACCACGTACGGCCGCCGTACGTCCTCGGTGAGCTTCTTCAGGACGCCGACCTCGGTGGCGATGAGGTAGCCGGCGAAGTGCGGCAGCCGGGCCGGGAGGTCGAAGACCGAGGCGTGCTTGCGGTGCACGGCGCCGAAGCCGTCGCCCACGTACACGTCCGCGAGGCCCGCCAGCTGGTCGGCGAACGCGCCGCGCTCGGCGTCGTCCTTGGAGGTCTCGCCGGCGTTGAAGCGGAGGTTCTCGACGACGGCGACCTGCCCGTCGGCGAGGGCCGCCACGGTGGCCTTGGCGGAGTCGCCGACCGTGTCGGTCGCGAACGCCACGTCGGCGCCGAGCAGTTCGCCCAGCCGCTCGGCGGCCGGGGCGAGCGAGAACGCCGGGTCGGGCGCGCCCTTCGGGCGGCCGAGGTGCGAGGCCACCACGACCCGGGCACCGGCCTCGGCCAGCGCCTTGACGGTCGGGACGACGGCGCGGATGCGTCCGTCGTCGATGATGGTCGTGCCGTCGAGGGGCACGTTGAGGTCGGCGCGGACGAACACCCGCTTGCCGGAGACGCCCTGGGCGAGCAGCTCGTCGATCGTCTTCATGTGTTTCTCTGACTCCCTGTTGCACGTGGTGGAGCACACGACGCAGGGCCCGCGCAGCGCACCATCGCACTGCCCGAGCCCTGCTTCACGCCGAAGCCCGCCCTGAATTCTAGAGCTGACCACCGACGAAGACGGTGAGGTCGACGAGACGGTTGGAGTAGCCCCACTCGTTGTCGTACCAGCCGAGGACCTTGACCGAGTTGTCGGCCTGCACCATCGTCAGCGACGAGTCGAAGGTGCAGGAGGCCGGGTCGCCCACGATGTCCGAGGAGACGATCGGGTCCTCGGTGTAGAAGAGCAGACCCTTGAGGTCGCCCTCCGCGGCCTTCTTGAACGCGGCGTTGACCTCGTCCTTGGTGACCTCGCGGGACAGCTCCACGACCAGGTCGGTGACCGAACCGGTGGGGACCGGCACGCGGATGGCCATGCCGTCGAGCTTGCCCTTGAGCTGCGGGAGGACCAGGGCGGTGGCCTTGGCGGCACCGGTCGTGGTCGGGATGATGTTCTCCGCGGCGGCGCGGGCGCGGCGCAGGTCGCGGTGCGGGAAGTCGAGGATCCGCTGGTCGTTGGTGTACGCGTGGACCGTGGTCATCAGACCGCGGACGATGCCGAAGTTCTCGTCGAGGACCTTGGCCATCGGCGCCACGCAGTTGGTGGTGCAGGACGCGTTGGAGATGACGTGGTGGTTCGCCGCGTCGTACGCGTCCTGGTTGACGCCCATGACGATGGTGATGTCCTCGTCCTTGGCCGGAGCCGAGATGAGGACCTTCTTCGCGCCGCCGGCCAGGTGCTTGGCGGCGTCGGCGCGCTTGGTGAAGATGCCGGTGGACTCGACGACGATGTCGACGCCCAGCTCACCCCACGGAATCTGCGCGGGGTCGCGCTCGGACAGCACCTTGACGGTGTGTCCGTCGACGGTGATGGTGTCCTCGGTGTGGGTCACCTCGGCCTTGAGGCGGCCCAGGATGGTGTCGTACTTCAGCAGGTGGGCCGTGGTCGCGGTGTCGCCCAGGTCGTTAACGGCCACGACCTCGATGTCGGCACCCTGCTCAAGGAGCGCCCGGAAGTAGTTGCGACCGATACGGCCAAAGCCGTTGATGCCTACGCGGATCGTCACGAACCGATCTCCTCGTGGTACGCCGGGTTTCGACGCCCGGCGAGCTTCAATTTTGGGATGTCCCCGACCGCTTACGACCCTACCTCTAATGGTGGCCGCGCGTGACATCGAGTGCGCCTCCCCCTGCCCGAAATGTGCCGGTAAAACGCCTACAGACCTTGTTTCCCCATGGGTATCGACCCTCCCGATGCCCCGATTTCGACTACACAGCGTGACGAAAATGAGTGCTCGACTGAGCACCCGGAATGGCGTCGGAGCGAAATGACGGTCATTCCGAGCAGAGCCTCCCGTTCCGCCGCATTCGGGACGCGCTCGCGGCCGAAGCCGGGGTGGGCGATGTCACGGGTGGTGACCGCTGCACGGCCGTTGAAACCATCTCTTCGAATGAATCGCGCCATCCATGCCGCAGATTCGGCCTATCGGCGTGTCCGGTACGGACCACGGGCCCGTGACGGCCCTTTCCCCGCGACCCGGGCACCCGACCGAAGTACCCGACCCTGGCCCGTAAACGGCTTCCACCGGCGCGGAAACGACTTCCGCCGGCGCGGAAACGACTTCTGCCGGTGCCTCGGGGAGGCACCGGCAGAAGGGAGGAGAAGGCTGGAGAAGGGTGGAGCGGGTGAGGAGCGGGGGCGTCAGCCGACGAGGCTGTCGTCCAGTTCCTCCGTCAGATTGGACTCGGTCCCCGGGATGCCCAGGTCCTGGGCCCGCTTGTCGGCCATCGCGAGCAGCCGCCGGATCCGGCCGGCCACCGCGTCCTTGGTGAGCGGCGGGTCGGCGAGCGCGCCCAGCTCCTCCAGGGAGGCCTGCTTGTGCTCCATGCGCAGCCGGCCGGCGGCCGCGAGGTGCTCGGGCACCTCCTCGCCGAGGATCTCCAGCGCGCGGGCCACCCGGGCACCGGCGGCGACCGCCGCGCGGGCCGAGCGGCGCAGGTTGGCGTCGTCGAAGTTGGCCAGCCGGTTGGCGGTGGCGCGGACCTCGCGCCGCATCCGCCGCTCCTCCCAGGCCAGCACCGACTCGTGCGCGCCGAGCCGGGTCAGCAGGGCGCCGATCGCGTCGCCGTCGCGGACCACGACCCGGTCCACCCCGCGGACCTCGCGGGCCTTCGCGGCGATGGAGAGCCGCCGGGCGGCGCCGACCAGCGCGAGCGCGGCCTCCGGGCCGGGGCAGGTGACCTCCAGGGAGGAGGAGCGGCCCGGCTCGGTCAGCGAGCCGTGCGCCAGGAAGGCGCCGCGCCAGGCCGCCTCGGCGTCACAGGTGGCCCCGGAGACGACCTGCGGGGGCAGGCCCCGGATGGGCCGGCCCCGGCCGTCGACCAGACCGGTCTGGCGGGCCAGCTGGTCGCCGCCCGCGACCACGCGCACGACGAAGCGCGAGCCCCGGCGCAGCCCGCCGGGCGCCATCACGATCAGCTCGGAGCTGTGCCCGAAGATCTCCAGGATGTCCCGCTTGAGCCGGCGCGCCGCCATCGCGGTGTCCAGCTCCGCCTCGATCACGATCCGGCCGCTCACCAGGTGCAGCCCGCCCGCGAACCGCAGGATCGACGAGACCTCGGCCTTCCTGCAGCAGGTCCGGGTGACGGGGAGCCGGGAGATCTCGTCCTTCACCGCTGCCGTCATCGCCATGGGCCGATCCTTCCATGCATCCGAAAAATACGGTCGTACGCGGCGGCCAACAGCTCCGGGTCGTGCTTCGGAGTGCCGTCGGGCCGGGCCACCGGCGCCAGCTCGACCGCGGCGCCGAGCCGCTTGGCGGCTTCGGCGAGGGGTTCTCTTGCCGACGCGTCGGGCACGGCGGCCTCGTCGGCCAGCACCACGTCCAGGGCGAGTTTAGGGGCGTGTCGTGCCAAAACCTCCAAATGACGCTGCGGGGAGAAGCCCTCGGTTTCTCCGGGCTGCGGCGCGAGGTTCAAGGAGAGCACCCGGCGGGCCTTGGTCTCCACCAGGGCGTCGAGCAGTTCGGGCACCAGCAGATGCGGGATGACCGAGGAGAACCAGGAGCCCGGGCCGAGCACCACCCAGTCGGCGTCCAGGACGGCCGCGACCGCCTCCGGGACGGCCGGCGGGTCGTTCGGCACCAGGTGCACGGACTGCACCTCGCCGGGGGTGAGCGCCACGGTGGCCTGGCCCCGTACCGTGTCCACGTCGTCCGGACGGGCCGGGTCGTGCCCCTTGACCAGGGCCTGGAGCTCCAGCGGTACGGCGGACATGGGCAGCACCCGGCCGTGCGCGCCGAGCAGCTTGCCGACCAGGTCCAGGGCCTGCACCGGGTCGCCGCCCAGCTGCTCCCAGAGGGCGACGATCAGCAGATTGCCGACGGCGTGGCCGTGCATCTCGCCCTTGGACTGGAAGCGGTGCTGGATGACCCGGGCCCAGGTCTGGCCCCAGTCGTCGTCCCCGCACAGCGCGGCGAGCGCTTTGCGCAGATCGCCCGGGGGCAGCACGTCCAGTTCCTCGCGGAGCCGGCCGCTGGAGCCCCCGTCGTCGGCGACGGTGACCACGGCGGTCAGATCGCCGGTGATCCGGCGCAGCGCGGCGAGCGAGGCCGACAGGCCCATGCCGCCGCCGAGCGCGACGACCTTGGGCTGCGCGCCCCGTCTGCGGAGCGTGCGCCGCACCGACAGGGTGGACGCACGCCGTCGGTACGGCTTCACTCGCGCCCCATGTCACGGTGGACGATCACGGTCTCCACGCCCTCGGAGGCCAGCCGCGCGGCCAGCTTCTCGGCGGTGGCCACGGAACGGTGCTTGCCGCCCGTACAGCCGACGGCGATGGTCACGTACCGCTTGCCCTCGCGGCGGTAGCCGGCGGCGATCAGCTGGAGCAGCTCGGTGTAGCGGTCCAGGAACTCCTTGGCGCCGGGCTGGCTGTAGACGTAGGCGGCGACCTCCTCGTTCAGGCCGCTGAACGGGCGCAGCTCGGGGACCCAGTGCGGGTTGGGCAGGAAGCGCATGTCGACCACGAGGTCGGCGTCGACGGGCAGGCCGTACTTGAAGCCGAAGGACATCACGGTGGCCCGCAGCTCGGGCTCCTCGTCGCCGGCGAACTGGGCGTCCATCTTGGCGCGCAGTTCGTGGACGTTGAGGCTGGAGGTGTCGATCACCAGGTCGGCGTCGCCGCGCAGCTCGCGCAGCAGGTCGCGCTCGGCGGCGATGCCGTCGACGATCCGGCCGTCGCCCTGGAGGGGGTGCGGGCGGCGGACCGACTCGAAGCGGCGGACCAGGGCGTCGTCGGAGGACTCCAGGAAGACGATCCGCCGGGTGACCTGCTTGGCGTCGAGGTCGGCGAGGGAGTCCTTGAGGTTGTCGAAGAACTGCCGGCCGCGCACGTCGACGACGACCGCGATCCGGGCCACGTTGCCCTGCGAGCGGGCGCCCAGCTCCACCATGGTGGGGATCAGGGCGGGCGGCAGGTTGTCGACGACGAACCAGCCGAGGTCCTCCAGGCACTTCGCGGCGGTGGACCGGCCGGCCCCGGACATCCCGGAGATGATCACCAGCTCGGGGATGGGCGCGTCGCCGTTGGTGTCGCCGTTGGTGTCGGCGGGCTCCGCCGTGTCCGGGTCCATGTCCGGCGCTCCGTCCTCGTACACACGCTCGCCCACGTGCTCGGCCATCTGCTCGCCGCCCTTCGGCTCGTCGTTCTCCTGCCGGGCGTTTCGCTGGCCGGTCCGGTGGTCGCTGCGGTGCTCGTCCTGGTGCTGGTCGTGCTCGGTCATGCGGTGGTGCCCCCGTCGTCTTCCATGATCTCTCCTGTGGCCGTGTTCACGGCGGGCGCGGCCGGAGCCGCCTGCGCGAGGGCCACCGCCACGGCCTCCGCCGTCTTGCGGCCCATGCCGGGGACCTCGCAGATCTGCTCGATTGTCGCCTGTCGGAGACGTTTGACCGAGCCGAAATGCTTGATGAGCGCCTGTTTGCGCGTTTCGCCGAGGCCGGGGATCGCGTCCAGGGGGCTGCTGCGGACGCGCTTGCTCCGCTTGGACCGCTGGTAACGGATGGCGAAGTCGTGGGCCGCGTCACGGACCCGCTGGAGAAGGTACAGGCCCTCGCTGGAGCGGGGCAGCACCACCGGGTCGTCGTCGCCGGGCAGCCAGACCTCCTCCAGGCGCTTGGCCAGGCCGCAGACGGCGACGTCGTCGATGCCCAGCTCGTCCAGGGCCCGCTGGGCGGCGGCGACCTGCGGCTGGCCGCCGTCGACCACGACGAGCTGCGGGGGGTACGCGAAGCGCTTGGGGCGTCCGTCGTCCTCCGGGGCGGCGAAGGGGTCCGGGGCGCCGGCCTCGGAGGCGTTCTCGGGGGTGTTCTCGGGGGCGGTGGCGTCCTGGGCCGGGGCTCCGGCGGGCACGGCGCCGGGCTCGGCGGGCTCACCCGCCTCACCGACCCCGCCGACCTCACCGTCGACCCACTCGCCCGTCTTCTCCTTCTCGGCGAGATAGCGCCGGAAGCGGCGGCCGATCACCTCGTGCATCGAGCGGACGTCGTCCTGACCCTCGAAGCCCTTGATCTGGAAGCGGCGGAACTCGCTCTTGCGGGGCAGCCCGTCCTCGAAGACGACCATGGAGGCCACCACGTCCTCGCCCTGGAGGTGCGAGATGTCGAAGCACTCGATGCGCAGCGGCGCCGAGTCCAGGCCGAGCGCGTCGGCGATCTCCTCCAGGGCCCGGGAGCGGGTGGTCAGATCGCTGGCCCGCTTGGTCTTGTGCAGCACGAGCGCCTGCTGGGCGTTGCGCGCGACCGTCTCCATCAGGTCCTTCTTGTCGCCGCGCTGCGGGATCCGCAGGGACACCTGGGAGCCTCGGCGGCCGGCCAGCCACTGCGCGACCGCGTCGGGGTCCTCGGGCAGGGCGGGGACCAGGACCTCCTTGGGGACCGCGTCGCCGCTCTCCTCGCCGTACAGCTGCTGGAGGGCGTGCTCGACCAGGCCGGCGGCGTCGACGGCCTCGACCTTGTCGGTGACCCAGCCGCGCTGGCCGCGCACGCGTCCGCCGCGTACGTGGAAGATCTGGACGGCGGCCTCCAGCTCGTCCTCGGCGAGCGCGATCAGGTCGGCGTCCGTGGCGTCGGCGAGCACCACGGCGTTCTTCTCCATGGCCTTGCGCAGCGCGCCTATGTCGTCGCGCAGCCGGGCCGCCCGTTCGTACTCCATGTCCTCGGCCGCCAGCGTCATCCGCTTCTCCAGGCGGCGGATGTACGTACCGGTGCGGCCGGCCATGAAGTCGCAGAACTCCCCGGCCAGTTCGCGGTGCTCCTCGGGGGTGACCCGGCCCACACAGGGCGCCGAGCACTTGCCGATGTAGCCGAGCAGACAGGGACGGCCGGCCGAGGCGGCGTTGCGGAAGACGCCCGCGGAGCAGGTACGGACGGGGAAGACCCGCAGCATCAGGTCGACGGTCTCGCGGATGGCCCACGCGTGCGCGTACGGACCGAAGTAGCGCACGCCCTTCTTCTTGTGCCCGCGCATCACCTGGACCCGCGGGAACTCCTCGTTCAGCGTGACCGCGAGGTAGGGGTAGCTCTTGTCGTCCCGGTACTTGACGTTGAACCGGGGGTCGAACTCCTTGATCCAGGAGTACTCCAGCTGGAGCGCCTCGACCTCGGTCGACACGACGGTCCACTCCACGGAGGCGGCCGTGGTCACCATCGTCGCGGTGCGCGGGTGGAGGCTCGCCAGCGGCTGGAAGTAGTTGGCCAGGCGCTGGCGCAGCGATTTCGCCTTCCCGACGTAGATCACCCGGCGGTGCTCGTCGCGGAATTTGTAGACGCCCGGGGAGTCGGGGATCTGTCCCGGCTGGGGGCGGTAGCTGGACGGGTCGGCCATGGCTCCCACCCTACTGGCGGGCACCGACAGTCCGGGCGCCTCCATCGGGGGGACCGGCGGGGACGGGCGGACCGGGGGCAGACGGGCCGGGGACGAGCGGACCGGGGACGGGCGGATGCCCTTCCGGGAACCCCGGGAGGTCCGGGGCGCGCGCCCCGGACCCGGGAGCGGGGATCAGGCCTTGGGGCCGGCGATCAGCTTGCCGTTCTCGACCCGCACCGGGACCTCGGGCAGCGGCACGGTCGCCGGACCCTGGATCGCCTTGCCGGTGGCCACGTCGAAGCGGCTGTGGTGGCAGGGGCAGTTGCCCTCGTTGTTCTCGATCTTGTCCAGGACACAGCCGGCGTGGGTGCACTGGGCGCTGAACGCCTTGTACTGGCCCTCGGCCGGGCAGTGCACGAGGAGCCGCTGCTCACGGTAGAGCTTGGCACCGCCCACCGGGACGTCCGCGGGCGCGCCGAGGTCCACCGGAGCGGTCGGCACGGGGTTCTGCGCGTGGCCGAGGTTGGAGTCGGTGGAGCAGGCGGCTACGCCCAGTCCGGCGGCTCCGGCGAGGGCGGCGCCTTTGAGGACGGTACGGCGGGTGGACTGGCCGGACATGAGGACTCCACGGGCGGTCGTGAGAGAACGGACCCATGGGGCATAAGGGGACCCAAGGGATCCAGAGGGGACCCCATCGACGATACCGGCGGGCCGGACGACACCCTCCCCCGGGGCCGCACGGACTCCTGTCCGCCGCGACACCTCATGGGTTACCTTCCGGTACGTGATCGTCGTCGCCGGTGAGTCCCTGATCGACCTGGTTCCCGACGGGCCGCCCGGCCCCCTGGCCCCGCTGCTGCCGCGGCCCGGCGGCGGGCCCTACAACACGGCCGTCGCCCTCGGGCGGCTCGGCGCCGAGGCCGCGTTCTGCTCCCGTGTGTCGACGGACGCGTTCGGGGACGCGCTGGTGGCCGGGCTCCGGTCCGCCGGAGTCGGCACGGAGCTCGTCCAGCGCGGCCCCGAACCGACGACCCTGGCCGTCGCCTCCGTGGGCCCCGACGGCTCCGCCCGCTACGGCTTCTACGTGGAAGGCACCGCCGACCGGCTGTTCGCCCTGCCCGGCCCGCTGCCCGAGGACGTCCGGGCGGTCGCCTTCGGCACCCTCTCCCTGGCCCTCGAACCGGGCGCCACCGCGTACGAGGCGCTCCTGCGGCGCTCGGCGCGGGACGGCCTGTTCACCCTGCTCGACCCCAACATCCGGCCCGGGCTGCTGCCCGACCCCGTCGCCTACCGCACCCGCTTCGCGAACTGGCTGCCGCACGTCTCCGTCCTGAAGCTGTCCGAGGAGGACGCGGACTGGCTGGGCGGCACCCCCCGGTCATGGCTGGAGCGGGGCCCGGGCGCGGTCGTCCTGACCCGGGGCGCGGCGGGGCTGACCGTGTTCACCCGGGAGTACGAGGTGTCGGTGCCGGCGGTGCGGGTGCGGGTCGTGGACACGATCGGGGCGGGCGACACGGTGAACGCGGCGTTGTTGCACGGGCTGGTGGGGCGCGAGGTGCGGGGCGCGCCGGAGGCGCTGGGGGCGTGGGGGGTGGAGGCGTGGCGGGAGCTGCTGGCGTACGCGGCGCGGGCGGCGGCGGTGACGTGCACGCGGGCGGGGGCGGAGCCGCCGTACGGGGGTGAGCTGTAGGGGGGGGCGCGTTCGGGGTTGCGTGGTGGTGCGCGTGGGTTGTGGTGGGTGCGCGTGGGCCGGTCCGGGGGTCGCGTTCTGCACTGCATGATTTACGGCGCGGGAGCCTCGCTTGCGCGTAAAGCGTTCTTTTTCCGCGCCACAAATCACGCTTTACGTTTCGAACACGACCCCCTTCCCGGCCCCCGCTCCCATCCGTCGTCTGCGCACCACCCCGCACCCCTCCCGCTTGGGTGAGGAGGGGGTGGGTGGGTGCGCTTCCCGCCGTGAGGTGGGGAAGTGGGTGGGAGTGGGGAGAGGGCATGACGAGGGCGCCCCGCCGTGCGGCGGGGCGCCCTCGGAGGTTCGACCGGTCAGCTCTTGCGGGAGCGGGGGGTCGTCGCCTTCTTGGCCGTGGTCTTCTTCGTGGCCGTCTTCTTCGCCGTCGCCGCGGTCTTCTTCGCCGCCGTCGCCGCCTTCTTGGGCGCCGTCTTCTTCGCCGCCGCCTTCTTGGTGGTGCGGGTCGGGGAGGCGTCCGTGACGCGGTCCGCGCCGAGGATGTCGCGGAGGAACTTGCCGGTGTGGCTGGCCGGGATCGAGGCGATCTCCTCGGGGGTGCCCTCCGCGACGACCAGGCCGCCGCCGTTGCCGCCCTCGGGGCCCATGTCGATGACCCAGTCCGCGGTCTTGATGACGTCCAGGTTGTGCTCGATGACGATCACCGAGTTGCCCTTGTCGACCAGGCCCGACAGGACCTTGATCAGCTTCGAGATGTCCTCGAAGTGGAGGCCGGTGGTGGGCTCGTCCAGGACGTAGACCGTGCGGCCCGTGGAGCGCTTCTGCAGCTCGGAGGCGAGCTTGACGCGCTGTGCCTCGCCGCCCGAGAGGGTCGGCGCGGACTGGCCGAGACGGACGTAGCCGAGGCCGACCTCGTTCAGGGTGCGCAGATGGCGGGCGATCGTCGGGACGGCCTCGAAGAAGCCGAGGGCCTCCTCGATCGGCATGTCCAGGACCTCGGAGATGGACTTGCCCTTGTAGTGGACCTCCAGGGTCTCCCGGTTGTACCGGGCGCCGTGGCAGACCTCGCACGGGACGTAGACGTCCGGGAGGAAGTTCATCTCGATCTTGATGGTGCCGTCGCCGGAGCAGTTCTCGCAGCGGCCGCCCTTGACGTTGAAGGAGAACCGGCCGGGCAGATAGCCGCGGACCTTGGCCTCCATCGTCTCCGCGAAGAGCCGGCGGACATGGTCGAAGACGCCGGTGTACGTCGCCGGGTTCGAGCGCGGGGTGCGGCCGATGGGCGACTGGTCGACGTGGACGACCTTGTCGACGAGGTCGTCGCCGGCCACACGCGTATGGCGGCCGGGGACGGACTTGGCGCCGTTCAGCTCGCGCGCCAGGTGGGTGTACAGGATGTCGTTGACCAGGGTCGACTTGCCGGAGCCGGAGACACCGGTGACGGCGGTGAGGACGCCCAGCGGGAAGGACACGTCGATGTCCCGCAGGTTGTTCTCGCGGGCGCCGTGCACGGTGAGCATGCGCTCGGGGTCGAGCGGGCGGCGCAGGTCGGGGGTGCCGATCGCCTTGCGGCCGGACAGGTACTGCCCCGTCATCGACTGCTTGTTGGCGAGCAGTTCCTTCAGCGGTCCGGAGTGGACGACCTTGCCGCCGTGCTCGCCGGCGCCGGGGCCGATGTCCACGATCCAGTCGGCGACCTTGATGGTGTCCTCGTCGTGCTCGACCACGATGAGGGTGTTGCCCATGTCGCGCAGCCGGACCAGGGTCTCGATCAGCCGGTGGTTGTCGCGCTGGTGCAGGCCGATGGACGGCTCGTCCAGTACGTACAGCACACCGACCAGACCGGAGCCGATCTGGGTGGCGAGCCGGATGCGCTGGGCCTCGCCGCCGGAGAGGGTGCCGGCGGCCCGGTTGAGCGAGAGGTAGTCGAGGCCGACGTCGACGAGGAAGCGCAGCCGCTCGTTGACCTCCTTGAGGACCCGCTCGGCGATCTTCTTGTCGCGGGCGTTCAGGGTGAGGCGGCCGAGGAAGTCGGCGCAGTCGCTGATCGACATCGCGGAGACCTCGGCGATGGACTTCTCCATCACGGTGACCGCGAGCACGATCGGCTTCAGCCGGGTGCCCCGGCAGGTGGGGCAGGGCACCTCGCGCATGTAGCCCTCGAAGCGCTCACGGCTGGAGTCGCTCTCGGCCTCGCTGTGCCGGCGCTTCACGAAGGAGACGGCACCCTCGAAGGCGGGGCTGGTCCAGGCGCGCTCGCGCCCGTACCGGTTGCGGTAGCGGACCTCTACCTGGGTCTTGTGGCCGTGCATCAGGGCCTTCTTCGCCCGCTGGGGCAGGCCCGCGTACGGGATGTCGGTGCGGAAGCCGAGGGCCTGGGCGAGCCCGTCGATCATCCGGCCGAAGTACTCCTTGGTGTGGCCGTGCGACCAGGGGTGGATGGCGCCCTCTTCGAGGGACTTCTCCTCGTCGGGCACGACCAGCTCGGGGTCGACCTCCATGCGGGTGCCGATGCCGGTGCAGTCGGGGCAGGCGCCGAAGGGCGAGTTGAAGGAGAAGGAGCGCGGCTCCAGCTCCTCGAAGGACAGGTCGTCGTACGGGCAGTAGAGGTGCTCCGAGTACATCCGCTCGCGCTCGGGGTCGTCCTCTGCGAGGTCGACGAAGTCGAGCACGACCATGCCGCCGGACAGGCCGAGCGCGGTCTCGACGGAGTCGGTCAGCCGGCGCTTGGCGGAGTCCTTCACGGTGAGGCGGTCGACGACCACCTCGATGGTGTGCTTCTCCTGCTTCTTCAGCGTCGGCGGCTCGCTGAGCTGGATCGTCGTCCCGTCGACCCGGGCGCGGCTGTAGCCCTTGGTCTGGAGGTCGGCGAAGAGGTCGACGAACTCGCCCTTGCGCTCGCGCACCAGCGGCGACAGCACCTGGAAGCGGCTGCCCTCGGGCAGCTCCAGGACCTTGTCGACGATGGCCTGCGGCGACTGGCGGGAGATCGGCCGGCGGCACTCGGGACAGTGCGGCTTGCCGATACGGGCGAAGAGGAGCCGGAGGTAGTCGTAGACCTCGGTGATGGTGCCGACCGTCGAGCGCGGGTTGCGCGAGGTCGACTTCTGGTCGATGGAGACGGCGGGCGACAGACCTTCGATGAAGTCGACGTCCGGCTTGTCCATCTGGCCCAGGAACTGGCGGGCGTAGGAGGACAGCGACTCGACGTACCGGCGCTGCCCCTCGGCGAAGATCGTGTCGAACGCGAGGGACGACTTGCCCGACCCGGAGAGCCCGGTGAAGACGATGAGCGAGTCACGGGGCAGGTCGAGCGAGACGTTCTTGAGGTTGTGCTCGCGAGCGCCACGGACGATGAGACGGTCGGTCACGCCGTTCCGCACCTTTCTTCAGAGAGCGGATGGTCCTGAACACCCAACAACCAAGGATGCCGGATGCTTCCACCGAGCTTATAGCACGTACATTCGATTTCCGGCGGTTCACCGCCCGGTTCACCCGAAGGAGTGGCCGCACTCCCCCGTCCGGTACGGGAAAGGGCCTGGTCGGAAAACCCGGCACCGCCTAGGGTCGGCGCCATGATCGACCATGTGCGTGACCTTGCCCTCGTACGCGAGGCGACCGACCGGCTCGTCGACGCGGTCTCCTCCTGGGACAACGCGGCGCTCGCCGAGCCGTCACGGCTTCCGGGGTGGACCCGCGGCCATCTGCTGGCCCACCTCTCCCGTAACGCCGACGCCCTCGCCAACGTTCTCCGGGGCCTGCCGATGTACCCGGACGCCGCCACCCGCGACGCCGACATCGCGCGGGACGCCGGCCGGCCGCTCGACGAGCAGCTCGCCGACCTGCGCGCCTCCGCCGACCGGCTCGCGGCCGTGGCCGCCGAGCCCGCCGACTGGAGCCGCACCGTCGAGCTGCGCAACGGCGTCACCGACAGCGCCTCCCGGGTCCCGTTCCGCCGCTGGGTCGAGGTGGCCCTGCACCATGTCGACCTCGGCTGCGGCTACGAGCTGGAGGACCTGCCGGAGGACTTCACCACCCGCGAGATCGACTTCCTCGCGGACCGCTGGAGCGGCCGTGCGGACGTCCCGCCCGTGACGCTGCGGCTCGGGCACGACGAGAACGGCCCCTCCTGGCGCACCGGCGGCACCGAGGGCGAGCCGGTCGTCCTCGGCGGCACCGGCGCCGAGCTCCTCGGCTGGCTGGCCGGACGCGGCGACAAGGGCGCCCACCTCGCCGTCCTCGCGGGGCCCGGGCTCCCGGAGCTCCCGCCCCTGTAGGACCCGTAGGACCTGTAGGACCCGCAGAGCCCCGCAGGTCTCCGCAGGTCTCCGCAGGACCTTCGCCTCCCGGCCGACCGCCCGCCGCACTAGGCTGAGGCCATGACGTACAGCGGAGCGGTGAAGGTCGGCGGACCTGCGGACGTGCACGAACTGACCGACCTGATGATCTCGAAGGTCGCGGTCGGCGCGATGAACAACAACGCGTATCTGCTGCGCTGCCGGGCCACCGGCGAGCAGCTGCTGATCGACGCCGCCGCCGACGCCGGCACCCTGCTCACGCTGATCGGTGACGACGGCATCGCCGCCGTCGTCACCACCCACCGGCACGGCGACCACTGGCAGGCCCTGGCCGAGGTGGCCGAGGCCACCGGCGCCCGGACCTACGCGGGCGCGTACGACGCGGAGGGCATCCCGGTCCGCACCGACGTCCTCGTGGAGGACGGCGACACCGTCGCCGTGGGCCGGGTCCGGCTCACCGCCCGCCACCTCGTCGGGCACACCCCCGGCTCGATCGCGCTGGTCTACGACGACCCGCACGGTCACCCGCACGTGTTCACGGGCGACTGTCTGTTCCCCGGCGGAGTCGGCAACACGTGGAAGGATCCGGAGGCGTTCGCGAGCCTGATCCGCGACGTCGAGACCAAGCTCTTCGACGTACTGCCGGACGAGACCTGGATCTACCCGGGACACGGTGGCGACACCACGCTCGGCGACGAGCGCCCGCATCTCGCGGAGTGGCACGAGCGCGGCTGGTGACCCCCTGAGGGACCCGGTACGACCGGCGAGCGCGGCCGGTCGCACCGGGGATGCCTCCGCACGCCCCCCGTAACCCGTACGGCCCCGGGGTAGTTGGCGCGACATGCACCACAGTCACGCTCCGTCGCCACGCCGCTCCCCTTCGATGGGGCGGCTCGCCGCGGCCTCGCTCGTCGGCACGGCCATCGAGTTCTTCGACTTCTACGTCTACGGAACGGCCGCCGCGCTCGTGCTCGGCCCGCTGTTCTTCCCGACCTTCTCGCCCCTCGCGGGGACCCTCGCCGCCTTCGGCACCTTCGCCGTCGGCTTCCTGTCCCGGCCGATCGGCTCCGCCGTCTTCGGGCACATCGGCGACCGCCACGGCCGCCGCCCGGTCATGTTCGCCTCGCTGCTGCTGACCGGCTGTGCCACGGTCGCGGTCGGCTTCGTCCCCACGTACGCCTCGATCGGCATCGCCGCACCCGTCCTGCTGCTCGTCCTGCGCTTCCTCCAAGGACTCGGCCTCGGCGGGGAATGGGGCGGGGCGGTCCTGCTGACCGCCGAGCACGCCCCCGAGCGCCGCCGGGCCCTGTGGTCGAGCTTCCCGCAGATGGGGCCCTCGGTCGGCTTCCTGCTCGCGAACGGGGTGATGCTGGCGCTGACCGCCGGCCTCGGCGACGCGGAGTTCCGTTCCTGGGGCTGGCGGGTGCCGTTCTGGGCGGCCGGACTGCTCGCCACGGCCGGGCTCGCGCTGCGCGCCTCGCTCGCGGAGTCCCCGCAGTTCGAGGCGATGAGCGCCCGGGGACAGCAGGCCGACGCCCCGGTCCTGGAGGTGTTCCGGGACCACTGGCGGATCCTGCTGCTCACCGCCGGCGGGCTCTCCGTCGGCTACGCCGTGTTCTACGCGGTGTCCACCTGGGCCCTGTCCTACGGCACCCGGCAGCTCGGGGTGTCGAGCACGGTGATGCTGACGTGCGTGATGGGCGCCGTGGCGGTCAAGGGGGCGCTGACGCCGTTCGTGGCCATGTTCGGCGACCGTTTCGGACGCCGGACGATGTGCCTGACGGGCTGCGCGGCCTCGGCGCTGTGGATGTTCCCGATGGTGGCGCTGCTGGCCACCGCGCGCCCGTGGCTGATGTTCCTCGGCTTCCTCGGCGCGTCCCTCGCCTTCATCACGGTCTTCTCGGTGGTCGCCGCGTATCTGCCCGAGCTGTACGAGCCGAGGGTGCGGTGCACCGGCGCGGCCGTCGGCTACAACCTCGCAGGGGTGCTCGGCGGTGCGCTCACCCCGATCGTGGCGACGGCCGTCTCGGAGGGGCGCTCGGGGCCGCCGTGGGGGGTGGCCGCCTATCTGACGGTGGTGGCCCTGGTGAGCTTCGGCTGTTTCGCGCTGCTGCCGGAGACCCTGCCGGGGCGGGCGGTGACCGCCGGCGCGAAGCCGGAGCCGGAGCCGGCGTAGGGGCCGTCCGGCGGATCAGGGGACGTACGCGCGCGTAGACGCGCAGGCGCGCAGGGCGTACGGAGGGCCGGTGCGGATCGTCCGCACCGGCCCTGAGTCCGTGTCTTCCGGGTCAGACCGGTCAGACCCCGGCGTCCGTCCCGTCGGCCGCGCGGGCCGCCAGGGCGGCCTCGACGGCCTCCCGGCGCGCCTGCCGCTTCGCGGCGATCAGGCTGGTGACGGTGGTGACGGCGAGAACACCGCAGATGACCGCCAGCGAGACCGGGATGGAGATCTCCGGTACGTGCACCCCGGACTCGTGCAGGGCGTGCAGCACCAGCTTCACGCCGATGAAGCCGAGGATCACCGACAGGCCGTAGCTGAGGTGGACCAGCTTCTTCAGCAGTCCGCCGATCAGGAAGTACAGCTGCCGCAGACCCATGAGGGCGAAGGCGTTGGCGGTGAAGACGATGTACGGGTCCTGGGTGAGGCCGAAGATCGCCGGGATGGAGTCGAGGGCGAACAGGATGTCGGTGGTGCCGATCGCGAGCATGACCACCATCAGCGGGGTCAGCACGCGCTTGCCGTGGCTCTGGATGACCAGCTTGGTGCCGTGGTAGCGGTCGGCGACGCCGAATCGCTTCTCGATGGACTTGAGGAGGCGGTTCTCCTCGAATTCGTCCTCGTCCTCGCCCCCGGACCGGGCCTCCTGGATGAGCTTCCAGGCGGTGAAGATCAGGAACGCGCCGAAGAGGTAGAAGACCCACGAGAAGCTGGCGATGATCGCGGCGCCCGCGGCGATGAAGATCGCGCGGAGCACCAGGGCGATCAGCACGCCCACGAGCAGCACCCGCTGCTGGAGGTGGGAGGGCACCGCGAACTTCGCCATGATCAGGACGAAGACGAAGAGGTTGTCGACGCTGAGCGACTTCTCGGTGATGTAACCGGCGAAGAACTCCCCGGCGGACTGGCTGCTGCCGAAGAACAGCAGTCCGAGCCCGAACAGCGCGGCGAGGACGATCCAGACGACTGTCCAGATACCGGCTTCCTTCACCGACACGTCGTGGGGCTTGCGCCCGATGAGGAAGTCGACCGAGATCAGGGCGGCCAGCCCCAGGATGGTCAGGACCCACAGGGTCACGGATACGTCCATTGCGCCTCCGGCGTCGTACGGCTCACCAGGAGCCTGCTCGTTGCCGGAGGTCTCTTCCACCCGGGACGACCGGGCCGGCGTCCCGGGACCAGGTGTCGGACCTGTCCGTATTGACGGGATCACCGCATGCAGGGAGTACTCCCCTCCGCAGGAAAGAGAGTACCCGAAAGGCCAAGAGAAGGTAAAGAGATGGGTAAAGCAATCTCAAAAGTGCAGGTCAGGGGCGTTCCCGCCGCTGGGCGTCCGCCACCTGCGCGAGCACCCGCCGAAGGACCGTGCCGCTCGCCGGGAGGGCCGGGGGCTCGTACGTCCAGGCATGCCCCACCCACGGGTCGGCGAGGTGGTCGTCGGCGACCGGGGTGAGCCGGGTCAGTGAACGCCACAGCGGGTCGAGCACCGGCCCGTACGCCGACGCGTCCTCCCGGTCCGCGACCATCAGCAGCTGGGTCCCGACCGCCGGACCCTCGTCGGCGAGATAGCGCAACCGGGTGAGGGCCCGGTCGTCGAAGCCGTGCGGGAAGTCGTGCACCACGAGCAACTGCGCCGAGGTGTCCAGCCCCGGCGGCAGATCCTCCGCCGCGTCCGCCCGCTGCGCCATCTGGAGCAGGTCCACCCGCTCGGTGAGCTGGGCCAGCGTCGCCGAGACCCCGGCCGCCCCGGCCGCCGGCGGCGCCTCCAGCACCCCCGCCTCCACGAGCGGCGCGAACGCGGCGGCGCCCGCCCCGGCCGGATCGATCACCCGTACCCGCAGTCCTCCCGCCGGGTGCGCCGCGAGCAGCCGTACGGTGTGCGCGACGGCGGAGTCGAGCGCGAGCCGGCGCCGTTCGGCCGCGTCCAGGAACACCGCCGCCTCGCCGTGGCCGCGCCCGCTGTCCACCCACAGACCGCGGGCGAGCGGCAGCCGGGCCAGGAAGGGCACCCGCAGACCGGGTTCCTCGGGCAGGTGCAGATCGCCGAGCCGGACGGCCATCGGCAGCTCCTCGGGCACCCGGTACGTCTGCCAGACCGGGCTGTCCCAGCGGGCGTACGCGGGCGGCAGCGCGGGCTCGACCACCTCGGACTCCGCGATGAGCTGGACGAGGTCGCGGTCCAGCGCCTCCTGGGCGCGGGCCACCAGGACGTCGCGCTTCGCCCGGGCGCCGGCCCGGGCGGCGTCCCCGGTGGCGCCGCTACGGTTCCTCGGTTCGGCGAGCAGCCGGTCCAGCTCCTGGTCCAGCCGGGAGTCGGCGAACGCGCGGGCGCTGCGGCACGCGGCGACGGTACGGGCCAGGTCCTCGAACATGCCCCACACCTGGTTGTAGAGCCGCTCGTCCATCGACCAGCCGGCGGCGTCGCCGGCGACGGGCGGCGGGGGCCCGGCGGGGGCGGCGGAGGCCGGGTCCGGGGCCTCCTGGGCCCCCTGGGCCCCCTGGGCCCCCTGGGCGAACGCGGGAGCGGGCGCCGGGGTCGGGGCCTGGGCAGGGGGCGGCGGGGGCGTGGCGGCCGGGCGGCGGCGCGGGTGGGTGTAGTCGATACCGCTCGTGGAGCCGGCCGGTGCGGGAGCGGGCGCCGGGCCGGGCGCAGGAGTGGGGGCAGGCGCGGGGGCGGGAGTGGAATCGGGCGCGGGGGCGGGCGCGGCGTGGCGGGTCCGGTCAGGCCCGGGGGTTCCGGGGGTCCTGGGCGGCGGGGCGGCGACCGCGCGGGCCGCCTCCCGGGCGGCGGCCACCAGGACCGTACCGGCGAATCCGTCGGCGCCGGGGAGCCCCTGGTCGGCGAGGAGCGCGGCGAGCCCGCCCTCGTACCCCTGGCCGACGGCCCGGATCTTCCAGGCGCCCTGGCGGCGGTACAGCTCCAGGGCGATCAGCGCGGACTCGCGGTCGAGACCGCCGATCGTGTAGCTGACGAGGAGGGTGCCGTCGGGGCCGGTGACACCGACGACGGGAGCGGCCGTGGCCCCGAAACGGGCCGGGCCGCTCCCGTTGCCAGGCAGAGCGAGCAGTACGCCGACGCGGTGGACCGAGTCCCGTACCACCGCCAGGTCGACCGCGAGCCGGTGGACCGTGGCCGCCTGCCGGGACACCTCGATCCCGGGCAGCGCGGCCGCGCCCGGGTGGGCGACGGCCTCGGGGCCCGCTATCCGCCCCCGCTCGTCGCCGAGGGTGGCGGCGGCGAGGACCGGATGACCGGCCGAGACCCGGATCTCCAGGCGGGTGTGGGACAGGGGGTGGTTCTGCCCCCGGACCAGCTCGGCGGTCATCGCGCGCGTCTCTCCTCTATGCAGGTGTGGGTGGGTGGCGCCGTGCGGCGTCGGCGGTCCTACAGGACCGGGAAGATCGCCGGCATCAGGTCCTGGAAGGTACGGCCGTTGGCCGGGTTGCCGATGGCCGTCATCTGCCAGCCGGCACCGGCCCGGTGGACCTTGGCCATGATCTGGGCGGTGTACGGGCCGCCGCCGTCGAGGGTGTAGCGGGCCAGCTCCTGGCCGTTGGTCTCGTCCACGATGCGGCAGAACGCGTTCTGCACCTCCTGGAAGGTCTGACCGGTGAAGGAGTTCACCGTGAAGACGATCGAGTCGATGTGGACCGGGACCCGCTGGAGGTCCACCAGGATCGACTCGTCGTCGCCGCCCTGGCCGGCGCCGCCGACCAGGTTGTCGCCGGTGTGGCGGACGGAGCCGTCGTCGCTCACCAGGTGGCGGAAGAACACCACGTCGACCGGCTGCTTGTCGGCGAAGAGGACGGCCGAGGCGTCCAGGTCGATCTCCCGTGTACGCGAGCCGAAGAGGCCGCGGCGGGGCGCCGCCTTCCAGCCCAGTCCCATCCGTACGGACGTCAGGCTGCCCCCGTCCCGCTTCTCCAGGCTGATGGCCTGCCCCTTGGTCATGTTGACCGTCACGCGCTGCCCCTCTCATCGGTGTGATCAGCGACAACCCTACGCAGCCGCACCGACGACCGGCCCGGACCGGGCCCGTTTCGTGTCGTTCTTGCAACACACCGGGGCCGGTTCCGGGCGGCGTGCGAGCCCCGCCGGGGCGGGGGTTCAGGCCAGTCCGGCCTCCTTCATCTGGCGGAGTTCCTTCTTCAGCTCGGAGACCTCGTCGCGCAGCCGGGCGGCGACCTCGAACTGCAGCTCGGCGGCGGCCGCCTTCATCCGCTCCGTCATCTCCTCGATGATCCCGGCCAGTTCGGTCGCCGGACGGTCGCCCAGGTCGACGGCCGATCCCTTCTTGGCGCCCTTGCCCGCGGCCTTGGGCGGGTGCGTGTGCGCGGCGAGCGACGGCACCGGGGACTTCGCTCCCTTGCCGTCCTTGCCGCCCTTGCGGTAGCCCGTGCCGAGCAGCTGCTCGGTGTCGATCTCCTCGCGCGCGATGGTGGCGACGATGTCGTTGATCTTCTTGCGCAGCGGCTGCGGGTCGATGCCGTTGGCCTTGTTGTACGCGATCTGCTTCTCGCGGCGCCGGTTGGTCTCGTCGATGGCCTGGTCCATCGCCGGGGTGATGGTGTCGGCGTACATGTGGACCTGGCCGGAGACGTTACGGGCGGCACGGCCGATGGTCTGGATGAGCGAGGTGCCCGAGCGCAGGAAGCCCTGCTTGTCGGCGTCGAGGATGGCGACCAGGGACACCTCGGGCAGGTCGAGGCCCTCGCGGAGCAGGTTGATGCCGACCAGGACGTCGTACTCGCCCGAGCGCAGCTCGCGCAGCAGCTCGATCCGGCGCAGGGTGTCGACGTCGCTGTGCAGATAGCGGACCCGGATGCCCAGTTCGAGGAAGTAGTCGGTGAGGTCCTCGGCCATCTTCTTGGTGAGGGTGGTGACCAGGACCCGCTCGTCGCGCTCGGTGCGCAGCCGGATCTCGTGCACCAGGTCGTCGATCTGGCCCTCGGTGGGCTTGACGACCACCTCGGGGTCGACGAGGCCGGTCGGGCGGATGATCTGCTCGACGAAGCCGTCCGAGCGGGACATCTCGTAGGTGCCGGGGGTGGCGGAGAGATAGACGGTCTGGCCGATCCGCTCCTGGAACTCCTCCCACTTCAGCGGGCGGTTGTCGAGCGCGGAGGGGAGCCGGAAGCCGTGGTCGACGAGGGTGCGCTTGCGGGAGGCGTCGCCCTCGTACATGGCGCCGATCTGCGGCACGGTGACGTGCGACTCGTCGATGACGAGCAGGAAGTCCTCGGGGAAGTAGTCGAGGAGGGTGTTGGGCGGGGAGCCGGGCAGCCGGCCGTCGAAGTGCATCGAGTAGTTCTCGATGCCGGAGCAGGAGCCGATCTGCCGCATCATCTCGATGTCGTAGGTGGTCCGCATCCGCAGCCGCTGGGCCTCCAGGAGCTTGCCCTGCTTCTCCAGCTCTTTGAGACGCTGCTCCAGCTCGCCCTCGATGTCGTTCACGGCCCGTTCCATGCGCTCGGGGCCCGCGACGTAGTGGCTGGCGGGGAAGACGTACAGCTGCTGGTCGTCGCTGATGATCTCGCCGGTGAGCGGGTGGAGGGTGGACAGCGCCTCGATCTCGTCGCCGAACATCTCGATGCGGACGGCCAGCTCCTCGTAGACCGGGAAGATCTCGATGGTGTCGCCGCGGACCCGGAAGGTGCCCCGGGTGAACGCCAGGTCGTTGCGGGTGTACTGGATGTCGACGAAGCGGCGGAGCAGCTGGTCGCGGTCGATCTCCTCGCCCACCTTGAGGGGGACCATGCGGTCCACGTACTCCTGCGGCGTGCCGAGACCGTAGATGCAGGAGACGGAGGCGACCACGACGACGTCGCGGCGGGTCAGCAGCGAGTTGGTCGCGGAGTGGCGCAGCCGTTCGACCTCCTCGTTGATGGAGGAGTCCTTCTCGATGTACGTGTCCGACTGCGGGACGTACGCCTCGGGCTGGTAGTAGTCGTAGTACGAGACGAAGTACTCGACCGCGTTGTTCGGCAGGAGCTCGCGGAACTCGTTGGCCAGCTGGGCGGCCAGCGTCTTGTTCGGCGCCATGACCAGGGTGGGGCGCTGGAGCTTCTCGATCATCCAGGCGGTGGTCGCCGACTTGCCGGTGCCGGTGGCGCCGAGCAGCACGACGTCCTTCTCGCCCGCGCGGATGCGCCGGTCGAGTTCGGCGATGGCCGCGGGCTGGTCGCCGCTGGGCTGGAAGGGGCTGACGACCTCGAAGGGCGCCACCGAGCGTTCGATCTTGGAAACGGGCCGCATGTCACCACCGTACGACCCGGCACCGACAGAGGACGTCCGATCGGCCCCGCGGGGCGGACCGGACCCGGTCGTCGCCCCCGTCGTCGCCCCCGCCCTCGCCCCGTGGCCACCCCGTCGCCGCCAGTCCCGGGTCGCTACCAGTCCTGGGAGCGGTAGGCGTCGCGGGGCAGGGACCGGCGGCCGGCGGGGCGGGCGGCGGACCAGTTCGCCGGCTCTCCGTAGGCGGGCGCCCGGTGCCGGGCGGGCCGGCCGGTCGCGCGGCGGCGGG